>CAIKLQ010000358.1 GCA_903828255.1 uncultured Verrucomicrobiota bacterium
CCTGCCGCAGTGACCCCGCCCACGTCGTCCAACTCCTTGCCCTGCTATTTGTCCCCGCCCAAAGTGACCGTGGCAGTTTCGCCGGGGCGAATTTCCACGTCGGTCGTGGCTTATATTGACAGATCGTCGAGCCAGCCGTGCCGCCTGCCGGCACCAATTCCACCAATTTGTGCCTTCCCGGCGGCACTTGTGGAAACGCAACCTTCCCGTCGCCGTCGGTCCTCAGTTGATACGCAGTGCAGGGCGGAGCTCTTCCCAGGTGGGATGGCTGACCAACACAGGCCCATCGTCCACGTCGGCTTGAACCACGACCGAGCGAATTCGGCAGCGTGGAATTTTCCCTTCTCGGGCCTGAGTTTCATCGAGCAAATTGCTGAGACGCACCGTCGCTTTCGCCAGATGTCTCCGTTTTGCTTTGGAGTTTGTAGCTTTCACGCCTTAGAGATTGCCGCGACGAAAGAGAAAAATCCAGCCGCCCTGCGCCGGCTGGATTTAGGAAGTCACAGAACCGCGTTCTCTCGGCTGCTACCGCCGCGCTTTGGGCAGCGCGCTCGTACCGGCGTAAACGGCGTTCGCGCCGAGCAATTGTTCGATGCGCAGAAGTTGGTTGTATTTCGCCAGACGATCCGAGCGGCTGAGCGATCCGGTCTTGATCTGGCCGCAGTTCGTCGCCACCGCGATGTCGGCGATGGTCGCATCCTCGGTTTCGCCGGAGCGATGCGAGAGGACGGCGGTGTATTTGTTGGTCTGCGCGAGTTCGACGGCATCGAGCGTTTCGGTGAGCGAGCCGATCTGGTTCACTTTCACGAGAATCGAGTTAGCCGTGCCGGTATCAATGCCCTTCTGGAGGAACTTCACGTTGGTGACGAACAGATCGTCACCGACGAGTTGGACCTTGTCGCCGATCTTGTCGGTGAGTTGCTTCCAATGCTCCCAGTCGCCTTCGGCGCAACCGTCTTCGATGCTGATGATCGGGTATTTGCCTACGAGCTTGGCGTAGAAGTCCACGAGTTCCACGCCCGAGATGGTTTTGCCCGTGCTCTTCTTGAAGGTGTAGGTGCCGTCGTGGTTGTAGAACTCAGAGGCGGCCACGTCGAGCGCGAGGTAAATCTGTTTTCCCGCCTTGTAACCGGCATTCTTCGTCGCTTGCAGGATGGATTCGATGGCGTCTTCCACGCTGTCGAGCTTCGGCGCGAAACCGCCTTCGTCGCCGACGGCGGTGCTGAGGCCGCGCTGCTTGAGCACGGCTTTGAGCGCGTGGAAAATTTCCGTGATCGCGCGCAGGCCCTCGCTGAAGGTCGGCAGGCCGAGCGGCATGATCATGAATTCCTGGAAATCAATGGGCGCGTCGGAATGCGCGCCACCGTTGATGACGTTCGCCATCGGGGCGGGCAGGACTTTGGCGTTCGGTCCACCCAGATATTTGTAGAGCGGCTGGCCCAGGCAGGACGAAGCGGCCTTCGCGTTGGCGAGCGAGACGGCGAGGATGGCGTTCGCACCGAGCTTGGACTTTGTTTCCGTGCCGTCCAGTTTGATCATCGTGCCGTCCACGGTGAGTTGATCCAGCGCATCCACGCCGCACAGCGCCGGGAAGATTTTGGTGTTCACGTTCGCCACGGCTTTGCTGACGCCTTTGCCGCCGTAACGCTTCTTGTCGCCGTCGCGCAGTTCGATGGCTTCGTGTTCGCCCGTGCTCGCGCCCGAAGGCACGGCGGCGCGGCCGGTCGTGCCGCACTCCAAAGTCACGTCCACTTCCACCGTGGGGTTTCCGCGCGAGTCCAGTATTTCGCGCGCCTGAATTTTTTGTATTTTAGTCATAATAAATTGAACGCGCATGATAGGCACAGACCGTCACCCGCCAAGCTTTTTCAACGGTGACAACGTGCGCCAACTCGGTCAATCTCCGCGGCACGAGCATGTTGACTTATCTCTGGATCGCGCTTGGCGGTGCGCTTGGCAGCGTGGCGCGGTACGCGCTTGGCGGCCTTGTCTCAGCGCGGCTCGACGCGGGCGAAACGTTCCCGCTGGGCACGCTCGTGGTCAACGTCGCCGGCTCGTTCATCATCGGTGTGCTGGGAGCGCTGACGATCCCGGAAGGCCGCCTCGGTTCGGAGACGCGGGCATTCGTCACGCAGTTTCTGATGATCGGAATCTGCGGCGGTTTCACCACATTTTCATCGTTCAGCCTGCAAACCCTCAACCTGCTGCGCGACCGCGAGTGGCTTTACGCTGGCGGCAACGTGTTGCTCTCGGTCGTGCTTTGCCTGGTCGCGGTGTGGCTCGGCTACCTGCTCGGCGCCACGCTCAATTCGGCGAAAGGAAGTTGATATGCAAATCCCCCACGAAGCCGTCCTCCTGCGAATCTTCATTGGCGAAAGCGACCGTTGGGAACACCAACCGCTCTACGAAACCATCGTACTCAAAGCGCGCGAACTCCACCTCGCCGGCGCGACGGTCCTGCGCGGCCCGATGGGCTTCGGCAAATCCAGCCGGCTGCACACCGCGAAAATCCTGCGGCTCTCAACCGACCTGCCGCTGGTGATCGAAATCGTGGACAGCGAAGAGAAGATCAACGCCTTCCTGCCGGAACTAGACAAGCTGATTGGCGGCGGACTCATTACGCTGGAAACGGTGAAGGTCATCCAGTATCGCGGCGCGGTACAGGCGGAATAGGCGCGAAGCGGCACGGGCGGTGAGCGGCGAGCGCGCTTTGAACTTCAATAGTCCAAGTTGTTCGCACGCTCCCACGAAATCGGAGCGCGGCTCTGTGAGCCGCAGCGGCTCCGCAAGTGCCGCAGGTTCGGAAGATCGCGAGGCCGGCCACCAGTCCGGAGCCGCTGCGGGTAGCAGACCCGCGCTCCGTTTCGTTTGCGGCTTGGCCCCGCTGTGTTTCTTGCTTCCCTTGGCGCCCAAAGGCGCAATTCAGTGACGGAAAAGAATTGTCCGCCGCGCTGTTTCTTTGCAACCTCCGCGCCCTATGCAGCAGGTAAATCTCGGAATGTTGGGCGGCGGCACGGTCGGCAGCGGCGTTTTTCATGCGTGGCAGCAGAATGGCGACCTCATGGCCGCGCGTCTGGGCGTGCAGTTGACCTTTCGCAAAATCGCCGTCAAGGCGTTCGACGAACCGCGTCCCTACCCGATTCCGCAATCGCTCATGACGACCGACTGGCAGGAAGTCGTCAACGATCCGCAGATTCAAGTCGCGATCGAACTCGTCGGCGGCACGGGCATCGCGAAGACGATGGTGCTCGCCGCGTTGGCGCAGGGCAAAACCGTCGTGACGGCGAACAAGGCGTTGCTGTCGGCGGCGGGGCCGGAATTGTTCGCAGCGGCGGCGAAGAGCGGGGCAAATCTTTACTACGAAGCCAGCGTCTGCGGCGGCATTCCAATCATCAAGTCGTTGCGCGAAGGGTTTGTTGCGAACCGCTTTTCAGCCATCTACGGCATCGTCAACGGCACCTGCAACTACATCCTCACCCGCATGAAGCAGGAGGGCGCGGACTTCGCCACCGTCCTTGCCGATGCGCAGAAACAAGGTTACGCCGAAACGCCGCCCGATCTCGACATTGACGGCATTGACGCGCAACACAAAACCGGAATCCTCGCCTCGCTGGCGCACGGCTTCTGGGTGGACCACCACGCGATTCACACCGAGGGCATCCG
>CAIKLQ010000359.1 GCA_903828255.1 uncultured Verrucomicrobiota bacterium
GGCGATGATGTTCATGTTTTTCAGATTCGGGCCAATCGGGCGGGAGTAAGTATAGGCGCAGTTGTAGGACCAGAGCATCTTGCCGTTCTTGCGCACCACGTCCATCAGCGGCGTCTTCTCGGCCAGCATGTAAATGCTCGGTGTCCAGATGTCCATGACCGGCGCCATCGCTTGAAACATCGGCAGTTCGCCGCCGCCATCCATGTAGAGCATGACGCTGGGGTTCGCCAGGCGCACCTGCTTGCCAAAGGCGACGAGTTGGTTGACCGCGCTCCAGCCGACGCCGCCCGGTTCGTCGTACGGGTAAAGCGCGAAATGGTTCGTGTCAAAACCCGCATCCGCAAGATGCGTGACGAGTTCGGCGAGAAACTTCTTTAGATCGTTCTGATAGCCGACGCTGCCGACCTCACCGTGCAAGGGAGGAAAACCCTGGAGCAGCAACACGACGTCTTTTCCGCGCAACCGGCCCAGCACCGGATCCAGTTTGCTGTAATCCGATCCGGTCGGTTGACCTTGCGTGTCGTATTTCGGTGCGGGGAGTGTGGTGGTGAAAACGTTGTTTCCGTGCGCGAGCAGGTCGGGCAGGTTCGCTTCCTCCGGCGCGGCCCAGGTGCAAAGGCGGAACTCGCCCGACGGAACCATGGCGAACGCCGGGACGTGGAGCGCAATCTCAACCGCCGTTTCGGGTGGCGGCACGGTGTGCGGATGCGTGGGCGCATCGAGCACGCCTGCGCCATTGAGTGCCTGGAGCCGGAGATTCAGTTTGTGCTCGCCGGGCTTCACCGCGCCGAGATCCAGGTCCAGCCATAACTCGCGGCTGCTGAGGGATGGAATTGCCAGCGTCCCGCTTTCGTCGAGTTCGGGCAGGGCATCCCAGGAAACTTCGCCCAGCGAGGTTGGCGAGCCGATCGAGCGATGCGGCGTCACCACCACGCCGTTGGTCAGCGCGTCAATCTGCACGCGCACCAGCAATTCGTGATCGGTGACGTTGAAGAGACTCAAGGCGACCGGTTCGTGCTCGCCCGGAACGGCGGTGCGGGCGATGCGCAGCGGGTTCGCGGCGCTGGTGGGCAATTGCTCGTCCACTTTGCGGTTCTCCCACATCGTGCCCTCGAAGGCGATCAGGCTTGTCTGTGTCCCCAGGACCGACGCCTGGCGGATCACTTCCGAAATCGCGATTGACCGTTTGGCTCGCTGAACCAGCGCCGCAGTCTTTTGCAACGCCGCTTGCACCGCGCCGATTTCGTTGCCGGGAACGGCGTCTTGCATTGGCATGACGGCTTTCGCTTCGACTTCGAGCGATGTGGCCTCGCGCCGAAGTGCTGCGGCCGAGAGCGAGAGCTTTTGCTCCGATGCTTCCGCCGTCGCGCGCAACGCTGCGAGCGCGTGGGAGACGAGGGCGCGCTCGTTCACGAACGGTTGCAGAAAGACCGACCGCTCGCCGGAAGCCAGCGGCTTTCCATCCGCATCCGCCAGCGTCCAGTTGAAGTGGTAAGTGCCGGGCGCGAGCACCTCGACCGGCATGAGCAATTCGCCGTGCTTGCCCAGGACCGTCGTGGTCGCCATTTGCCGCGCACCATCGGGGCGGACGCAGACGGCGCTGGCGGTGAGCGGTTTTGCGCCGGGCTGGGGATTCTGGATCACGAAGCAGAGGCTCTGGCCGGCCAGCACTTCGTCGGCGGTGAGGTTCGCGGACGACATCTGAATCGCCACGCTCTGTCGCAGGCCGAACCACGAGCCGCTGTTGCGCGCGTCGCCGCGGTAGGATTTCCAATGCGCGACGGCGTTGGTGCCTGCGGGCGTTCCGAGGCAAGACAGCAGCCCCGACTCGCCGCCGGTGATGAGCATTTCGAGACCGAGAGAATCAGCCGAGACATCGCCGAAGGAGGGCGTGACGTTGATGGTGCGGTGGTTGAAATGAAAGCGATGCAGGAATTCGCCGGCGTTGTTCAACACCTGGAGGAAGCCGTCTTGCGTGCAGAAGGCGTATTCGAGTTTGCCGTCGCCATCCAGATCTATCATCGCGCCCGGCGCGAGGCTGCGGCCTTGCATGTCAATTTTCCAGATGACGCGCCCGCTTTCATCGAAGCGATGGATCACGCCGGTCTGTGTGATGAGGCAGATGTCCGCCCGGCCATCGAGGTCGAGGTCGCCGACAGAAATCGTGGAAGCTGCCGCGCCGCGCGTCGGGCGGCGCCAGAGGATTTCGCCTTTGCTGTCGAGGCAGAAGAACTGGCCCTCGCTCGATGCCGCCGCGACGCGCCCGCGTCCATCGGAGCCAGCGAAGATGACCGGAGCCGCCGTGGCCCACGAAGGCGACGTGCCGCCGATGTTCCGTTCCCACAGGATCTTCCCGTCGCCCTTGATCGCGGCGATGACGCCCGTGCCGGTGGCGACGACGATTTCCGGTTGGCCATCGCCATCGAGATCGCCGACGGACGGGCTTACGGGGATGCCCTTCACATTTGCCTGCCACAGAGGTTTGCCGGTTAACGCTGCGAAGGCCCACACCGTGCCGGCTTCGTCGGTTTGAATCACTTCAGCGTTGCCGTCGCCGTCCAAGTCGCAAACCACGGAGGCGGACCAACTCGAACCCGCCTTGAGTTTCGCCTGCCAGACCTCTTTGCCGCTGCCATCGAGACATGTCAAAACGCCGCCGGTGTCGGCCACGTAGATCAACGATGTTTGTCCGGGCCGCGCGGCTACCGCGGGGTAAGTCATGAAGCGCGTCTTCGTTCGCCAACCCCACAACTTCTTGCCCTGTCCATCACGCGCGAACAACTCCTCGCGCCCAGCGACGAGAACTTCGTCCCGGCCATTGCCGCGAAAGTCCGCTACGGTCGCGGAAGTTTCGAGGAACGACTCCAAATCGGTTTTCCAGAGCGATGGGAACGTGAGTTCCATCGCGATGGCCGCCGTTGTTGCCGCGAGGAGTGTCACAAGGAAAAGCCATTTCCATGTGGCTGGCGTTCGCGCGGCGAGCGGGAGGGGTCTGGATTCAAGCCTGGGGCGGGATAAGGAGGATTTCATGCTGAACAGTCGCAGTAGTGCATAGGGTTCTTGTCGAATGAGTCTTAGACGATCTTGCGGCGGCAGCTGAAACAGGTTGCGCGCCCACTCAGCATCCTCGGGCAGCATGATTATTGTCAACCAAGGAAGAGGGAAAAGATTGTTGGACTAGCTCGCGATTCCTCCTTTGCGCCAACGGTTTTGTTGGAAATCAGTAACCAGTCACCGGCACATTCCAGCCGTTGGCGCAATACCACGCTGCCACTAAAGCGGACGGGAATCAGTTGCGAAGCCCGGAGTCGCTCAAGTCGTCTTGGGGTCTGCGGGCGGGGGGTCGGTATTCGCCGAGGGTGGCAGAAAATCCCGCTCTGCGTCGCGCACCACGAGAACCGGGCAAGGCGCATGGCGAACTACTCGCTCCGCCACGCTGCCCAACAGCACATGGCTCAAACCGGTTCGGCCATGCGTGGCGAGAATGATCAGGTCGGTGCGCGTTTCCTGCGCCGCAGCGACAATTTCCTGCCAAGGCACCCCTTCGCGCACTTGCACTTGGGTGCGGGCGCGGTTGCCGATTTCGCCAGCGCACAGCTTCGCCAACTCGTCCTGAGCGGAATCCAAAAACTGTTGCTGGGTTTCCGCCCAGTCCGGCGGCAGATACCCGAATTCAACCGGGATGCTGTAAGGCTGCATCACATGCAGCAGCACCACTTCGGCGTCAAACGCCGTTCCGAACGGCACGGCGTATTGAAGTGCCTTTTTGGCGGTGTCGGAAAAATCCACGGGCACCAAGATGCGCCCGAGTTGGAAGGGTAATTGAGGAGGTAGCGCTTCATCGGGGGATTTGAATTCCCCCACGACCGAGCCTCTTTCGGGACCGGCTTTGATTTTCATAACAGTATGAGTAAAGGTTTCCACGACCCAATGTGGCACGAAGGAAAGCGCTCCGCTACCTCCTCCGAAGCGCGGAACGCCGTCAGGTCTCACACCGGTCTCAGGTTTCGTCTGCCGTCAGGAACGCGCCCCGGCGACGCGCTCCTGACGTAACATTATTCAGCTCACCTCGACTTCAATCTGTTTCGGACGGGCCTTCTCGCTCTTGGCCAGATGCACCCGCAGCACCCCATCCTTGAACTCGGCCTTCACATTGTCCGTTTCGGCGTCATCGGGGACGCTGAAGCTGCGTTCAAACCGGCCATAGAAGCGTTCCACGCGATGGAACTTGCGGCCCTTTTCTTCCTTCTCGGCTTTGCGTTCGCCGCAGATGGTCAACGTGCCGCTTTCCACCGTGACCTTGACGTCGTCTTTCTGGACTTCCGGAAGTTCGAGCTTGATCAGGTATTCCTTGTTGTCTTCCGCAATGTCCACCAACGGCGCCCACTCCGGGACCGTGATGGTTTCATCTTCCGGCGTCAGGTTGCCGCGACGGAACGGCGTCCACTCCAGCAGCGAGGACATCCGCCGCTGCGCCTCTTCCATTTCCCGCAAGGGATTCCAACGAGTTACTCCATACATATATTTAATCCTTTCATCTGGCAGACGGATTCATGTTTGGAACGCCGCAACCGGGTCTGCCGCACTGCCGGTCAAGGCGGCGAGGAAAACATCTCGTTCACGCGAACGCTTTCTACTCGCACCAGAACCAAGCGCAGGCTGAGTGCCAAACTGTTCCACGCGGAAAAACCCTGAAAAATCAAGGCTTTCAGCAGCCTGGTGGCGGGGAAAGTGGGCCAAGTGAGCCAACTTGGAACAGTCAGAGAATGGCGCAGTGTCAGGGTGTCGCCAGGCTTGTCCAACTCACTCCGCACTCATCAAGTGCAACAGCGAATTGCGGAGGGTGAGCGCCAGCAGATCGCTGATGACGTCGAGCACGATGAACTTGCGCACTTGCCCCCAGATTTCCGTTTCGTAGGCCGCCCCGATATGCAGGAGCAGCGAATCCAGCATCTCGCGGGTGTCCTCGCGCGCCAGGATGCGCTCGAAACCGCGCCGGACAGCAGGCACGGATACCTCTGCGATATTTGTATGCCCCAGCGCCGCTTCGAGGGCGAGGCGCAACAGCACGCGAATTTCCTCGGAGGAAAGCCCGGAGCCGCCCGGCGTCGGGCGAGTGGTGGCACGCTTGGCGATGAGCAGGTAAAGGGCGCGAAACCGGATTCTTTGGGCCGGAACTTCCAGCCAAGGTTCCGGGCGCAACCGGTCGAGCACCACGCGGGCCGGGTCGGCGGTAGCGTTGACCCGCTCGAGGAGCGGCGTTCCCATGATGCGCTCGTCTTCCCACCAGCCCGGCACTTCGTCGAGTTGGCGGTGGCTTTCCCGCGCCAGGCGCAGATCAAAGTCCCGCACCAGACGGATCTCCTTGTGCAGATAACTGTAACTGAGGGGGGTCAGCGCGGCTTTCCGCAACCGCAACGGCAGTGGCACCAGATCCGGGAGCACCAACCGCACTTCCAGCTTCCCGCCGTGGCGTTCTAACGCGGTGCGCATACACACATCCCAGGAGCCTTCGATCCGCGGCAAGTTCTCGTGCAGGTTCATGCCCGCCAACATGGACACCGCCGCCGTGTGCGTGACTTCCCGACTCAGCAACGGCGTCAGCCCGTGCCGGCTGGCGATTCCATAAAGAAAATCATACGCCGGGATCGCTTGCTCCGCCCGGCGCGCCGCCCACGCAAAAAACTGATTCAGGGTGCATTGCCAGACGACTTGTTCTTCCTGGTTTTCGATGCTGCCCAAACCGGCTTCATGCAGTGCGAAAGCGTAGGCGCTGCGCAACAGCGCGCGGCCGCGCGGCCCTTTCCACTTACCATACTCCTGTTCCAGTTCCCACGGTTTGAGCTGCTCCGGTCCCCAGCCAAAGTATTCCGGGGCGACGCGGTGCAGCGCGGTAAAGGCCGACACGCCGAAACGGGACAAAATGTTCGGCGAAACCTCGTCAAACAATCTCGCCCAACGCCGGAAGCCCCGGGCCTTTTCATAATCCAACCCGCCGTGTTCGGTGAACAACTGCGGCTCCGCCCCGCGCACCTGTTCAAAGACCGTCCGCGCCACCCGGTCGAGCACTTCCCAAATGGCTTGCTGGCTGTCGTGACAGATGCGTTGGGGCACGGCCGAAATTTTCCCCAGGAGCGCCGGCGGGAGATTGCCGGGGCCGATTTTATCGAGGCAACGCGCCAGCACCGCCCGCCAATCCAGCAACCCGCTCGCGCGCATAATCGAGGGCGCGACGCGAACGCCGAGCGACAGAAACGCGTCTTCCCAGTCCGTGCGCTCGAAGGCCCCGATGTTCCAGCGGGGTTGGCCATGCTCGAAAGTGACGAGTCGCAGCCCGTATTTGATCTGCCAGAGCGCGGCGGTGATGAGCATCTCGGCGGCGCGTTCATCGCTGAGTTCCTGCCGAAGCGTCAGTTTCCATGGCCGCACCGGTGGGTCCTCCCCGCGCGTGATCCCCGCAAAGGCCACTTCCGGCACGGCACTGGGGCGGATGAGCCGGAACCCGGTGCTTCGGAGCAGATGACGCAAATCAGCATTCTCGATGTCGGCGCAAGTGCGCAGGGCGAATTTCTCGCAGAGCAGATAGCGCAAGTAAATCGGCGCGCGCCGCTCGAAAACAAACCGCTTCGCGGCCGAAAGGGAATCAAGGGCCACGGGCGGCGCGGCGTGCGAGAGTGGGCAGAGCAACGATTTGGGGTAGGTGCCAAGAAAACCGGTCACCCCAGGTCTCACGCAGTGCCAAGCCGTGAGGAGCAGGAGTTCGTCGTATTCGCGAAGTTCCGTGACCTTCGAGACGCTCGCCATGTCGGCGGCTCGGCGGAACACTTTTTCAAAGTGCGGGATTTCGTTCGCCTCCGCGGCTGGAGCTTTCCCACGTGAGGTTCGGAATTCTGCCTCCGCCAAAGGAAAGCGGCTGGAGATGACCCGCGCTTTTTCGAGCAGCAAAGCGTCGAACTCCGGCAACTGAATGCACGCGCGCGCTTCGTCCGGTTGGAAGGAAATCGAAGACGGCACCGGCCAGCCATGTCGGAACATCGGATCGGCACGGACCTCCGGCGGCCAAGCAGGCTGCGATGGGGCTGCCGGGGCGGCGGGCAATCGCAAAATTGCCTCGCCTCCGGTCCACGGCTGCTCGGCTTCCGAGTCTGCCAATGTTAGTTCGTCAAAGTCGGTCCGCACGGCTACGGGAGATTTTTACCACCCTGATGGTTTGATGTCACCTGTTTCGTTAGGCGCGCCAACTTAAAGCCCTCGGCTGTCAACAGGACAAACACGGCCGTTATGCCGCGCTGAGCGACACCACGTTCTTCCGCGTGCTCAATCACCTCGATCCGGCCGCCTTCGCCGCCATCGTCGGGGGCTGGTTTGGCGAACAAGACCCCACCGTGCTGGCCCGCCTGTCGGTGGATGGCAAGATGTTGCGCGGCAGCCGCCGCAGCGACGGCCAGCCGTTGCAACTGCTCTCCGCCGTAAGCCACCGCTTGCGCCTGACGCTGGCGCAGTTGCCGATCGCCGCAAAAAGCGACGAGATCCCCGCGCTCCAACCGCTGCTCCGCCAACTGCCTGCCCGCCCAGGCGCGCTCGTCACCGCCGCCGCGATGCATTGTCAGCAAGCAAGCGCGCGCTTCATCACGCAGGAGTGGGGCGGTGATTATCTCTTCGGGTTGAAAGGCAACCAAAGTGGCATCCGCGAACGCGCCGAACGCCTCCTCGCCCAGGAGGCTTTTCCCCCCTGACGACCAGGTGTCGTGGGAAAACGGCCACGGGCGACTGGACCGGCGCCGGCTCAAACGCCGCACGGTGACGCCCGAGGAAAGCGGACCCTGTGCCAGTCCAGGGCGCGCGGACGCCTACGTCCAGCCGGTTGCCCCGGCCTCGCCCCACTCGGCGCGGAGCCGATGAAATATCCATGGGTTTACCCCTCCCCTTTTGGATTTTATCCTTTGAACCCGCCGCCGACCTTCTTAACGTGGTTGCATGAAACATGCGGGCAAGGCTCAGGCGGCGGCGTGGCGATTGATTTTTCTCTCGCTGGGCGCGGTGTTGGTGTTGCTGGTCGTTGGGTTGCTGGCGAAGCTCATCGGCTCGTTCGTGCTCGCGCTGGCGTCGGCGCTCGTCACGCTGTGGGTTTTGTTCGTCGCCTTCACGCTGTATTTTTTCCGCGACCCCGAACCGCGAGCGCCCACGGAGCGCGCCGCCATCGTCTCGCCCGCGCACGGCACGGTGGACGTGGTGGATTTCGCCGAGGTGGTCGAGTTCATGGGCGGACGTTGTCAGCGCATTTCCATTTTTCTGAACGTGTTCAACGTTCATGTGCAACGCGCGCCGGTGAACGGCAAAATCGTTTTCCATAAACACACCGACGGCGAGTTCGTCAGCGCTACGCGAAGCGATTGCGGCGACCACAACGAGAATGTGCTGCTCGGTTTCGCGCCGACGGATTTCCCGGAGCAGAAGCTCGGCATGAGGCTCATCGCGGGGTTAATCGCGCGGCGCATCATTGTCTGGGCGGCGGCGGGCGAAACGGTGCCGCGCAGCGAACGCATCAGCTTGATCCAATTCGGCTCGCGCGCGGATGTCTATCTGCCGCTCAACGCAAAAATCCACTGCAAACTCGGCGACAAGGTCAAAGGCGGCGAAACGGTGCTAGCGACCTTTGCCTAGAATCCCGCGCATGGCCTCGCCCGCTCCCCAACCCACGCCCAACGGCGACGCCGGCAACGAACGGCTCCGGATTTATTTCCTGCCGAACTTGCTGACGGCGGGAAATCTATTTTGTGGTTTCGTGGCGCTGACGAAAATCGTCGAGGCGATTCCCGAGTCGCCGGATTTCACGCACACGATCCGCGTGGCGCTGTTTTACATTTTGCTGGCGTGCATCTGCGACCTGCTCGATGGGCGCGTGGCGCGGATGGGCGGCTACGAGAGTCCATTCGGGCGCGAGTTCGACTCGCTGGCGGACATCGTTTCGTTCGGCGTGGTGCCAGCGTTTCTGGTGCATCGCATCGTGTTGCAAGACGTGTTCATCCGGACTCCCAAGCTCGGGTGGTTCATCGCTTCGATTTACCTGATCTGCGGCGCGTTTCGGTTGGCGCGGTTCAATTGTCTCGCGGAAAAATCCGGCACGGGCGGCGGGAAGGAGTTCATGGGCTTTCCGATTCCGGCGGCAGCGGGGCTGGTGGCGTCGCTCACGCTGTTGCTGCTGTGGGCTGAGGACCACGGCTACACAAAGTTCCGCGAGAGTTACGTGCGCTTCACGTTGCCGGTGCTGCTGGTGTTCCTCTCGCTGATGATGGTGAGCACGGTGAAGTATCCAACCTTCAAGAAGCTCGACTTCCGGGCGACTCGCACGTTCCCGAAAATGGTGGCGATCGTCGTGATCATCGGGCTATTCGTGATCCTCTGGGACGTGCTGCTACAATTTGCGCTGCCGACGATCTTCACGGCGTATCTGGTTTACGGATTTGTCCGGCCCTCGATCTCCCGGCGCATGCGCCACGAGATCGAGGAGGAGGACGACGCCGAGGAGGAGGAAACGCCGCCAACGAACTGAGCCCATGAATCAAGTTCAGGATTTGTTGGTGTCGGCACTCAGCGGATTCGTCATCGGACTGCTGCTCTGCATTCCCGTCGGGCCGGTCAACCTGACGATCCTGCACGAGGGCGCGCGCCGCGGCTTCAAATGGGCCGTCCTGATCGGGGCCGGCGCGACCCTGATGGAATTGATTTACTGCGGCATTGCGTTCACCGGCTTTGCCGCGTTTTTCCAGAAAGGCTGGATCAAGTCTCTGATGGAGGTCTTCAGCTTCGTGTTCCTGATGTTCCTTGGCATCAAATTCGTCATGGCCAAGACCGTCGAGGCCCCGATGAAGCTCGGCAAGACGGCGGACTTGATCGAGGAACGGATCGAGGAAAAGTTCCGCCCGCATTCGGCGTTCATGACGGGTTTTGTGCGCACGCTCGCCAATCCTGGCGTGCTGCTGGTTTGGATCATCCTCAGCGCGAATTTCATTTCGCGCGGCTGGGTGGACCCGACCTGGAGCAGCAAGTTCGCCTGTCTCGGCGGGGTCGCGCTGGGCGTGGGGCTGTGGTTCCTCGGGTTAAGCTGGGCGATCTCCCTTGGGCACAAGAAGATCACCGAGCAAGGCATCCTGAAAATGGAGCGCGCCTCCGGCATCGGCCTGCTGATGTTGGGTCTGGCCCACGGAATCCACATTGCCTGGCAGTTGGCGAAGCACCGGATGTGATCGGCATCCGTTCTTACTCTTAATCTCCCGGGCAAAAGCTCGCCGGTCTGACTTACAGAGGGGAGATTAAGATTAAGATTAAGAGTAAGAGTAAGCGCCGAAAAGGGATCGCAAGTCCCAGCCGCGTCCTTCGCTTCTAAACCCTGGGCCTTTTTTATCCGTCGTCCGGTCCCCCTTTACGGAGCCACCGCGGCGTAACGCAGACTTGCCGTCCAATGCCTCCAGGATTTGCTTCCGGTGCAGACCAGCAGAGCCAGGCCAAGCCTTTCACCCTCGCAGCTCTTACCACGAGTCGGGCGGCTGCGCTTATTGAGGATTTCTCCACCGCATTCTCTAGGGACACATGGGATTCGGTCAACGCTGTTGGAGGAGTTACGGGTACGGTACAAGGCTGGGGCGGTGGTTCAGGTGCTGTAGCTGGCCAGCGCGCGGGGTATGCAGACGCTAGTGCTATTGTATCGCCCTTTCCATCATACTCATGGACCGATGTTGGTAATATGGCCGGAACTTCAGGTTTTGCGCATCTCTACAGGCGGCAACTGGGCAACCTACGGGGCCACTGTGAGCCAGGTGGGTGACGCGTTCTTCGCTTTCACAGGGTCAAGCTTGACCCAGCCTGGTTTAACTGACGTGAGTCAAATCTCGTTTTGGGTGGATCTTCCAGCGGGGGGGGGCCGATATCGTTTGAGTTTGCCAGTCTGACCGCCGGACCGACCGCTGTGCCGGAACCGACGAATGTTGCGCTGGGCGTATTCGGTGGACTGGTGCTGGCGGTGGGCCGGAGACTGCTGATCGCTCGGCGAACAGCCTGATCTGGTCCGGGTTTTGGCAAGGGGTAAGTTCTTGAGTTTGGCAACTCGCGGCATCGCCCCCTTGGCGTTGAACTGCTCGCTCCGTCCGAAAGCGGGGCTAAAGCCACGCGCCCTCCAAACACTTCGCGCCTGCCGGGCGGCTGCTGACCACGCGCAGCCCGCCGGCGTCAGACTCCGACGCGACGTGACGGCGCGTTCAGCGCCGAGCTCCGGCAACCCTTGTGGCGATGCAAAGTGGTCCACCCGTTCGTTGCCCCTTCGATGCAAAAACTCTACCGGGTTGGTTCACAAGCCAAGGCAGTGACGGACAGCCTTTTCGATCTTGCTCAAAGTCGGCCCGGAGACTTTTCCCGCGTGGCCACCAGCGAATCGGGCAGGGTCAAGCGAACGGAGTTGGAAGCAGAGGAAGACAGTTTCCATCGGTAGGCCGCTCTCGGCGGCGGCAATGCGGACGTTGGTGGGATAATCGCGCGCCACATTTCCGCCTTTTGTGCCAATGACGACGGTGACGACCAGCGGCAGTCGGTTGATGGCATTGACGGAGATAACCAGCACGGGGCGGCGGCCCGCTTGTTCCCGGCCTTGCACCGGGTTGAGGTCCACGAGGTAAATGTCTCCGCGTTCGATGGCCATCAGAGTTTGCCCAAACCGTCGGATTCAGCGGCAGCGAACTCGGTGCGGATGGCGCGTAACTCGCACTGGATTTGTGGGTCTTTGGACATTGCGGCCAATTGATTGAAGACGGTGTCCACGTCGTTATCCCAAACCTTCGCCAACGATTCCTCGGAAAGTTTGAGTCCCGCCTCGCGTTCCGGGTCGGATTCGATGGTCACACGCACATGGGATTTTTCCGGGAGCGACAACGGACGGGGCAACACGAGTTTGCCGCGTTCGTAGATGGCGTCAACGGTCGTTGTCATGGCCGGAAACTATCGCGCTACGGACTGGTTTGCAAGCCGTGATTCGCTGGGTAGCACGCGATGTGGGCGGTGTCGCGGTCGGCGTCGGTTGGCAGCAAACCCGAAGCAAGAATTTCCTTCGTCAGGGAATTTGCCTCGGCGGTCAAGTCCAAGAGGGGAATTCCCGCCATCAGGTCCCGTCGCTGCTGGGCCATCGCTGCTTCGCCGTCGGCAATTTCGTCGAGAACGACCTGCGACGTGAAAAGCTTGTGCTTCTCGCGCTGAAAATCCCACCTATCGCGGGTGAGTTGCTGCCGGGCGGCTTGCAGTAGGTCGCGGGCAGGTCGCGCCACGACGTAGCTCGGGATCGGGCTTTCGATGTAGATGCGCCTGACCGGAATTTATGTCCGCCGCCCCCGGAGGGCAGCAAGAATCTCGGATCAAGGGTCGAGTCCGAACGAACTTGAATGGTTTTGACGCCTTTGCCTGGTCCACGCATGATTTGCGGCATGTTACCGTTCTTGCGAAAGACAACCGGGGTGACGGCGCTGGCCCTGCTGGCCGCCAGTTACCCCACGCTGGCCGCCAATTTGAAATACCCGCCCACCACCAAAACCAACGTCGTGGATGATTACCACGGCACCACCGTCACCGACCCCTACCGCTGGCTGGAGGATGACAACTCGCCCGCCACGAAGGATTGGGTGGCGGCGCAGAACAAGGTCACCTTCGGCTACCTCAACGCCATTCCGGGGCGCACGGCGATCAAGGCGCGACTCACAAAGCTGTGGAATTTCGAGCGCTACGGCGTGCCGTTTAAGGAAGGCGGACACTATTTCTACTCGCGCAACGACGGGCTGCAAAACCAGAGCGTGCTTTACACCGTCGAGTCGCTGACCGCCACGCCACGGGTGTTGCTGGACCCGAACACGCTCTCGAAGGACGGCACGGTGGCGCTCGCGGGCATGGCCATCAGCGACGACGGCAATCTGCTCGCCTACGGGTTGGCGGCGTCCGGCTCGGATTGGAACGAATGGAAAGTCCGCGACGTGCGGACGGGCCAGGACCTCGCGGATCATTTGCAATGGGTGAAATTCAGCGGGGCCGCGTGGCGGAAGGACGGCAGCGGGTTCTATTACAGTCGTTACGATGCGCCCAAACCAGGCGACGCGCTCAAGGGCGTGAACAAGTTTCACAAACTTTATTTCCACCGCATCGGCACGGAGCAGTCGGCGGACGTGCTGGTTTACGAGCGGAAAGATCAGCCGGATTGGGGCTTCGGCGGCAGCGTGACGGAGGATGGGCGTTATCTCGTCATCACCGCGAGCCAGGGAACGGACCCGAAGAACCGCGTGCTTTACAAGGATCTCTCCCAACCGGACGCGCCGGTCGTCGAGTTGTTGATGGACTTCGACGCGAGCTACCGCTTTGTCGGGAACGACGGCCCGGTGTTCTGGTTCAAGACCGATCTCAACGCGCCGCGCAGCCGGTTGATCGCGATTGACGTGACCACGCCTGCCCGCGCGAACTGGAAGGAAGTCATCCCGCAAAGCGCGGAGACGCTGCAGGGCGTCGGCGTGGTGAATCAGCAGTTCATCGCCAGCTATCTCAAGGATGCGCGGAGTGTGGTGCAGGTCTTTGCGCTCGACGGCAAGCCGGTGCGCGAAGTGGCGTTGCCCGGTCTGGGGAGTGCGGGCGGCTTCGGGGGCAAACGCGGCGACACCGAGACGTTCTTCAGCTTCACCAGCTTCACGGCCCCGGGGACGATTTACCGGCATGATCTGACCACCGGCCAAAGCACCGTGTTCCGCCAGCCGAAGCTGGATTTCGACGAGTCAACCTACGAGACGAAGCAGGTGTTTTACACGAGCAAGGACGGCACGCGCGTGCCGATGTTCCTGGTTCACAAACGCGGGTTGAAGCTTAACGGCCAGAATCCGACGCTGCTTTACGGCTATGGCGGATTTAACATCAGCCTCACGCCCAGCTTCAGCGTCAGCCGTGCGGCGTGGCTGGAAATGGGCGGCGTCTATGCACAAGCGAACCTGCGCGGCGGCGGCGAATACGGCGAAGACTGGCACCAAGCCGGTACGAAGCGGCACAAGCAAAACGTCTTCGATGACTTCATCGCCGCAGCGGAATGGCTTCAGGCGAATCACTATACCTCGGCCAAGAAACTGGCAATTCAGGGCGGCAGCAACGGCGGCTTGCTCGTGGGCGCGTGCATGACCCAACGCCCCGAGCTCTACCGCGCCGCGCTCCCGGCCGTCGGAGTGATGGACATGTTGCGCTTCCACAAGTTCACCATCGGCTGGGCGTGGTGCAGCGATTACGGCAGCGCGGACAACGCGGCCGAGTTCCCGGCGCTTTACGCCTATTCGCCCTACCACAATCTCAAGCCCGGCGGGCGCTACCCCGCGACGATGGTCACGACGGCGGATCACGATGACCGCGTCGTGCCGGCGCACAGCTTTAAGTTCGCGGCGCGATTGCAGGAGTATCATCGCGGCGCGAATCCGGTGTTGATCCGCATCGAAACCAAAGCTGGTCACGGTGCCGGGAAACCTACGGCAAAGCAGATCGAAGAGAAGGCTGATGAACTGGCGTTCCTGACCAAGGAACTCGGGATAAAGCCGCCGCGCGCGGCCCGGAAGTAACTGGGATCCAAACCTGCGCGCGACCGCCCCTCGGGCGCAGCACGTCACTTCGGATTGGTTCCGGGCGCCGCGGCAGAAGCCCCCCCGGCGAACCGGTTTGCGGCACCGAGCAATTCCCCGAGGTTTCCCCATCGGCTCTTCCTGTGACGGGGCAACCGCGCCGCGGCAAACTCCCAAGCGGGGGCCGCCATCCTCGCACGGAAAAAACACTTGTGCCCCACGCCGTGGAGGCTTATGGTGCCCGTAAGCGAACAGCACGCAAGGACTAGGCTCTCTGTATATGGAGGGTCAACAATGCAATTTCTCTAGCTTGCCGTCACAACCAGCCACGGGGCTTTCCGAGGTGGGCAAAACGTTGGCGCGAGCGTGGAAGAGTGCCGTGCGCAGGGACTCAGTTATGAAAAACTGGAAGAACATCGCCGCCAATGTTCCAAAACCGTCAAGGATTTTGGTACTACTCGGCATCTGTCTGGCAGGGGGGACGTGGCTCATTCCGAACGGCTTGGCGGCTGAAAAACTGGAGTTCCAAGCTCAGGCGCGCGAGCAGATTCGGCTGTTGCAGGAGGAGAAAGCGGTCCGAACCCCAGCGCAGCGGAAGATTGATTCCCAATTGGTTCACACCCTGCGCAAGAAGCGTTTTGGCCTGGTGGCACCCGGGTTGACCTCGCTCAAGGTGGAAATAGATCTTGAACCCGACGGGCGCGTGCTGGTGGACCTCCGGGCGAAGGTCACGCCGGGTTTGCTTGAGTTCATTGCACGGAATGGGGGCACGGTGGTGAACAGTTTCGCCCAGGATAACGCCATTCGCGCCCACGTTCCGCTGGACCAACTCGAGGCCCTAGCCGCTCGACCGGAGGTTCGTGCGGTTCGCCCGGCGGACCGGATGGCCACCAACGTGGGGCCGGTGACTTCGGGAGGAGACATCGCGCACCGGGCTGCCGAGGCGCGTGAACGATATGGGGCCAACGGCGCCGGGGTGAAAATCGGGGTGTTGTCGGACAGTGTTACCTTTCTGTCCCAATCGCAAGCCGCTGGGGAATTGCCGACCGTTACCGTCTTGCCAGGCCAGAGTGGGGGCGGCACCGGCGAAGGCACTGCGATGTTGGAGATCGTCCATGATCTCGCGCCGGGTGCGCAGCTGTACTTTGCGACGGCCGTCAACGGCATCGCTGGCTTCGCGCAGAACATCCGAGATCTCCATGCGGCTGGCTGCCGGGTGATCGTGGATGACGTGGTTTATTTCGTCGAGTCGCCGCTCCAGGACGGCCCGATTGCCCGTGCCATAAACGACGTCTCCGCGGCAGGCACGTTGTTCTTTTCTTCCGCCGGCAATGGCGGCAGCAAACTCAAGAATACCTCGGGTACTTGGGAGGGGGATTTCCGTGATGCCGGCCCCGCCACCTTCGCGGGAACCGGTCGCCTGCACGACTTTGGCGGCACGCCCTACAACACCTTCTTGTCGGGTACCTATAACCGGGCGGATCTTTTTTGGGCCGATCCGCTCGGGGCCTCGACCAATGACTACGACCTTTATGTTTTGGACTACTCCGGCGCTGTGGTGCGCAGTTCCACCAACATTCAAGACGGCAATGACGATCCGTACGAGAGCATTGCATTCCTCGTGGTGGGGGAACGCCTCGTCATCGTCAAGGCCTCGGGGGAAGATCGGTTTCTTTCGCTGATGACGTTCCGCGCGGGGTTGTCGCATTCGACGCCGGGCGCGGTCCGCGGGCATAATGCGTCCGGGGCCGAGAACGCTTTCAGCGTTGCCGCTGTGCGGGTAAACCAGCCCGCCGCTCCCTTCGACACCCTCAGTCCAAACCACGTTGAGGATTTCAGTTCGGATGGACCGCGCCGGATTTTTTTTCACGCAGATGGCAGTGCGATCACGCCCGGAAATTTTTCTGCCACCGGAGGCACCGTGCTGGACAAACCGGATCTGACGGCGGCCGATGGCGTGGCCACCTCCGTACCGGGCTTTGCGAACTTCCTCGGCACCTCGGCCGCCGCACCTCATGCCGCAGCGATTGCTGGGCTGCTATGGTCGTACAATCCCCTGCTCTCGCCCGCGGAAATTCGCGCGGTGCTGAGCGAGCCGGCGCTGGACATCGAGGCTTTGGGCAGGGACGACAATTCTGGCCCCGGCATTGTAATGACGGATCGCGCCTTCGCGAATCAACCCTTCGCACCTCCTCCGCACTTGGCGCTCCAGGCAGTGCAACTCGCGGATGGAAACACGAATGGTTGGTTGGATGCCAACGAGTGCGGGGAGCTGGTGGTTACGCTCCGCAACCTCGGGTTGCCCACGACCCCGGTTCTCACCGGCATCACCGCGACGCTCGAGACCACGACGGCTGCGGTCGTGGTGGATCCGGAGCCGCGAAGTTTTCCGGAAGTATCGGGCGGCGACTTCAGCAGAAGTCTGACCTCGTTTCGCATCAGCACTTCCCCATTGTTCAATTGCGGGAGCAATACTAGTTTCGTGTTGCATCTCAGCGTTTCAAACCAAGCGGGTTTCGATCTGCCTTTTGAACTTCCCTCGCGAAGTCCGGGCAGCGGGGAACCCGTAACCTACACCGCGATGGACCTGGCGTTACCCATCCCGGATCTGGGTTCGGTGGAATCGGGAATCCTGGTTACAAATCTAGATCGCGTCCTGGAGCGGGTGCGGGTCGCGGTTCACCTCGACCATACCTTCGACTACGACTTGAACCTCGCTTTGATCGCACCCGATGGAACGGAAGTTCTCCTGAGTTCCGGCAACGGCGCTGCGGGATCGGGTTATGGGGCGAGTTGCAGCGCGATGACCGGATTCTCCGACGATGCCGCGACGAAAATCACGACTGCAACCGCGCCCTTCGTGGGAACATTTCGCCCCCAACAAGCCCTCGCCGCCTTCCGCAATAAAACCGGGGCCGCACTCAATGGCCTATGGAAACTCCGGGTGCAGGACCAGGCAGCGGCGGATGCCGGGACGTTGCACTGCTGGTCGCTGGAACTTTCGCCGCTGGCCTGTGCCGCTGGCGGTGGCCAATGCCTCGTTCCCCCAGCCATTGTCCAAGGCCCGACCGACCAGATCGTCACCAATGGCGACCCCGTGCAATTCAGTATCCAAGCGCAAGGAACCGCGCCCTTGGGGTATCAGTGGTTTTTCTCGCCCAGCAATTTCGTCGCCGCCAGCAGCCTTGCGACGGCGACGAACGCCACCCTGATCATCAGCAACGTCTCCCCGGCCCATGTAGGGATTTACTCGGTGGTGGTGAGTAATCTCTACGGCCAGCAGCTCAGTTCGGGGGCGCGCCTGACAGTGGTGATGCCAGAATTGATCGGGTGCAGCCCGAATCGGACGGTGGCACTGGGCACCGCCTGGGATTTCGATTCCCCCGTGGCTTCTGGCGGCGAGGTCACGGTCAGCGTGCTGGCCACGACCACCAACACTGGCCCTGGCGCCGGTTATAGCGCGACGCGAACCTGGCGGGGCACTGACACCAACGGGCGGCAAACCATGTGCAACCAAACCATTGTGGTGGTGGACCCGATGGTGCCCACGATCACCTGTGCCCCAGAGAAGACGGTGCCGGCTGGGGTCTCATGGATGTTCGATCCGCCGGTTGCCACGGCTGCGGTCGCGGCGCCGGCGCTCGTTTACGACAACTCGGCGAACGATTTGTTGTATCGGTTCGATCCCGGGGCCGGGGAAGTGGGTGATGAAATTATCCTCACCAGTCCGACGGCGCATCTGGGCGAATTCTCGTTCGAGTTTTGGGGCCACGGGCCGGACGGTGGCGCATTTGCCGGAGCCGTTCAAGCGCGCGTGCGTTTTTATCGGAACGATGGTCCGGTGACGGCCTCGGGGTACCAAGGTCCCGGCACGGTGCTCTTTGACAGCGGCGCTTTTCCGATCCCTGCCAGTCCTCGGGCAACGGTGATTTTCGATAACTTCGAGGAGGATGCCTTGGTGCCACTGACGACGCCATTGCCGGGAGCGTTCACGTGGACGGTTCAATTCAGCGGCTTGTCGCTCGACGACCATGCCGGGGTGGATCTGTATTCGCCGCCGGTGGTAGGTGGCAACTACACCGACTATTGGGAGTGGGAGAACGCGGTGTGGGTGTTGAAGACCAACGCAGTGGCCTCGATGGATTTTGCCGCGCGGTTGACCGCGTTGAGCCGCGACGTCACGGTGACGGTGTTGGGGACGACGACCAATACCCCGTCGCCGAACACGACTGCGGTGACGCGCACCTGGCAGGCGACCGACGCCCAGGGCAACAGCGCGACCTGCAATCAAACGGTGAACGTCGTGGTCACGCTACCGCCGATGGTTGTGGTTCCGCCGCAGAGTCAGGTTGTGAATTCAGGTGATGCCGTGCTCCTGAGCGTGACGGCCGCAGGCGCGGTGCCGTTGCGCTATCAGTGGTATTTCAACGCCACCAATCTGCTGACCGGCGCGACCGGTTCCACCCTGGGGTTGACCCAGGTCCAGGCCACCGACGCGGGCTTCTATGCGGTTCGCGTGAGCAACCCCTTCGGCACGGTGCTCAGCGAATCAGCAACCCTGACGGTTTTCAGCGCCCCGCAGATTATCGCGCCGCCCGCGAGCCAGATCATTCCTCTCGGCGGCAGTGCCAGTTTCACGGTTCAAGCGTTGGGGTATCCGGAGCTTTCGTATCAATGGTTTTTCAATGAAACCAATTTGCTTGCGGAGGCGACGAATGCGGCGCTGACGATCGCCAATGTGCAAAGCGAACACGTCGGCAACTACTCCGCCAGCGTCAGCAATAGCTTGGGCGTCGTGACCAGTCAGTCGGCCACGCTGCAAATGGGGGTGGCGGCGTTCATCGCCGCGCAACCGCAGGAGGTTACGGTGACTCCGAATGCAACGGTCCAGTTCACCGTCGGCGCGGGCGGCACGGCCCCGCTGAGTTTTCAGTGGTATTTCAACTGCGACCATCCGATTGCGGGAGGCAATTCAGCAACGCTCGTGTTGACCAATGTGAGCCTGGCACAAAACGGCCGGTATTGCGTCGTGGTATCCAACCACCTCGGTTCGGAAACCAGCCAGGCAGCCGCGCTGCGGGTGCTCGTTCCGCCGGATTACTTCCAGATCGCCAGAACGGGATCCGTCGTCACCTTGAGGTTCTCAACGCTCACCAACCAGATTTACACCGTGCAATACAAGGACGACATCGCGGCGGTCGAGTGGTCAGCTTTGCGCAAGGGTTCCAACGGACTGGGGCTTGGCTCGCCGATGATTCTGCAAGATCCTCAAGCCACCGGCCTGCAGCGTTTCTACCGGGTTTTGATTCAGTAGGGATTTCCCGCATTTCATCCCGAGACCGGGCTCACTTGGAAGTTCGCGCTCGTAAGCGCGAATGGCACTCATTCCAACTGCGCGCCGCATCGATTGCATTATCCTAAATCCGGCAGTTGAACTCCCTCAAACAAAGGGTGGCCCTCGGTTTTAGGGAGTTCAACTGCCGGATTTAGGATGAACCCGCCCCCGCCCCACTGGTTCTTCAGTTCGTCATAGACATTCTCCGCGTCGGCCCGCTGGCGATACCGGTCCGACACGGCCAGCAGTTCCTCCGTCAGGTTGGTCACCAGCACTTGCTATTCAAGCGCGCTCAAATTGTCGAAGAACCACCGGGTGACAGCCCAACCGCCGCCGCAGTCAATAAGTAGTGCGCCCGCTTCATCGCCCATGAATGTTGGGCGTTGAATGTTCAATGTTCCCCCTTAACCTCTCGATCGTTGAAACGACGCCCGCAAAATCCGCCAAGCGCCCCCGCCCCCGTCGCGGCCCCGCCGCTTACCCGCCGGCGTTTGTGGCTCTTCCGCATCGCTGCCCTGCTGCTGCCCGTGCTGCTCCTCGGGTTGGTGGAAGTGGCCTTGCGCATCAGCGGCTACGGTTACGCGACCAGCTTCTTCCGCAAGACTCGCGTGGGCGAACAGGAGTTCCTCGTGAACAACGACACGTTCACATTGCGATTCTTTCCGCCCGCACTCGCCCGCTGGCCGCAGACCTTGATGATCCCGGCACGGAAACCGCCAGACACCACGCGCATTTTCATCTTCGGCGAATCCGCCGCGATGGGCGATCCACAACCCACCTACGGCGCGGCGCGTTTTCTGGAGGTATTGTTGCGCGAGCGTTTTCCCGGCCGAAAATTCGAGATCGTCAACACCTCCATTACCGCCATCAACTCCCATGTCATTCTGCCCATCGCCCGCGATTGCGCCGCCCGCGAAGGCGACCTCTGGATCATTTACATGGGCAACAACGAGATGGTCGGCCCATTCGGCGCGGCCACGGTCTTCGGCAGCCAAGCGCCGCCGCTGGCGACGGTGCGGCTGAATCTTGCCCTCCAGCGGACGCGCGTTGGGCAGTTGGCCCTGGCGCTGATTCGCAAACTCGGAGGCAAGTCCGCCAACACGTCGTGGGGCGGCATGCAGATGTTCCTGCAAAATCAGATTCCGCCCGAGGACCCGCGCCGGATCGCCGCTTACCGAAATTTTGAAGCCAATCTCCGCGACATCGTCCGGGCCGGCCTGGACAGCGGGGCAAAAGTCATCCTCAACACGATGTCGGTGAACCTGAAGGACTGCCCGCCGTTTGCCTCGCTGGGCAACAGCAACCTGCCGCCAGCGGATCGGGCACTGTTCGACCAGGCTTACTCCGAGGGCCTCGCCCGGGAAAAGCAAGGTAACGATCTTGCGGCGGCACAGAGCTTCGAGCAGGCGGCGAAACTGGACGCGAAGTTTGCGGAACTCCAATACCGCTGGGCCGAATGCCTGCTGCGTTCGAGCAACGCCACGGCGCGGGCACATTACCAGTTGGCTTGCGACACGGACGCGCTGCCGTTTCGTGCGGATACACCAGTGAACGGCATCATCCGGCGCGTCGGCGGCGAGCTCGCGGGGCGCAACTTGGTTCTGACGGACACCGAGTCGGCGCTGGCTGCCGCCAGCCCGTTCGGCCTCCCCGGGCAGGAAGTATTCTTTGAGCATGTGCATTTCAGCTTTCGCGGAAATTATTTGCTCGGGCGCCTCTGGGCGGAGCAAGTCGAGCGTGGGTTGCCAGAGACCCCAAAGTCCACCGCTACCAACTGGGCCTCGCAGGCCGTGTGCGAGCGCGATCTCGGTCTAACACTGTGGAACCGGGGCTTCGTGCTCGAGTCGCTCGTGAGGCGAATGTCGCAACCGCCCTTAAGCAGCCAGTTCAACAACCCGGCGCGACGCGCGGCGATTGAGGCGGAGTTGAATGATCTCCAGCGGCAGAAAAGCCACCCCGACCAGGTCATGCGCAGCGGCCAGGAAGTGGTGGATGCCATCCAGCGCGCGCCCCGCGACCCCTTCCTGCACGAGGGGCTTGCCAACCTTTATGAGGCGCTGGGGGATCTCAAACGGGCGGTGGGTGGGTACCGAAAGGTGCAGGAATTATTGCCGCACGACTTTTACTGCAACTTGCAACTGGGCCGCTTGGTGGGAAAGCTGGGGCAAGCCGCCGAAGGGGAAGCCTTCTTGCAGCAAGCGGCTCGACAACGCCCCACCATTCCCGAGGTTTGGACGGAATTGGGCACCGTTCAACTGGCTCAGAAAAAATATGCCCCGGCGCTGGACAGTTACAGCCGGGCGGTCCAATTGCGCCCGCAGGAACCCAGTTTCCTTTGCAATCAAGCCAACGCGCTGGCCGAGTTGAACCGTCGCGCGGAGGCCATCGCCATCTACCGTCGGGTGATCCAGCTTCGAGCCGACCTGTCGGACGCCCACTTCGAGTTGGCCGGCGTTCTGGCGGCTGACAATCAGATGGCCGAGTCGTTGC
This sequence comes from uncultured Verrucomicrobiota bacterium, assembly GCA_903828255.1. Lineage (GTDB taxonomy): Bacteria > Verrucomicrobiota > Verrucomicrobiia > Limisphaerales > JADLHS01 > CAIKLQ01. Next base: position 22,441 of record CAIKLQ010000359.1, read on the forward strand.
GTGAATACGCCGAAGCCATCCGGCTGAATCCGCGTCATGCGGTAAGCCGGATCAACTTTGGCGTCATGCTGTTCCGCCAAGACCGATTCGCCGAAGCCATGAAGCAATTTGAAGCGGCGTTGCAACTCGAGCCCACAAACGCCGCTGCCGCGGATTACTTGCGCCAAGTCACGGCGCGGGCGAGGCAGAAATGATTTGTTTCCCAACCCTCGAACGTCGAGGCACTCGCCCGCCCCAGGCGTTACGCGCGATGTAATGGAAGTTCACAGACTGGCACTTTATCGTACAATTCACGGTTTTCCGCGAGGGCGCGGAAAGCGGCGCCAGCGGCGGGCGCTCCCCAGCGCCAAGCCATGCCGGGTTCGACTTCGGAATTCGGGTCCCACCCAAGCCGCCAGCAAGGAACTACGGCTGACCAATTCCCTCGTTGTGAAACTAATCCTTTCCCGCCAAGGAAGGTAAATCGTCGGTAATCCATCCCCACCGCACGAACATGCGGTTTCGCACGTTCCACTTCTGCCTTAGCCTTCCTCTTAGTGGCGGCAGGCGGCTAATCGCTCCGCCAAGAAATCACGGGTAATTGTCAACATCCGGGCAGTTCGTTCCGAACAGTCCGGCGATAGTCGGCCCATCAACCAGTGCCGCCAATGCGGTAAGACCAAAACAAAGAAACCAAAACAGAAAGTTAAAATAGTATGACGACACCAAAAACTCTTCGAAGCCTGCTCGGCCTCGGCTTGCTCTGCGCAACTGGCCTGGCAGCGCGCGCTGACGACACAGTCACCTTCCAGGTGGACCTGAGCAGATACACCAACAGTGCAGGCGAGCAAGCTGCCGACCTCGTTGAAGTCCGTGGCGACGGTATTGGTCCGGGCACTTGGGGCAGTGGCAACACCCTTGTGAACAACGGAGCGAATGTTTACACGAACACCTTTAACTGCGTTGGGGCCGCGGCCTCCACTCATGAATACAAATTCACTTATCACACGATTGCCGGCATTACTTGGGAAGACGATATGCCCTCGGCTCCCCCAAACAACCGCGTGCTGACGTTGGTTGGCGGTACGCAGACGCTGCCGGTGGTTGCGTTTTATGCTCCCAGCGTTACGCCTCCCATTGATTTCTTCCCCCAACCAGTAACCTTCCGGGTGGATATGAGTGCTATGACTAACAGCGCTGGTGCGCCAGCCTATACCGCAGTAAACGCCAGCGGCGCTTTCAACAGCTGGGGACAGGCTGCCCTTGTGGACAGCGGGGCGAATATTTACACCAACACGTTCGTAGTCGCCGCCAGCGGTAATTACAAATACACTTGTGTCTTGGCGAATGGTGGCAACACGTATGAAGACGGCAGCGACCACCCGCTTGTAGTGATTAACAGCCCTGTAACACTGCCCGTGCTCGCGTTTAATAACAGCGGGCGGGTTCCCATAGATTTTGTCACCAACAACATCACGTTCCAAGTGGACATGCAGGTGCAAGGGGTTACCTTCGACAATGCGGGCGGCTACGTGAGCGTCGCCGGCAGTTTTAATAACTGGGGTAATAGCGCCCAGCTCACCAACGATCCGGCTTTGCCATTTCCTCAGAACTATTTGTATAAAAACACGCTCCCGGTATCGTATCAACAAGCCTACGCCAACTGGCCAGCCGCCTCACAGTTTGTTCATGCGTATAAATTCCGCGCCAATAGCGGTTGGGAAGAACCCCTAGTTAACCCGCTCTTCGGAAATAACGACCGCAGGCTCTCAGGCCTCTACACCGGACCCGCCACGCTGCCGCTGGTGTTATACTCGGACGCCTCGTTGTGCGATGTTTTGGCGCAAGATACGACAGTCACGTTCAGGCTCCACCTGACCAACCACACGGTGGCGACTTCTGGACTTGTTTATGACAAGGCCACCATGGGCGTTTACATGAACGGGGAAACGCTTCTTGGTTTCTGGGAGAGTTGGGGAAATACCAGTGCCTTGCCCCTCTTGACCAACAATCCGGTTGACAGCGATTTTTATGAATACACACAAGTCATTCCGGCCGGCCGCCCGCGTGGTCAAAAAGTAAAGTACAGTATCAACGGACCGGACAATGAAGCCCCGCAGTACGCTGACCACGTCCAGTGGATTCGCGCGACCAACACCACCTACACGATGTCCACCGTGGAATTCGGCACCAACTACGCGGCTGTTCGCGTGCAAAAGCAGTATGGTGATCTTACGGCAGGCACGCCTTCAGGTGGCAACGTCCCGATCACCTGGTTAGGTTGTCCGTGCGTAACCTTGCAAACCCGAGCCAGCGCCACCGCCGTCGGTGGCTGGACGGATCTTCCGACCACAGAAGCCGCCAGTTCGACTAATTGGCCGAATACTGGTGGGGCGCATTACTTTCGCTTGCAAAAGCGATTCATCCCCTAAGTCCTGAAATCCACCGCCCACCCCGACAATTCCGTCGGGGTGGGCAAACAAAACCTTCTGTTCCGCCACTCACCCATCTGACATGCAACACCGAAAATCCGCCTTTACGCTGATTGAATTGCTAGTCGTCATTGCAATCATTGCTATCCTCGCGGCGATGTTGCTGCCCGCGTTGAACCAGGCCAAAGTCAAGGCGCAAGGCATCTTGTGCATGAACAACACCCGGCAAGTCATGCTCGCCTGGCAGATGTACAACGTGGATAACAACGATCGGATCGTCCACAGCTATCATGGCGGCAGTGCCAACGGGGGCTCGATTGCTTCGGACCCAAAGGCGGCACCGTGGGTCGTCGGGTGGCTTGATTGGTCTCCGGCCAGTGACAATACGAACTTCCTTTTCCTGATTGATGACCGGTATGCGAAACTGGGGAAGTATGTCGGGAAAAACAAAAATATCTTCAAATGTCCGGCCGATGTTTACTTAAATCCGGTGCAGAGAAGCCGTGGCTGGACGGAACGCTGCCGAAGCATTTCCGGCAACATCGGCATCGGCGAGGGCAATGCCGAAGAGGGTCCTTGGGACGGCATCTACAAACACATCAAGAAGGTGGGGGAGTTTATCTACCCCGGACCGTCGGAGACGTGGGTTTTTCTGGATGAACATCCGTCCAGCATCAACGACGCCGGTTTCTTTAACCCTCATTCGAACTCGTGGGTTGACCAGCCAGCCTCCTACCATAACGGGGCGGCGGGCTTTGCGTTTGCAGATGGTCACTCGGAAATTCACAAATGGTCCGCCTCGCTCAACACTTCTGCCGCCAAACAAGTGAATACCTTCGTTACCGGAGTTACGGCTACTGTGGTTGGAGCAAACGACAAGGACATTAAGTGGATGAGCTATCGCGGCGGGCGACTTTCGGCCGTCACCTATTGAGCGCTTCTGGCAGAGTTTTCACAACGAAGACTGAGTAATCGCAGGGCGATGACTCTGCGGAGGAGGGAGGTCTGGCCAAACCACTTGCGGGCGGATTGGAACTCTAGGCTGTGCGGATGCAACAGAACTCAATTATGACATTCCGTCGTTCCTCGGTTTGCTTATCCGCGCTGCTCGCGCTCCACACGGTGGCCACATTCGCTGCCGCGCCGACCGTCTCCCGCGTCGAACCGCCGAACTGGTGGCCCGGCCATTCGCTGAACCCAGTGCGGCTGCTCCTCTCCGGAACCAACCTTGCCCACGCCCGCGTCGAAGCCCCTGCCGGTTTTGCCGCAGTGAAACCGCAGATCAGCGACGACGGCACGCACTTGTTCGTTGACCTACTAATTTCGACGAACGCCGCTCCTGGCCCTGTCTCGCTTCGCATCGTCACCCCCGATGGCACTGTCACCACGCCATTTTCCCTGCTCGCCCCGCCGCCGCGTGCGGGTCGCTTCGCCGGTTTCTCGCCCGACGACGTCATCTACCTGCTCATGCCCGATCGCTTCGCCAACGGCGACCGCGCCAATGACGATCCCCCGGCCTCGCCCGGCTTGCTGGATCGCGCCAAGCCCCGCCACTATCACGGCGGCGACCTGGCGGGCGTCCGCGAACACCTGCCCTACCTGCGCGACCTCGGCATCACCGCGCTCTGGCTCACGCCTTGGTATGACAACGTCAATCACCTTAACCGCCTCGAAAAATACACCGCGGACAACCGCCGTGCCGCCGATGGCGAGCCGTCCACCGATTATCACGGTTACGGCGCCGTGGATTTCTACGCCGTCGAAGAACACTTCGGCGATTTGCCCCAACTTCGCACTCTTGTGGATACCGCCCACGCCGCCGGACTCAAGGTGATTCAGGACCAGGTCGCCAATCACACCGGCCCGTATCATCCTTGGGTCACGAATTCACCCACGCTAGGTTGGTTCAACGGGACGGTGGCGAAGCACCTCGAAAACTCCTGGCAGACGTGGACCATCGCCGCCACCAATCCACCCGCTGATAAACTTCGGTCCACCCTCGACGGCTGGTTCATCAACCTCCTTCCCGACCTCAATCAAAACGATCCCGAAACCGCCGCCTACCTCGTCCAAAATTCCCTCTGGTGGATCGGCATGACCGGCCTCGACGCCGTGCGCCAGGACACGCTGCCTTACGTGCCGCGCACTTACTGGTCGCGCTGGACCGCTGCCCTCAAACGCGAATACCCGCACCTCACCATCCTCGGTGAGATGTGGGACGGCAAACCGGAAATGGTTTCCTTTTTCCAAGGTGGCCGCGCCCGCTTCGACGGCGTAGATTCCGGCATAGACACCTTGTTCGACTTCCCGCTCTTTTACGCGCTCCGTGAGGTGTTCGCCAAAGGTCAGCCCGCTACGCGCCTGACCCAAGCACTGTCCGCCGATACGAACTACGTGAACCCGCGCGTGCTGGTGACGTTCCTGGGACTGCACGATACGCCGCGTTTCCTCAGCGAACCGGGCGCGACGATTGACGGTTTGAAACTGGCATTCACGTTCCTGCTCACCGCGCGCGGCACGCCGTTGATTTACTACGGCGATGAAGTTGCCCTGCGCGGCGGCGGCGATCCTGAAAATCGCCGGGATTTTCCGGGCGGCTGGCCGGAAGATTCGCACAACGCCTTCACGCCCGCCGGGCGCACCGCTGACGAGGAAGGGGTTCATGCTTATGTCCGAAAACTCCTAACCCTGCGGCGCGAGTTAGAAGCCCTCCGCCGAGGCGAGATGGTGGAACTGCACGCAAGCGCGACCACCTACGCCTTTGCCCGCGTAGCTGGGAAATCCAGCGTGGTCGTTGCCATCAACACTGGTGCGCAACCGCAGCCCCTCCAACTGTCCTTGGCCCGCGCCGGGCTGGCGTCAGCGAAGCAACTGACCGACCGGCTAGGGGCCTCGAAGCCGCTGGTCGTGGATCGCGGCGCGGTGAACCTCACGCTGCCCGCGCATACGGCGGTGGTGCTGGTCCCGTAGCGCTTGGTGCCATCTGATCCGTCCGCCGTGTCGGCCCAATCGGACAACTCGCCAGCGGCAAACCCGGCGTTATTGCGGGGAACCTTCCCGCACCCACCGCCGGAACTCATCCCGCTGCAGCCCGATCTGGGCAAAGGGTATCTTCCCAAAACCAGCCATCTTCCCAAAAACCGCCGCGTCATCCCGCAGCCGAAAGTCCAGCTTGGCAGCGTCCACAAAGCCCGGATCAGCGTCCGTCACAAAGCTCTCGGTCACGTCCCAGTTGCCGGTTTGCACGGCGCGGCAATTCACGATCAGGTTGGCAGTCGCGCGATTGCGCCGCGGTTCGCCGGCAAATTCCATGAAGCCTTTCAGTTCCGGATACTGGTCGGCGTAAGGTGGCTTGGTGATATCCACGTCCTTCAGCAACTTCTCCTGCCAGAGCGCGCCCGTCAGCCATTCCTTCCACAAGTTGTCCTTCCACGGCGCGCTGCCGAGCGCCAGCGGACACTCAATGAAGATGCAGTTGCGCACGAGATTATCGTGGCCGCCGTGCGAGAAGACGGCGCCAAAGCTCCCGCCAGCAGCCCGATAGAAAACATTGCCGAACACCGTTTGCCCGCCCGCGCCATCGTCAAAATACACCGCGCAACTGCCGTGGCTGCGCGTGCTGCCGATGTGATGCCAGAAGTTGTAACGCAGCACCGAGCCGCGCTCGGACGGATTGCGGCCCATGTAAAACGAGCCGCAATCATCAGTCTCCATACCGGTGTGATGGATTTCGTTGAACTCAATGAGGTGGTCGTTGCCCGCAAGCCCGATGGCTTGGTGCGGGCCACCGTGGAGCAAATTGTGCGCGAGCCGGACGCCGACGCCATCGAGGTGAACGTGGTAGGCGTGCGTGCGCTGGCGGCGCGAGACGTGATGGATGTGATTGTTCACCGCCTCATGCCCGCTCGGCGTGAGGGTCTGGCGATCGCCGCCACCGATCTTGAGGCCCGCCGTGCCGGTGTCGAAAATATCGCAGGCGACGACGCGGTGTTGCGTGCCGCCCTCTACCACGACGCCGTCCATGCCCGTGTTGCGAATGCGACAGGCGAGGATGCTATTGTTTCGCCCGCCCTTGATTTCAATTCCGTTCCCCGCGCCTGCCTCGACCGTGAAACCACGCAACGTGACATACGATGCGTTGCGCAGCGCGATGACCGGTTGGGTCAACGTGGACAACACCACCCGTGCGCCACGCAGAGGTGCGGGCGGCCAGAAAAACAACTCGCCCGAATTGCGGTCAATGAAGTATTCGCCGGGTTGGTCCAGTTCTTCGAGCAGGTTCACCGCGAAGAACCGGCGCGGCCCGCGATTGCCACTGCCCAGCCCGTAATGATGCGGCTTCGCGAGCGTGATCCGATGCTCGTTGGTGTCAATGTTCTGCACCCGGATCGTTTCGCTGCTCCAGTCGAAGCACCAATAACCCTGCAACCAGACCGCCGGTGCGCGGAGCCACCGGGCCGGGCGATCCCCATCGTAGGCGAACGTGCCCAGCTTGTCCGAAGCATGGTTGCGCCACGGCGCGGGCCCGCTTTCGATCACCTTGCTGAACTCTGCCCACTCTACATTCGGCCAGCGCGCCAGCGTCATGCGCTGATCGTTGAAGAACAACTCAGGCCCGGAAGCTGCGCCGCTGAATTGATCCGGAAACGTGCCGTAGTTGGTTATTCCCAGCGCCCGCAACTCCGCGCGCCAGACCCGCGGACGGGCCGCCGCATCGAGTCTTTGGAGGGTAGCCGGCGCGCTGATCGGCTGGAACATTTTCGCCGGCAAGGTGCGTCCGCCCACCAACCGCACTTCCTCTCCCTCACCCCCCCGATAGACCACCGGCCGGTTGGTTTGCCCGCCATCGTCCGCGCCGAGTTCAAACGTGTCCGCCAACGCATAATCCCCGCCGTGCATCCAGACGGTCACGCCCTCCGGTGGTAGCCCGCCACTTTTCTTGAGCGCACGAACCGCCGTCCGCGCCCGCTCCAAAGACGCGAACGGCGAGGATCGGCTTCCGCGATTGGAGTCTTTGCCGTTGGCGGCGACATGGAATTCCATCGCATGGGAAGCAACAATAGCTCCGAGCAGGAGAGCGACTTGGAGTGAGGTTCTTTTCAATCCGGTGGTGCGAAAAATTTGCGCTTGCATCAAACAGAGACATATCCGGTTCGCAAGCCAGTCTCAAGCGCTTCGTCGCCTATGACCTAGTTGCACTTTTTGCGCTCGAACTTTTCCCTTTGCGGCGTTCGCCCCCGGGAGTTACTCTCCGGGCAACGAAGCCATGAGCGCAAGTAAGCAAATTCGGTGGCGCGGCCCAACGCTGAAAATGGCCGGCCGGTCGCCACTCACCAAATGTTCATGCTGAACCACGCCGTGGCCGAGTATCGCAACCAACAAAACAATCAAAACCAACCAACCGAGGAAATCATTATGACCACAAAAACGATTATTACGACGGGCACCTTGCTGTTAAGCCTCTGTGTCGCTGAAGCACAACCGGCGGCGGATACCTTCGCGCCCCGTAGCGATGGCTTCATCCGCGACTGGCTCGTGTTCGCGCCCATCATGTTGCCCTCCGATACCGACGGCGCGCAGGCCATTGATAAGAATCAACTCCCGGACGAAGCGGCCCTCAAGCCCAAAGCCGGCGACAAAGCGACCGTGGGCGCCAAGGAATTGACCTGGAAGAAAGTCAAAGGGTCGGATTACTACCTGGACTTCAACGAAATCGCGAAGGAGCAGACGGACAAGGCGACCGCCTACGCCGTGTGCTATGTGCGTTGCGACACGGAACGAACCAATCTCAGCCTCAAGATGGGCAGCAACGACCAGGGAAAAGTCTATCTCAACGGCAAGGCGCTCCTGAAAACCTCCGAACCGCGCTCGCTGGACCAGGATTCGGACGTCGCCCGCAAAGTCACACTGAACCAGGGTGTGAATGTGGTGGTTTTCAAAGTCGTCAACGACGGCGGCCAGGATTGGCAGGGCTGTTTGCGTTTCACCGAAGCGAACGGCAAGGCCGTCACGGACCTCGCCATTCGGCTGGAACCTTAACGACCTTCGGGACATTGCCCGGACCATTTGCCTTTGCGGAACTACCGCGCGGGGCGAGCGGCACCGCGGGAAGAGAGTTCGTGGCGTTTCAATTCGCCAACGGACAGAATGTGCCAGCGGATAGGGAATGAAAGACGACCCATCCGCTGGCTCTTTTCATCCGTTGGCGACATCGGGGAATCAAGTCCATCACCCCAAGTCCATCACCCGAAGTCGGAATTCCGCTTCAAATACTTTGGCGGATTTCGCCGGCGGCGGTTGTTTAATAGGTGAGATGCCGGAAACAACCGACGCCCAACTGCTGCGCGACTACGCGGAACACCGCAACGAAGCCGCCTTCCGCGAACTCGTCCACCGCCATACGGACGTGGTTTATGCCTCGGCCTTGCGCCAGGTCAGTTCGCCCGATCTGGCGCACGACATCGCCCAAAGCGTTTTCACCGACCTCGCCCGCAAGGCCCAACCCCTCGCCGGCACGCTGACCGGGGACGCTTCCCTACTGGGCTGGCTTTACCGCAGCACGCGCTTCCTCGCGCTCAATCAGTTGCGCGACGACCGGCGCCGGCAGGCCCGCGAAAGGCAAGCTATGGAAAACTTCGACCCCGCTTCCGAAACCGCGCCCGAATGGGAGCGCGTGCAACCCGTCCTCGACGAAGCGATGGCGGATTTGAGCGACGAAGACCGTGAGGCGTTGCTGCTGCGCTTTTTCAAGAACCGCGATTTCCGCGCGATTGGCGCGGCCCTCGGCGTCAGTGACGATGCCGCGCAGAAACGGGTGAGCCGCGCGCTGGAACGGCTGCGCACCCAGCTCACGAGCCGGGGCGTGACCACCACCGCCGTCGCGCTTTCCACCGTAATGTCAACCAACGCCGTTCCCCTCGCGCCCGCCGGTTTGGCCGCCACGCTTTCGACCGCCGCCCTCGCGGGAACAACCCTCGCCACCGCCACGACCGCCACCGTCATCAAAACTGTCGCCATGACCACATTGCAAAAGACACTCATCACCGCCGCCCTTGTCGCCGCGGTGGGTGCCGGAATCTACCAAGCTCGCCAAGCCTCCCGGCTGCGTGAGGAAAACCAAGCGCTTCAGCAACAGCAAACGCAGTTCGCCGCAGAACTCCAGCAGTTGCAGCGGCAGCGTGATGAGGCCACCAATCGCCTGGCGGGACTGGTGGAAGAGAATGCCGGGTTCCGCTCGGATTCAAAACAAACCGAGGTTTTGAAACTGAGAGGTCAGGTTGGGTCTTTGCGCCAGGAGTTGTCCTCCGCGGCCAAAACCAATTCGCTGGCCGACACGCTCGCCAATCTCGTTAGCGACCCGGCCCAGAAAGAACTGGCGCGGGTCCAAATCCAGCAGGCCCTCAAAGTTCGCTATGCCGCTTTCATTCAATCGCAGCAGCTTTCCCCGGCCGCCGCCGACAAGCTCGTCGAGTTGATCACGCAGAATGAAGTGGCCAAGAAAGAGCGGTTGGCCGCGCTGGTTCGGGGTGAAGTGGACGTGCCAACGGCCTTGCAGGATCGCGAAAACGCAAAGAAACAACTGGACACTCAATTGCAAGCGTTGCTCGGAGAAGCCGGTGCCTCCCAGTTGGCCAAAGACGAGTTGGGCTTGGGGGCGTTCTTGCTGATGACGGGGATCAACACCCAGCTCGGCAGCCTCGCGCTGAACGAAGAACAAAGCCGTCAGTTTCTGGGGCTGGTAGCCGGCGCACCGGAAGCCATCGTTCGGGAGGATGAGCTGGACATGTTTAGAACGAAGGAAGAATTGGATGCCATTTATCAGACGCGATTTGATCGGTCCCAACAGATGATGCAACAAACCGCGACCTTCCTGACTGCGGAGCAAGCTGCCGCCATGGGGGTGTTGAATAGCAATTACTGGAGTGGCATCCGCACGCAATGGACCTTGGGGCAGCAGTTCATCCAACGCACCTTCAGGCGGTAGAAAGTATCAACCAGTCACCGCCCCCGACGCGCAGCCGGTGCGGAAATACGCGCCGTCGCGCTAATCTTCGCCACCGCTGCGCTCCGACCAGAGCGTTATCCGCGATAGACCGCCAGAATGTTTTGCGGCGGCACATCGGGTTGGAACAAGTGGGCCGGGCCGAGGATGTAACCGCCACCGGCCCCGAGCGATTCGCCGTAGCGGCGGGCTTCGGCGGTCACTTCTTCGGGCGTGCCGTGCGGCAGCAGGTGCTGCACATCAATCCCGCCGTGGAAGCTGAGTTGCCGCCCGTAGGCCACTTTCAACTTCTCCGGTTGCATGTCGGGGCCGACGGGTTGGATCGGATCGAGCACGTCCACGCCCAGTTCAATCAGGCGCGGGATGAAGGCGTTGATCGCGCCACAACTGTGAAACAACACCCGTCCCCGCAGGGCATGGATGCGGTCAATCATCTCCTTCAGATAGGGCGCGACAAATTGCTCGAACATCGATTTGGAAATGAGCGGCCCGCGCTGGCTGCCGAGGTCGCTGATGAGCAGGTAAAGATCAATCCGACCGTCCGTGATTTCCGCGGCACGGGTGTAATCTTCCAGGTAGAAATCGGTGAACTTGCGCCCCAGGAAATGCACCCAGTCGGGCCGCTCCGCCATGTCCACGAACATGCCTTCCCAGCCGCGCACCAACGCAGGCCGTTGCCAGACATCGGCAAAGCCATAGAGCAGCGCCCGCTGTTCGTGACGGCGACATTGTTCCCGCAGGCGAGAGCGGTCCAGGCAGTCCGGTGTGGGCCAGTCGAAGGTTTCCAAATCCGCGAAGGATTTTGCGTCGGCCAGCGCGCCGGGGACGTCCTCGCGCATCGGTCCCCACGGCGTAGTTTGATAGACGAAGCGTTCGCCCCAGAAGTTTTGGAAGATGCCGTCGCCGAGCGGGCGCTCCGGTTTCGGAGGTGCTTCGAGGTGTGCGATGTCAATGCCCAGGTTGTCCAGCAAACGATCCTGATCCGTGTGCCCGAGATGTTGGAACAAGCGGTTCAGCGCCGGCGGCTCGGCCCAGAAATCGCGCGGCGTCTGGTCGGGTTGCTGATGGGA
>CAIKLQ010000360.1 GCA_903828255.1 uncultured Verrucomicrobiota bacterium
CAGCAGAATGTCCAGCTCCGGTCGCGGCTGGGCGGCCAGAAACTCCTCCGCGGACGCGAAGGTGTGGACCGACTGCACGCCCGGCTCGCTTTGCAGCAGAAACCGGAGGTTCTCGATCAACCGCGTATCGTCATCCACAATGCCAAGGTGCATAAATCAGTTTGGCCCGCCCGCGACCAGCGCGGGAGGGCGTTCCAAGGGATGAGACTAGAAGAAATGTTAGGGATGGCGGTATCCCTAGCGTTAGGGATATTCAAGGGATGCCGGCAGGGGCGCGGCCTTTCCACGGCCCTGGCGGTCAACCGCAAAGAACGCAAAGCGCGCAGAGAATGGAGCGGGCGATGATTCCGAGCCAAAGGGCTGATGCTCCGGCCGGGTGAAGGGAAGGCTTTGATTGGTGGCGCGCGTCACTCCCTCCGGGCAGGAAGCCGTCCGCGCCGCCGTGGTGAACGGAAGGCGTTGGGTGGCGTGGTGGCCGGCGGCAAAGACCGGCTGGCAGCGGACCGCCCGCCCTACAGGTCACCGGGGGTTGGTAATTTGAGATTCAAAGCCCTGCCAGGGATATGCTAATCCGGCGTCCACTTGTAATCGTAGCCGGCGGGCGGCTCATAGTAGAATGGGTAGTTGGGCAGGCCGGCGCTGCCGTTCCAATAGATTTTAGTGTAGCGGACATGACCATCTACAAAGCCCGTGACCGACTGCGCGTTGTTGAGCTGGCCTTGGGGCGACGGGTTATGCCAGCTCTGAGCCATGCCGCCGGCAATTTCCCCGCTCAGCACCGTCTTCGTGGGATCGCGCACGGTGGTGAGCTTGCGGTTCGCCAAACGGTAGTCGCCGTTGCCAAGGTTGAGGCCATTGAAGCCGTAGCTGGAAAAATGCGTCTCCGGGGACTGGTAGAACCCCTGGTCCGCCGGGCAGCGAAACACGGCGAGGTTGGATTGGGCATTGGGCGGGAGGGCGAGATAGGGCAGGATGTATTCCTTGTAGGCGTACGACATATTGGTGACGAAATTGATGGTGTCACCGTAGTCATTGGCATAAAGGTGAATGGCGAGATTGGCCTGGCGGACATTGCTGGTGCAAGCGGCGCGCAGGGCTCTGCCCTTGGCCTTGGCGAGGGCCGGCAGAAGCAACGCCGCGAGCATGGCGATGATGGCGATGACGACCAGCAGTTCAATCAAGGTGAACGCGCGCTGCTTCATCGCTCAGAGCCAGCCGCGCTGGCGCCCTTGGCGGACGGCTTCCGCGCGGCTGCAGACGTGGAGCTTCTCATAGATGTTCTTGACGTGGCTGTTCACCGTGTGAGCGCTGACGGACATGGCGGCGGCGATTTCCTTGTAGGCCTGCCCGCGCGCCAGCCCCCGCAACACGGTCTGTTCCCGCTCGGATAATCCTTCGGTGGCGGGCGCGGTCGGGGTACCGAGGGACAGTTGCTGGAATTGCTGGAGCACCTGCCGGGCAATGCCGGGACTCATCGGCGCCCCGCCCGCTTCAATTTCATGCAGGGCGCTGACCAACTCGCGAAAGCCGCCCCCCTTGAGCACATAGCCGCACGCCCCCATCTGGATGGCCGCAAACACCGTCTCGCGTTCCGCCGAGACCGTGTGCGCCAGGCAACTGAACTTGACCGCCTGCTCCACCAGTCGGGCGATCAGCTCCACGCCGGAGAGCCCGGGCAGATTCATATCCACCAGCAGAATGTCCAGCTCCGGTCGCGGCTGGGCGGCCAGAAACTCCTCCGCGGACGCGAAGGTGTGGACCG
>CAIKLQ010000361.1 GCA_903828255.1 uncultured Verrucomicrobiota bacterium
CACCGTGGCGGAAATGAAGCAAATGCGGTTGGCGGATTTGGATCTGCCCGAAAGTTCCCGACAGATGCCGGAGCGGATGCGCCGCGTGCTGGCTGGGGAAACGATCACCTTCGAGGTGAACCAACACCACAAAGCTGGGCATGTCGTCACCCTCGAAGTGACGGCCTCCTTGATTACTCATCAGGGAAAATCCTTCGTCCAAGGTTTCCATCGGGACATTACCGCGCGCAAGCAGGCGGAGGCGAAACTCGCGACGACCAACAAGGAACTCGCGACGAAAAGCGAGGAACTTGAAATCGCCAACGCCAACGCCAACGCGATGATGCTCCAAGCCGAGCGAGCCAACGCGGCCAAGAGTGAGTTCCTGGCCAACATGAGCCATGAGATCCGCACCCCCATGAACGGCGTGCTGGGCATGAATAGCTTGTTGCTGGGAACGGAACTCAACGCCGAGCAACGCAGCTATTCCCAGAGCATCCGCGCCAGCGGCGAGACGTTGCTCACCTTGCTCAACGACATTCTGGATTTCTCCAAGATCGAGGCCGGGCAGTTGGAGTTGGAAACGCTGAATTTCAGCCTGCCCGACGTGCTGGAGGATTTCGCCGGAATGTTGGCGTTGCGGGCGCATGTGAAAGGGCTGGCGTTCGGCTGCGTCCTCGCTCCGGAAGTGCCGTCGCATCTGCTCGGCGATCCGGGCCGCCTGCGCCAGATCCTCACCAACCTGGCCGGCAACGCGCTCAAGTTCACCGAAAAAGGCGAGGTCGCCATTCGCGTGCGCGTGATCGAAGAAACGGCGGAGACCGTGCAACTGCGCTTCGCCGTCTGCGACACGGGCATCGGCATCCCGGAAGACAAACGCGGGAAGCTGTTCCAAAAATTCTCCCAGGTGGATGCCTCCACCACGCGCCTCTACGGCGGCACGGGATTGGGGCTGGCGATCTCCAAGCAACTCGCGGAACTCATGGGCGGCGCAGTCGGCGTGGAAAGTGTCGTGGGTTGCGGTTCAGAATTCTGGTTCACCGTGCGGCTGGGCAAACCCGCCGGCCGCAAACGCGCCGTCGCGCGCGGCCCCGCCGAACTGCGCGGCGTGCGGGTGTTGATTGTGGACCCGCACCCCGTCAACCAGGAGATTCTCACGGGCTTGCTGAATGGCTGGGGACTGCGGGCGGCGCATGTCCCCGACGGTCCGTTTGCGCTGCACGCCCTAACCGAAGCCCACGCCGCGCAGGATCCGTTCGCGATGGCGATGCTGGATGGGCAATTGCCCGGCATGGATGGCAACGCCCTGGGCCGCGCCATCAAGGCCCATCCGGACTTGCACGCCACGCGGTTGGTGAGGTTGACCAACTTGGGCCAAGCGGATCGCGACCCTGATTGGGAAGCCAACGGTTTTGTCGCCACGCTACCCCAGCCGGTGCGGCGGGGCGAACTGCAAGCCGTGCTGGCCGCAGTGATGAGCGGGCGAAAGGTCGCGCCCGGACGGACCGAGTTGCCGGCGGACTTCGCCGCCGCCGGGTTGTGGCCCGCGCGCATCCTGGTGGTGGAAGACAACACCGTGAACCAGCTCGTGGCAGTGGGCATCCTGACGAAGCTGGGCCTGAGCGCGGACGTGGCGGCTAACGGGCTGGAAGCTATCGAGGCGCTCGCGACGCTGCCCTACGATCTGGTCTTGATGGACATGCAAATGCCCGAGCTGGATGGCGTGGGGGCGACCCGGCAAATCCGCGACCCGCAATCGCGGGTGCTCGATCCCCGCATGCCCGTGATTGCCATGACGGCCAACGCCATGCGCGGGGACCGGGAAGAGTGTCTGGCGGCGGGCATGAATGATTACGTCGCCAAGCCGATTGAAGTAGGGGCGTTAGTCGCGGTGTTGAAGAAGTGGTTGAAGCCCGCGCCCGCGGTGGCCGCTCGCGAGCCGATGGTTGCCTCCGTGCCCCCGCCGGAGTCGTCGGCGCCGACGGCCCCGGCGTCACCCGTGGAAATCCCGGTCTTTGACCGCGCGAGTTTGCTGGAGCGCGTGATGCAGGAGGAGGACCTAGCCCGGCGGTTGATTGCGCAATTCCTGGAAGATTTGCCGGGCCAGATTCGGCAGTTGCAGACCTATGCGGCGGCCGGGGAGACCGAGCGGGTTCGAGAGCAAGCCCACCAGATCAAAGGCGCGTGCGCGGCGGTGAGCGGCGAAGCCCTGTGCGCCCTCGCCGCCGTGCTGGAAGCCGCCGGCAAAGCGGGAGACTTGGCTACGATCACGGCGCGGCTGCCGGAAGTGGATGCCCAGTTCGCGGCGGTGCAGGAGGCCATGAAGGGGTTGACCCAGTCATGAACCGGGAATGCCCAGCACGTATCGGGTTGATGGCTTTCGAGGTCGCCACCCGCCGCAGGGCCGGCGACGGGTTGGATTCTTCACTTCGGAGTTCCGGAGGAACGGTCGCAAATAGCCCAGCGATGAATCGTTGGGCTGTTTTCTTTCGCCCGCTGGGATGAAGGCTTCCGGTCGAAAGCAGCCATGAACTTCCCATTGGAAAATCCCGCTCCCATCATTCTCCATGATTGAAAAGGCTGCTTTGATGGAGGGTCCGCTCAGCTCAGCGAGGGGGCTTCCGCTTTCCGATTTGTTCTGCCGTCCATCCCGCAGACCGCTCAACATGTCGCCGCAGAAAAAACTTTCTCTTGAATCGTTTCCCGTCCCATTCAGAATCCCCATGCGTCATGAAAAAACTACTACCAACCATCCCGCCTCGCCTCGCCTGCGTCCTCGCAATGCTCCTCCCGTGCCACTTCGCCGCGCCGGCATTTGCCGCCGAGCACCGCTTTGCCTGCGCGGATTATAGTCAGGGCAAGGTCTTCATTGTGGCCGCCGACGGGCAGGTCGAGTGGGAGCATCCCGCACCGAGTTGC
>CAIKLQ010000362.1 GCA_903828255.1 uncultured Verrucomicrobiota bacterium
AATTTGAAGGCACGGGCGTCGGGCTGGCGCTGGTCCAGCGGATCATCCATCGGCACGGCGGCCAAGTGTGGGCCTCCGGCACCCCCGGCGCTGGCGCCACCTTTTATTTCACCCTGCCCACCGCCAAGGAAACCAGCCTATGAGCCATCACCCGATCATCGAAATCCTCCTTATCGAGGACAGTCCGACCGATGCCGAGTTGACCTTGCGCGCACTCCGGAAACACCACCTGGCCAACCATGTCCTCCATCTGGCGGACGGCCAGGCGGCGCTGGATTGGCTCTACGGCACCGGCACCCAGGCGGGCCCCGCCGCCAATCAACTGCCGCAGGTCGTGCTGCTGGACTTGAAGATGCCCAAGGTGGGCGGCTTGGAAGTGCTGCGCGCGATCCGGGCGGACGCCCGCACCCGGTGCTTGCCGGTGGTCGTGATGACCTCCTCGCAAGAGCCGCAGGACTTGATCGAAAGCTACCATCTCGGGGCCAATAGCTACGTCGTCAAACCGGTGGACTCCGAGGCGTTCGCCGCCGCCATAGCCGAGTTAGGCCACTACTGGCTACTGGTGAACAAGACCCCCGGCGGGATAACCCGGAAAGGAATTTTATGAGCAAACCCCTACGCATCCTCCACCTCGAAGATAGCCCCACCGAGGCCGAACTCATCAGCCGCGAACTGCGCCGCGCCGGCTTTGACCCGCAAAGCCAGCGGGTGGAGACGGAGGCGGAATTTATGGCGGGCCTCGAGACGCTGCCGGATGTGATCCTGGCCGATTATGCCCTGCCGCATTATGACGGGCTGCGGGCGTTGGCGCGGTTGCGGAACCGCGGGCTGGACATTCCCTTCATCCTTATCTCCGGCGCCCTGGGTGAAGAAGCCGCGGTGGCGGCGATCAAGCAGGGCGCCACCGACTATCTGCTAAAGGACCGGCTTA
The DNA here is from genome assembly GCA_903828255.1 of uncultured Verrucomicrobiota bacterium. Lineage (GTDB taxonomy): Bacteria > Verrucomicrobiota > Verrucomicrobiia > Limisphaerales > JADLHS01 > CAIKLQ01. The sequence goes on from CAIKLQ010000362.1 coordinate 932, forward strand.
CCCGGCTGGGCACCGCCGTCGAGCACGCGCTGGCGGAGCAACAGCGGCGCGCCGCGCAGCAGCAAGCGGCGGCGGAGCAGGAAAAACTGGCGGCCCAAAACCGGCAACTCCAGAAGACCGAAAGCTTGGGCCGCATGGCCGGAGCCATCGCCCATCACTTCAACAACCAACTCGCGGCCGTCATGGGCAATCTGGAATTGGCCCAGAACGAGTTGCCCCCAAACTCCGAAGCCGGCGAGTGCCTGGCCGCCGCGCTGAAATCGGCCCACAAGGCGGCGACTATGAGCGACCTGATGCTCACCTATCTCGGGCAAACCAATAGCCAACTGGAGCCGCTGGATTTGGCCGAAGTCTGCCAGCGGACTCTACCCCTGCTTGAGGTCTCCCTGCCTAAGACCGTGGTTTTGGTGACCGACCTGCCCACCCCTGGCCCGGTCATCAGTGGTAATCGGAAACAGATCCAACAGGTGTTGTCCAACCTGTTCACCAATGCCTGGGAGGCCAGCGGTACCAGCCCGGGGGCTTTGCAACTAGCTGTCAAGACCGTGGCCGCCGCCGCTATTCCGGGCGAGAATCGTTTCCCCATAGACTGGCAGCCGCAGGCGACCACCTATGCCTGCCTGGAAGTAGCGGACCATGACGGGGGCATCAAGCCCGCGGACCTCGAAAGGATTTTTGACCCGTTTTTCACCAGTAAGTTCCCAGGCCGGGGGCTGGGCTTGCCGGTGGTGCTGGGGATAGTGCGGAAGCACGGCGGCGTAGTCACCGTGGCGAGTGGACTAGGTCAGGGAAGCACCTTCCGGGTCTTTCTGCCGGTGGTGGCGGCTATTCCCCAAAAGCCGACGCTAGTGGTCCCAGTCAGTCAGCCAACCGGGAGTGGTGGCGCGGTGTTGGTTGTCGAGGACGAGCCGGCATTGCTCAAAGTAACTACCCGGATGCTCGAAAGCATTGGGGGGTTCACCGTGTTCGGCGCGGCGGATGGCGCCGCGGCGGTGGAACTCTTCCGGCAACATCAGGCGGAAATCGGTTGCGTCTTGTGTGACCTGACCATGCCGCGAATGAACGGGTGGGCGACGATGGCGGCCTTGCGGGAACTGGCCCCCGGACTGCCGATTATTTTGACCAGTGGCTATGACGAGGCCCGGGTGCTGGCCGGCCACGATGCCGAGCGGCCCCAGGCATTTTTGGGCAAACCGTATGCGGTGGCGGCCTTGATCAACGCGGTCCAGAAGGCCCTGTCCGCCGCCGCGCCCCGTCCGGGATGAGTGATAAGTGTGGGGCAGGTCGTCCCAGCTTACCCGTGAAGCCTCCGCACCGCCGCTAGGTGTGGGCGCCGGTTTAGCCCGAATTCCGAAGTGGCGGGGGAGTGCCCGCGCCCGCGCGGGCGTTCCGAACGCGCCCCGCGGCCGGAACGAGAGCGCGCCCCCGCGCGTGTCCCCGGGCGCGAAGGCGCGTGCGCTCCCCGGGTAGAATTCCAGAGTCAACAAGCGCCCAAGCGGTGTCAGTTGCGGCGCCAACTCCGGAGTTCGGGCTTAAAAAGCCCCTTGGTCGTAGTAGCCGACGTAAGGAGGCTCAAACCTCTTGGTTTTTGCAAGTTCGCCCGCTCAAGGGTCGGAGACTCCTTACCTCGGCGGCTACTTTTCCAACCGGCTCTTACTGCCGGGCAGCGGCTTTGGCCCGGGTGGACGAACCGTTAGGTCGCGCTCTGGGATTGGTCGCCGTCGGCTGGGCGCGAGTCCGGACCGATGCCAGTTGCTGCTCCATCACCTTCGCTGTCGAGTCCGGTGTCTCGATTGCGAGCTTGGCGAGAGTTTGGACTGGTGCCAGTTGTTGCTCGGCTTTCAGCCAGTATTCGAGGTCGCGACCGGTTTGCCGCCCGTCTTGTTCCCAAAGTTGGCGGGCCAAGGCGGCTACTTTCTCTTGATGCTGTGGTGGGGTGTTGTTGTTTTTCATGTTTAGGTGGTCGTTATGGTTTAGTGGTGATTAGTTGCAATACGCGGTTCTCGATCGGTTTGGCGAATTGCTCGGCTTTCAGCCAGTATTCGATGTCGCGGCCGGTTTGCCGCTCGTCTTGTTTCCGAAGTTTGCGGGCCAAGTCGGCTACTTGTTTACGGGAGGGTGGTGGGGTCTTGGATTCTCTCATATTTAATTGGTGACTATGGTTTGGTAGGTCGGGAAAAGTCCGATCGTGCCGGGTGGGTAAGCGGCCTCCGCAGTGCCCGACAAACAACTCTGGGATTTTGTTCCCAAAGTTGGCGGGCCAAGGCGGCTACTTTTTCCTGGGGCAGTGGTGAGGGGGTGTTTTTTTTCATATTGATATGGTCGTTATGATTTGGGGGCGAGGGTTTGTTAGGTCGGGAAAGGTCAGATCGCGCCGGGTAAGTAAGCGGTCTCCGCACTGCCCGACCACAACTCTTGGAGCTGCTTGAGGTTCTTCTCCGCTTGGTGCTTGATAGCATCCCAGGAAGCCTGCAATTCGCCGGAAAAGTCGAAGCTGGTGATATAGTAGTCACAACAGCGCAAGGTCCTCTGGCGTTGCATCGGTTCGCACAGCAGATCGTAGTCATGACGCGCCGGGCGCAGGGGACTTGAAACCACTCCCGGTTGCTGCTCCGCCGTTCGGTTCATATTCGATTGCTCCACTCGGGCTGAAGGAAGTTCTCACAGCCAGAGCCACTTGCTTCTTTCCTCAATTGGCCTCCTGGCTCATTTCTAGTTCCGCCGGCGACACTGTGGCGTAAGCCCTGGGCAACTCCGACCGCCAATCAGCGGCGGGCGGGGTTTGCGGAACAACCTTTTTGTCCCCGGTTGCGGAGGCTCTCGCGAGTTGCGCTCGGTAAGCCTTCAAATCCAGCAGCTCTTTGGCATCACTGTCCGAGGCGAAGAAGGATAGCTCGCCATAGCGCGCCACTATTTGGAGGTAGGGGCGGACAACCGGGTGGGTTTCGGGCTGCGCCAGATCGAAGTCCAGAATGGCTATCAAGGCTCGGGGATGGCCCGGCTTGGTCACGAGCGATTTGATGATCCAGAGACACACTTCCCGCGGCAAGGCTGCTCCTTCTTGGGTGGCAATGACGACTAGGTTCGCTTGCTGCGTCTCCGCGACCGCCATCGGGGACAATGCCGGTTCGGCCAGACTATTGAAATCCCACAGGCTACAGATCAAGCGGCCGGAGCCGCCAGCCTCGCGGCCCATCCGTTCCAATACCGCATGGGTGCGCAGGGCGAAGGCTGAATTCAGGTGCGCCACCACCACGCGCAAATCATTGGCCGCATCGAATAGCACGTTGTCCCGACCCTCGATAATTACTTTCACGCGGCGAGAATACCTAGCTTGCCGGGCGGGAGCTATTGGGTGAACCCCCAAACCTACGTTGGGAATCGGTTTATCCGAACTAAGTAAATCACCTAGTCCGCCGGGCTGCGAGCCCCGGTGTCGGAACGTCTTTCGGGCCGGGGCGCGGGCCGAAACTGCGGCGGGGTTTTCTGGTTGAGCTTTGCCGGCGGGCGAGACGGGTGGGGGAGCGGACGCGGCGCGCGCGGCAATTTTAGCGGGAGCGGCCAGGTTTCGGGGGCCGCCAGATTCTTCACGTCCTCGGCACGGATCGCGAACCGGATCAATTGGGCGGAGTTCTTAAGCCTAAGCTTCCGGCGCAAGTTAGCGGTATGCACCGCGATGGTTTTGGGGCTGAGGTGGAGTTCGCGGGCGATTTCGTTATGCGACTGGCCGCTACCTACCATTTGGAGAATCTCAAATTCGCGATCGGTCAGGTTGTGCAACGACCCGGTGTTTTGGGGGCCATTCCCGGAGAACCGCCGCAGCAGGTTTTCCGAAACTTCCTGGCTGACATAGACGCTACCGGTGAGTACCTGCCGGATGGCCTTGAGCAACTCTGCGGGGGGATTCTGTTTCGTGAGGTAGCCGCTGGCTCCGGCGCGCAGCATCCGCTCGGCGTAGAGCGATTCGTCGTGCATGGAGAGCGCCAGAATCCGCAGGTGCGGATGTAGGGCTTTGAGATCTTTGACCAGTTCTAGCCCGCTCTTTCCGGGCAGCGTGACGTCCACCAGCACGAGATCCGGCGTCAACCGCTTCACCGCTTCCATGGCGGCTGGGGCGGCTTCGGCTTCGCCGCAGACCACCAAGTCCGGCTCGCGGTTGATGGTGTTCCGGAGTCCCTCGCGCATCAGCGGGTGGTCATCCACGATGAGGATTGTTCTTCGGGTCGCACCTTTCGGTGTTGGGGGTTGTTTTCGGGCTGCCATATCAAACTTTCTTCACGCTGGTCGTCGGGGGGGTGCTGGCGGGGGGGCTGTCGGGGCTGGCCACCGTACAGATCACGGACGTACCCCCTTGAGGATTTTTCAGGATCACAAGGCCCGCGCCAATGGCGTCGGCGCGGTGGCGCATGATGCGCAAACCCATGCCCTCAGACGGCCGCTCCAGGGAGATGCCGGTGCCGTTGTCGGTAACGACCAGGCGGATCCGACTCGGCGACTTGGTCAGCGCGATGGCGATATGGTTCGGCTGGCCATGCTTGACGGCGTTGGTGACGGCCTCCTGGGCGATGCGGTAGAGGTGCGTCGCGGTGGGGTTGTCGGCGACCAGCACCGGTCGGCGGCAATTGAGCCGGCAGCGGACTTGGAAAATGGTTTGGGTTCGGGCGGCCAGTTCCTCCAACGCCACGAGCAAGCCGTTGGGTTCATCCTTCACCGGATGCAAGCCGCGGGCCAGGCTGCGGGTCTGCGCAATGGCCTCGCTGAGGAGGCCGACGATTCTAACCAAGGGCTCGGCTTCCAGCCGGGAGTTCGCGGCGAGGGTCTGTTGCAAATTGCTGGTGAGGTAGAGGGTGCCGGTCAGGACTTGGCCCAACCCATCGTGCAAATCCTGGGCGATGCGCCGCTGTTCCCGCTCGCTGACGACCAACAACTCCCGCTCCAGCTCCACCTGCCGGGTGACGTCGCGGGTGAAGACGGAGAAATGCACCAACTGGTTTTCGTTCCACAACGAATTGGCGTCAATCAGCACCTCCCGCAGCGCGCCATCCGGCCGCCGGATTTGCGCCCGGAAGTTGATCACGGTTTCCTTTTCGGCCAACCGTTTCAACAGCGCGGCCGCGACCGCCGGGTCGGCGTGGAACTCCCCGATCTGATGGCCCAGATAAGCCTCTGGCGCGTAACCAAACAAGTCTAGCTCGGCCTGGTTGGCGCGCAGGATCACTCCGCTGGCCGACAGCCATTGCAGGCCGACCGGGGCCAGGTTGAAAAAGTTTGAAAGATGGCTTTCGCTGAGGCGCAGGGCGGTTTCCTCGCGTTTACGCTCGGTGGTATCATGGACGATGCTGATGGCCCCGATGACCTCGCCTATCAGGTTGCGGAGCGGAGTAGTCGTATCCAAAGCCCAGCCGGTGCGTCCGGTTTGCGGCACCCGATAATGGAATTCCGCCGGGGTAGACGGTTTTCCCGCCAGGGCCTGCGTCAACCGTTCTAGGACGCCGACCTCGCGCAAGAAGGGGAAGAGGTCCAACGGTTGTTTGCCCAGCACCTCCCCTGCGGACAAGCCGGTCCGTTTCTCCATCGCCGGGTTCCAAAGGCGGTATTTCAAATCCAGCCCATAAACGATGATCCCCTCCGCAGTGCTGGCGATGATCTGCTGGTTGAACTGGTGGGATTCGGCCAAGGCGGCTTCCGCGCGTTGGCGGGCCGCGGATTCGGCCATTGCGGTGAGGGCAAAGGAAATCTCGTGGCTGACTTGCGTCAGGAGGCGCAACTCGGGTTCGTTGAAGAATTTGGCCTGCGGGGCATAGACTTGAAAAGCGCCGACCACCTTGGCGGCGACCTGGATGGGAAACGCGGCCACATACTGCAATCCAAACTTCTGCGCGTGGTCCCGCCACCGGGCCATGCGGGCATCCGTCGTCACATCCTCAATCACGACGGGGCGGTTTTCGCGGATGGCCGTGCCCACCGGTCCGCGGCCGTTGGGCACATCCTGGACCACCAGCCGGATGTCTTTGAGATAATCGGTAAGGCCCGCTTTCGCCACGGGCTCCACTGCCCCATCCGGCGCCACCATGCCAATCCAAGCCAGTTTGAAGCCCCCCTGCTCCACGGCGATCCGGCAAATCTCGTCCAGCAGTTGTTGCCGGTCGGGGAGGTGAACGATCGCGTGATCCACGCTGCTAACGATGGCCTGCGCGCGATGGAGGGTCGCGAGGCGTTCCTCCGCGAGTTTGCGCGCGGTGATATCCGCGGCGGAGCCCACCATCCGGAGCGGGGCCCCGTTCTTAGCCCGTTTGACTACCCGGCCGCGGTCCAGGTGCCACTGGTATTCGCCGGTTTTCGTCCGCACCCGGCACTCACATTCGTAAAACAGGGTGCGCCCATCCAAATGGGATTGCAGCGTCGTCATCACTCGCTGGGTGTCCTCGGGGTGGAGAATGCTTTTCCAGAAGTCTATGGAGGCGGAAACCTCTTCGGGCGAGTAGCCTACTTTGAGAATCCACCGCGGGCTGTAATACACCTCACCGGTTTTGACATGCCAGTCCCACAACCCGTCACTCGCGGCTTCGAGCGCATAACCAAGCTGCTCTTCGCTGGCGCGCAGCGCGGCTTCCATCCGCCGGCGTTCGGTGATGTCAATGAGGGTGAGCCGGCATTGATCCCGCTGGCCGGATACCGCGCACTCCGCCTCCGCATGAACGACCAGCCGTTTAGACTGGGCGGTCACCAGGTCGAGGTCGGTGTGCTGCCGGGTTTCCGAGGCGAAGATCTGGCGGGAAAACAAGTGAAACGCGGCCAGCGCTTCGGCGGGGATGAAACGGGTGAATTTTTGATGGACCAACCGGCCCCGCTCCAGGCCGAGCAAGGCGCTGGCGCTCAAGTTGGCTTGCAGAATCTCCCCGTTGGATTTCAGCGTCAGGTAGGCAGACGGCGCAAAATCGTAGAGCTCGACGAACTGGTCGCGCGCGGCTTCCAAGTCGGCTTGCACGCGGCGCAGCTCGTCATTCTGCATCTCCAACTCGATCTGGTGAACCTCCAACTCATGCACCAACTTCTGCACGTCCTTGGTCGGCATCTGGGCGACTTCGCGGCGCGGCTTTTGCAGCAGCTCCTCGGCCCGCGTTCGCAGGTCGTTGGCGGGCGCGGCGCTGGAGCGACGGGTTTTCATGCCGCAAAACCAGTTGGCTCGCCAGGCAGTTTATGGGCCGCTTTGACTGCCGGAATTTTGCCGTGAGTTGGAGCCATGAAGCGGAGCGGGCGGGCGACGGCGGTAGTGGCACAGGCGTCTCGCCTGTGAGTTTCGGTTCGCCCGGGCGGGACGCCGGGGCCACTACTCGGTTCATGGGAAGGAAACCCCTGCGGAATTTTGCCGTGGAGTTGGGGCCAGGAAGCAGCGCGCGCACGTTGGCGAGGGAGGGAGCTGGCCACCGAAGTTACGCGAGCTTTCGCCCGGTATTTATTTCGGCGGACGGGCTTTGCACTCGCGGCTAAATACGATTGTCTGGCCATGCCATTGCACCCCGGCAGGCTTGCCACCGGAGAACGACAACAATCATAACTATCAAGCCCACCCTGCAAAGGAGAAAAATGTTTCGCCGCCCGCGGGCTGGTTTTTATTTGGCGGACAACCCTGGCGCGACTATTCTCCCGCAAACAAATTTCCGTTGCCCAAATTACAACATGGCCAAAACAGTTTTCCATGATCTTCGCTGGCGGCTTGCCGTCCTGTTAGGTTTGCTGGGCGCGCTGAGCGGTCAGCGCACTCCCGCTGCCGCTGCGGCGGCGGGGGATTTTGCCCGCGACGTTCAGCCGATCCTCATCAAACGCTGTTACGAATGTCACGGGCCGGACAAACAAAAGAGCGATCTGCGTTTGGATCAGAAAATCGCAGCCTTGCACGGCGGCAAATCTGGCAAGCCGGTTTTCGTAGTCGGCAAGAGCGCCGAGAGCGAGCTCATCAAGCGGGTCACTTCGCAGGACCCGGACGAAGTAATGCCGTCGAAAGGAGCGCCGCTGACGCCGGAGCAGATTGCCGCGCTGAAAGCGTGGATTGACGCGGGTGCCGTTTGGCCAGAGGAAAAGAAGCACTGGGCATTCAACAAACCGGTGCGGCCGAAATTGCCCGTGGTTAAGGACAAGAAGTGGCTGCGCAATGAAATTGACGCGTTCATCCTCGCCCGGATGGAGCAGGAAAAACTCGCGCCGTCGCCGGAAGCGGATCGCGCCACTTTGATTCGCCGGCTGAGTCTGGATCTCACCGGCCTGCCGCCCGCGATTTCGGAAGTGGATGCGTTCGCGAAAGATCGCAGCCCGGACGCCTACGAAAAGCTGGTGGACCGTTTGCTCGCCTCAACGCACTACGGCGAACACCTCGCCCGCGGCTGGCTGGACCTCGCGCGTTACGCCGATTCCAACGGCTACCAAGTAGATTTGGCGCGTTCGATGTGGCCCTACCGCGAGTGGGTTATCAACGCCTTCAACCGGAACATGCCGTTCGATCAGTTCACCATCGAACAGTTGGCGGGCGACCTGTTGCCCAACGCCACGCTGGAGCAGAAGATCGCCACCGGCTTCCATCGCAATACGAAGATCAATGACGAGGGCGGCGGCGACGACGAGGAATACCGCACCAAAGCCGTGAAAGACCGCGTCGCCACCACCGGCACCACCTGGCTGGGCCTGACGTTCATGTGCGCCGAGTGTCACACGCACAAGTACGACCCGATTTCGCAGGACGATTACTACCGGCTCTACGCGTTCTTCAACAGCACCGCCGACAGCGGCAACTACAATCCGGAACCCAGCGTCACCGTGCCCGCCCCTCCCGTGACCACGATGGTGAACTACCTGCGGGACCGCCTCGCGAAAGTGCGCCAGGAACTCGCCACGGCAGAGAAAAGTCTGTCCGCCGAGCAGGAAGCGTGGGAACGAAAGATCGCGAGCCAGCCGGACGTTTGGGTGCCGTTGAATCTGACGAACGCGATTTCCACCGGCGGCGCGACCTTCACGAACCTGCCCGATCAATCCCTGCTCGCCACCGGGTTGAACTCGATGTACGACACCTATCTGATCGAATCCGAAACGGGTTTGAAAAACATCACCGCGATCCTGCTGGAAGTATTGCCCGATCCAAGTCTGCCCAAGAACGGCCCGGGGCGCTGGGGACAAACCGGGAATTTTATCCTGGACGAACTCGGCATGACGGCGGCGCCCAAGTCGGACGCGGGAGCCGCGCCGAGTGTGGTCGCGTTCGGCAAGGCGACCGCGGATTGGGAACAGCAGTATTATCGCGCCGAGCACGCAGTGGATCGCAACCCGAAAACCGGCTGGGCAATCGGGCCCAAGTTTGGCCAGCGGCATTTTCTCATCGCCGAGTTGAAGGAGCCGCTCCGTTTTGAAGCGGGCGCGAAACTCGGTTTCCGCTTCGATTCCTATCACGGCAACAACCACACCGTGGGCCGCCTGCGGCTTTCCGTGACGAGCGAGCCGGACCCGTCCAAGCGCTGGCCGGTGACGCCCCAGATGGCCGAACTCCTCGCGATCGCCGCGGTGCAACGCACGCCGGAACAGCAGCGGCAGCTTGCGGCTTACTACCGCACGGTGTCGCCGACAATCCGCAATCTGGAGCGGGAAATCTTCCGCCTCAACGAGCGCGAAACCGAACTGGCCAGCAAGAAATTCAACACCCTCGTGATGCGGGAACGCGCCGAACCCCGGACCACGTTCGTGCAGGTGCGCGGAAACTTTTTGGAAAAGGGCAAGGAAGTGACGCCCGGCATTCCGGCCATCATGCCACCGTTGCCGGAAAATGAATCGCTCAATCGCCTAGCGTTGGCGCGCTGGCTGGTACGTTCCGACAATCCGCTCACCGCGCGCGTGACGGTGAATCGTTTTTGGGAGCGGCTTTTCGGCACCGGCATCGTGAAGACGAGCGAGGATTTCGGCAAGCAAGGCGAACTCCCGTCGCATCCCGAGTTGCTCGACTGGCTCGCCTGCGAATTCATGTCGCCAGGCTCATCTCAACTCTCAACCCTCAACTCTCAACCTCCGCATGCCTGGGACACCAAGCACATCCTGAAACTGATCGTCATGTCCGCGACCTATCGCCAGAGCGCCGCCACCGACGAACGGCGGCTTGAAAAGGACCTCTACAATCGGTTGCTCGCTCACGGTCCGCGCTTTCGCATGGATCCCGAAATGATCCGCGACCAGGCGTTGTCAGTCAGCGGCCTGCTGAACCCGGAGATCGGCGGGCCAAGCGTCTTCCCGGTGCAAGTCCCGAACCTCTGGAAGGAACTCGGTTTCCTGCGCCCGGAAATCGGCATGGACGAATGGCCCGTCAGCGAAGGGCCAGAACTCTACCGGCGCGCGGTTTATACGTTTTGGCGGCGCGTCTGCACTTATCCGACCTTCGCGACGTTCGACGCGCCGAGCCGCGAGGTCTGCACGTCGCGCCGCCCGCGCACCGACACCCCACTGCAAGCGCTGGTGGCGTTGAACGAAACCACACTGCTCGAAGCTGCGCGGGTGTTTGCCCAACGCATCTTACGCGAAGGCGGTTCGAGTCCGGCGCAGCAGATGGAGTTTGCATTCCGAGCCTGTCTCTCCCGTGCGCCTACCAAGGTGGAGCGCGAGCGGCTGCTGGGGTTTTACGAGCAACAACTCAAGAGCTTCGAACACGATGCCAACTCCGCCGCCGAACTCATCAAAGTGGGCGCGGCGGAAATGCCCGTCGGCGTGGACGCCCGCCAACTCGCCGCCTGGATGATGGTCGCCAACGCGCTGTTGAATTTGGATGAAACTCTGACCAAGGGCTGACGCCAAATGAACATTCGCGACCAACGGCCAGAGCAACAACGCGGCGAAAAACTCGCGCGCGGCGTCGAGTGTTTCTCCCTCGCCCCCGCCGAGGGGGAGAGGGCCGGGGTGAGGGGGCAAACGC
>CAIKLQ010000363.1 GCA_903828255.1 uncultured Verrucomicrobiota bacterium
CAGAGCTTGGAGTTACGGCGTCATGAAACCAAGCCCCCGCCCGGAGGCCGCCACGTTTGCCCTCTACACCAGCGGTGGAAAGCCAGCGGTCTTCGGCAGTGTTTCCAATCCTGGCTCCACGCAATGGGAGGACTTGCTCACCGACAAGCACGATTATCCCCGGGTGCCGCATACCGGTGCGATCATCAAGTCTTTGCGCACCCTGAGCGGGACCACGCCGGTCTTCCTTTCCGAATACGGTATCGGCAGCGCGGTGGATCTCTGGCGGGTGACCCGTAATTTTGAACGGTTGGGGAAAGCCGAAGCTGAGGATGCGCAATTCTACCGAAACCTGCTGAACCGCTATCTGGCGGACTGGCAACGCTGGAAGCTGGATGAACTTTTCGCCCGGCCGGAAGATTTCTTTGCCGCGAGCGTGCGCAAAATGGCCGACCAGCGGACGCTCGGCTTGAATGCCATTCGTTCGAATCCGAAGATCATTGGCTACAGCCTGACCGGCATGAACGATCACGTCAGTTGCGGCGAAGGGTTGACGACCACCTTCCGCGATCTCAAACCCGGCACGGTGGACGCCTTGTTCGAGGGCTTCGCTCCGCTGCGCTGGTGCTTGTTTGCCGAACCGGTCAACATCTATCGCGGTAGCAATGTCCGGCTTGAAGCGGTGTTGGCGGATGAAGACGCGCTCCTGCCCGGAGATTACCCGGCGCTCGTGCAAGTGATCGGGCCGGACAATCTCCGCGTGTTCGAGCGCAAAGTTACGCTTACGATCCCGGCCCCCAAAGAGGGCGTCCAACCGCCGCTGGCTTTCCCAGTCTTCACCGAGGAAATTCCGATTGATGGACCGGCCGGAAAGTATCGGCTGCTGGCCACGCTCGAAAACGGCGGCGCGCCGACGGGCGGCGAAATTGAATTTTACCTCGATGACCCGGCCACGCTGCCGCCGGTCGAAACGGAAGTTGTGCTCTGGGGCGAAGACACACCCACCGTGACCTGGCTGGCCGCGCATCAGATCAAGACCCGGCCGTTCACGGTAGACGAACAAAAAACGCGGGAAGTGATTCTGATTGGCGCGCGGCCTCCGGACAACCCCGCGCCTGCTTTCATTGCGCTGTCACAGCACATCGCCCGCGGTTCGACGGCCATCTTCCTCTCGCCTCAAGTGTTCAAGAAAGGCAATGACAAAGCTGGCGACGTCGGGTGGTTGCCCCTGGCGAACAAAGGTTCGCTGACGTCAATTGTCGGCTGGCTTTACTTGAAGGACGAATGGGCCAAGCGGCATCCCATCTTCGAAGGCCTGCCAGCGGGTGGCTTGATGGACTATACCTTTTATCGCGAGATCATTCCCGACGCCCTTTTCGTGGGCCAGGAGCGGCCGCGCGAAGCCGTGGCGGGTGCCATCAAAGCGTCGCAGGACTATTCCTCGGGATTACTGGTCACGGTGAATGACTTGGGGGCGGGCCGGTTCATCCTGAATACGCTCCGTGTCCGGGAGAATCTGGGCAGCCATCCCGCCGCCGACCGCTTGCTGAACAACCTGCTCCGGTTCGCCGCTGGCGAACGGCAAAAACCGCTCGTGGATCTGCCCGCTGGTTTCGAGGCGCAACTGAAATCCATCGGCTACAGATAACCTAACCCAGATGGTTATCGGTGGCAGCCCAAACCCACTCCGCCAAAGTCAGCGGCGTGACGCCATCCGCCCCCACCAGTGGCGTCAGCCCGTTCGCGGCAAAGGCCCGGGTCCCGCCCCCCCACCAGCTTGAAATTCTGCCGCGCCCGCGCCGCAATGCCTGGCAGCGCCGGCACGCGTAACCCACGCTTCGTCGCTTCGCTGACCAGCGCTTGATCAATCTGAATCGCGCTCAAGCGGCCAGCCACTGGTCGCCCTTCAGCCTTTGGCAGCTCGGACAGTGCCGGTTGCCGCAGCAGTGCGGGGCGAAGTGCTCTCGCCCGCAGTGGGGGCACACCGATACTGATGGGCGCCCAGCGCCGGAGTGTGACCGGCGGCAAGGGCGCGTAGAACCTTCCAGTGATGCCGGGGCAAACGATGAGTCCGGGAAAACTCAGGCAGGGTCTGGCGGATGCCCTTGAAGGACGCGTCGGTGGGTCTGCTCCGGCGCTATCTGAAAGAGGGGCGCCGCCCGAGTCGGCGGCGCGAGCTGTTCCTGGCCACCTCGACTCCCTACGCCTCGCTTTCCAAGTCCAGTTTAACGCAACTGTTCAAGCCCCGCGTGGGTAAGAGCGGACTGCCGATCGCGCACGATTTTCCCTATACCCTGCGCCATTTTTTCGGCTAGCACATAGCCCTCCTTTTTCGCCAGTGCCGGCAGAGCGGGATGGTCTGGCGTCTGGTCCTTCAATCCCACCCAGAGTTGATGCAGGTTCGTCGTATCCTGTGGGGTGAGAACAATGTTGTTGTTGATCCCGTGCGTTTCGCGCATCGCCTCTTGCACCAAGCGCGCCGCAAAACG
>CAIKLQ010000364.1 GCA_903828255.1 uncultured Verrucomicrobiota bacterium
GCGTCGTGTCGCGGAAACTGATGTAGTTCGCCGACCAGTCATCCGCCTTGAGCAAACCCATCGTCCACGAAGCGGGCGCGCTCCAAGTTGGGCGACCGTCTTTGTCCCAGGCGCGAACTCTCCAGAAGCACTGTTGCCGCGACGTGAGCGGCCTGCCGGCGTAAACGATGTTCACCGTTTCGCCGCTGGTGATTTTCCCCGAGTCCCACAGATCGCCGTCATTCTTCTTCAACGCGCTGGCACTGCTGGCAACTAGGATTTGATACGCGGTTTGCTTTTGTCCGCGCTCGCCAGATTCCACGCGCCAGGTGAGGCGCGGTTGCGCCTCATCAATGCCCAGCGGGTTCACGCGGTATTCGCAGCGCAAGGCTACCGGCTCAAGCTTGGCGGCCTGCGCCACCGCAGCGGCGAAAAGGAGAACGGTTAGGAACAGCCAGCGAGTCATTACGTTCATATTCGGAGTAGTCAATTTTGTTGTTGCCGGAACTTTCTCCGTCCCCCAACGCGAAGGACAGCTTCGATGGCAACTTCGCCACCACGGCAAGTTTGTCGGTTGCAGCCGCAGCCCGTCAACCAGATAGGTAATCGGATCGCCTGATTTGACTGCGGTTTTCGCTTGGCAGGCCGGGCGCGCTGCGCTTTAATGGGGTCGTCAATAACGACAAGAACATTCAACAATCAAAGGCAAAATAGAATTATGGCAAAAGCTCTGAGCAAGTCACAGATCGCGGCGGAAATCGCCGACAAGAACGGCATCACCAAGAAAGCGGCGACGGACATCCTAGAAATCATCGCCCAGTTGGCCTACAAGAACGCCAAGAACACGTTCACCCTGCCGGGCCTCGGCAAGCTGGTGCTCGTCAACCGCAAGGCACGCATGGGCCGTAATCCCGCGACCGGCGAGGCGATCCAGATCAAGGCCAAGCGCGTCGTGAAGTTCCGCGTGGCCAAAGCGTGCAAGGACGCGATCCTCGGCACGAAGTAAGATCGGTTCTCCCTTTCACGGGCACTCTGATTCAGTTCAGAGTGCCTTTTTGTTTGGGTGGAACGCGACCGACCGCCCGGCAAATTGGTACCGGTGCGGGAAAGTCGCAAGTGTGGTAGATTGCCGTGATTGGAAACCAATTCTATGAAACGTGTATTCACTTCACCGGACAGCGCGGAACTGGGTTTGCTGAAAAACGTCCTGCAAAAGGCGGGGATCCGTTGCGTGGAGGTCAACGAGCAAATGGCGCAAGTAATTCCCTCGCCGCCCTTCCAGGCGGAACTGTGGGTGGAACGGGAGGAGGATTACGGCGAAGCAATGGCCCTCGTCGAAGCATGGCAACATCCGACGCCCGGAGCGGAAACGGCGTGGACCTGCTCGCGCTGCGGCGAGGCCCTGGGGGGACAGTTCAGCAAATGCTGGAAATGCGGCACCCCGCGATACGCCATTGCCTGACCCGGTTGGGAAATCGCGGGGGAGGAAACTCCACCCCCCAGCCCGCCAACTACCACTCTCAAGGCGAACGGAGGCGATAGAAACGCGCGGGATGATTCGTCCAGTCCGGGTCGCTGAAGTAGAATGAGGCGCTGGTGAGCGTATTCGTCAGCAGTGGCGACCAGTTGGGATGGGCCAAGGTGGTGCCGGCTTCCACCACGACCACCATGCCGCTGCTTCCGCTGATGGTGAATCCAAATTGATTCGTCCGCGCCCCGAAGTGGCCATCGCGGGTCAGGATGACTGGGGACAACATCACCGTCGTCCGCCCCGCAAGCGAAGCCCCCCAGCCAGTGGTCCCAAACAGGTAGTAGATGGTCGGCTGCGTGACGTCATCGAACAACAGACCGGCGCTGGGAGCATTGCCCAGGAAGTTAATGGCCGACAGGTTCGTGCAGGACGAAAAGGCCAGTTCCCCGAGAGCCGTGACGTTGCCAGAAACGATGATGTTCGTTAGACCGCTGCAACCGGAGAACGCGTGGTCGCCGAGGTTGGTCACGCCGCCCGGGACCGTGTAGCTGCCGGCTTTCCCACCGGGACATGCGAGCAACGTGGTTTGACTAAGGTTGAAGAGCACGCCTTCCACGCTACTGTAAACGGCATTGGACGCCGCCACCTCGATGCTCGTCAGGCTGTCGCAGCCAATAAATGGAGTTGCCCCGAGACTGTTGACGCTGGCGGGCAACCTGACGCTCAAGAGAGCCGCGCAGGCTTCAAACGCCCGATCCCCGATGTTGGTTACGCCACTCGGAATGAGGATGTTGGTCAGGCTAGTACAGCCGGAAAAAACCGCACCACCCAAGCTCGTGACGCCGTCCGGGATCGTGACACTGCTCAGACTGGCATTCGACGCAAACGCCGAGTCGCCGAGTCCGACCACCGGCAGGCCAGTGATCTGGGTCGGAATGGCAACCACGTCGTCCAGGCCGAGGTACTTCGTGATGGTGACGGTGCCGCCGATGGTCGTGTAGGTGTACGGCACGGGCGGGTACAGCACCACTGTCCTGCGGCCGGCGAAGGTTGCGCCCCATCCGGTGGTCCCGAACCAGTAATAGATCAGCGGCTGCGTGGCATTATCGAAACCCGAAACGGCACTGGGGGCATTGCCCAGAAAATACACGGCCGTGAGGTTCGTGCAGGAGGAAAAGGCCAAGTCCCCGAGAGTCAGGACGCTACCCGGGACAGTGATGTTGGTGAGACCGCCACAGCCGGAAAACGCATGGTCACCGAGGTTGGTCACACCGCCCGGAACTGTGTAACTGCCCGCTTTGCCGCCCGGGCAGGCGAGCAGGGAGGTCTGGCTCAGGTTGAACAATACCCCTTCCAGACTACTGTAAACTACGTTGGCCGCATCCACGGTAATGGCCGTCAGGCTGGCGCAACCAACAAACGGAGTCGCCCCGAGACTACTGAGGCTGGCGGGCAGCTTGATGCCCGCGAGGCTGGCGCAGTTTTCAAAGACTCGCTCCCCGAGGTTGGTTACACCGTTGGGAATCACAACGTTGGTCAGGCTCGTGCAGCCGGAGAACACCGCCCCTCCCAAGCTCGTAACCCCGTCCGGGATCGTAACACTGGTCAGGCTGGTGTTTGACGCAAACGCCGAGTCGCCCAGACTGATCACCGGCAGACCGGTGATCTGGCTGGGGATAATCACCACACTGTCGCTGCCGGTGTATTTGGTGATGGTGATGGTGCCGCTGTTGGTCGTGTAGGTGTACGGCACCGGCGGGGACAGCATCACTGTCGGCCGACCCGCGAACGTCGGCCCCCAGCCCGTCGTCCCGAAAAGGTAATAGATAGTCGGTTGGGTTGCATCGTCGAACAAGGAAACAGCGGAGGGAACATTGCCGTGGAAATAGATTCCCGCCAGGTTCGGGCAGAAGGCGAATGCCAAGTCCTCGAGGTTAGTAACGCTGCTCGGGACCGTGATGTTGATGAGGCTGCTGCAGCCAGAAAAGGCCTCACTGCCGATACTGGCGACGTTCGTGCCGATAACGACGTTCGTGAGGCTGGCGCAACCCTCAAATGTGTGTTCGCCGATGCTCGTTGCAGCGTCGGGTAAGACGATGCTGGCCAAGCTGGTGCAATAATAGAACGCCCAACTCCCGAGGTTTGTCACACTGGCAGGGATGGTAATCTCGGTGAGGCTGCCACAACCAGAAAAAGCATCAATCACGATGCGGGTGACGCCGTCGGGGACAGCATAGCTTCCGGCTTTGCCGCCCGGACATTCGAGGAGCGTCGTTTGGTCGTGGTTGAACAAGACGCCCGCCACGCTGACATAGTAGGCATTGAGCGGGTCCACAGTGATGTCGGTCAGGCTCGAGCAGCCATAAAAGACATCTTCCCCAATGCTGGTAACGCTGGCAGGAATGAAGATCCCGGTCAGGCTGGTGCATAGTTCAAAAGCCCCGGCTCCAATATGCGTCACGCCGGCCAGGATCGTGACGTTCGTCAGGCTGACACAACCCGTGAATGTGGCCTCCCCGAGACTGGTGACATTGGTCGGAATTGTGATGTTAAGCAAGCTGGTGCAATAGAGGAAAGCGGAGCCGCCAATACCAGTGACCCGGTCCGGGATTACAACGCCAGTCAAACTGGCGCAGTCGGAGAACGCTCCCTCGCCAATGCTGGCGAGGTTATTGGGAAGCGTGAGAGTTGTCAGACCGTCACAACGGGCAAACGCCCCGACCCCAATACTGGTGACGCTATCGGGAAGCGCGACGTTGGTGAGGCCACTGCAAAAGGCGAACGTCCCGTCACTGATCAGCGTAACGCCATTCGGAATCGTAACGCTCGCCAGGCTAGCGCAGCCATGGAACACACTGGCTCCAAGGTTGGTGACGGTGTTGGGGAGCCCGACGCCAACCAAGCTGGAGCAACCCAGAAGTGCCCCCTCCCCGATGCTGGTAACGCCCTCGGAGATCGTGATGGAGGTCAGACTGTTTTCATACTGGAAGGCATCGTTTCCGATGCTGATGACGGGCAAGCCATTGATTATGTCTGGGATCGTCACCGCTCCGCCAGCGCCGATGTAACCGGTGATGATAGCCGCGCCGCTATGGATCTCGTAGAGCCAGTCTCCCGCCGGCCAAGCCATGGTCGGACGGCCACCAAACGTCGGCCCCCAACCTGTGGTCCCGGGCAGGTAATAGACGATCACGCTGTTGTCTCCGTCGAGCACGGACGCCCCGACGCTCGGCGCATTACCCCTGAAATAAATTCCCGTCAGGCCCGTACACCGATAGAACGCCCAGTCCCCGATGCTGGTAACGCTGGCCGGGATGACTACGCTGGCCAGGTTGGAGCAACTCGAAAACGCTCCAGTGGCCACGCTGGTCAGGCCGGTAGAGAGGGTGACATTCGTCAAACTGGTGCAACCCGAGAACACGTAGAGCCCAAGGTTGGTAACGCTGTTGGGCAATGCGATGCTGACCAAGTGGGTGCAGTTGTTGAACGCACTGAATCCGATGCTAGTGACGCTGCTGGGAATCGTGACGTTAGTCAGGCTGCTGCTGGGCTTGTAGAACGCCCAGTCCCCGATGCTCGTGACCGGCAAGCCATTAGTCGCGTCCGGGATGATCACATCACCGCCGGGGCCGGTGTACTGGATGATTGTGATCGTTTCGGCGTTGGTAGTGTAAAGAAATTGGGCGGTCGCCACCGCCGGCATCGCCAACCCCAGCAAAAGCGCCAACCCCATCATGGCGTAGCCCGTCCTGCGGCGGATTCGCTGTGTTTCCACTGCGGCGTGGGTAGCAATCGGTGGGTTATTCACCTTCATACCAGGAATTTCTGCTAGAATCATGCCACGACTTTGCACCAAAGGGTGCAACCTAGGCAAGTATCGGCTCCTGGCAATGTCGGGAGTCTGGGGCCGCTTGGAGCGGTTCGGAAGCCGCATCCGCCATTCAATCCACTGTGGAAATGCCTTCGTCTGCACTTGACGCGATAACGCTTCAGGCTCAGACTCCCGGCATGAGAATGGCGAAAGCGCCGCTCCTCGAAACACGTTTCTCCTCGTAGCCAATTCAACCCCAACCCAATGATTCCGTTTCCATCAACCGCCGCCCCGGGAGCACGGACGAGGGCGTCCGCGCGCCAGCCGATCGCAAGTTCATGACCCCAATACGCGTCCAAAGTTGGAAGTCGAAGCTGCTCCCAAACTTTCACCGAAAGCTCCCCGAATGTGCAAACACTGGTTTCAGAAACTCCGGCGAGGGGTTTCCCGCGCCGAGTTGCGTTTGTGGCCTTGGCGGATTCAAAAGGAAACCGGCAGCGCGCTGCCGTCAGGGCTACTTCGCCGCAACCCTTTATGAAACTCGCCTACCTTTGGGGTCTCCAGTTGTTACCCGGCGCTCTGTTCGGCTTTGCCTCGGGCCTTTTCGCCGCGCCGAACTCCACTTCGTACGGCAACCGTTACCAGGTCAATGTAAACGCGGCGGGCCTGAGCTTTCCAACCCTCCAAGCTTACGTGCCGGGCTGCGCCTGAGGACGGGCGCACCCCTACAAAGCCGAATCCCGCGGACCTCTTTCAAAACCGTAGCCGCAGACGTGAGTCCGCGCTCAAATTTCGCGGTTTTGCGCCGACCATGCTGGGCGCGATCACGCTCGGCACTTTTCAGTTGCCCAACGTTCGGGGGGACGGCTCGTCTCCATCGGTCTTTCGCAACGAGGGCGTGTCGTCCCCAGCCCAACAAACAGCTCAGTTTAGGCCTGCGCCAAGGATAACGGCGGCGGCCACGGAGTTTCGGGAAGTCCCCACTTTGTCCCCCAATTCCCTTGTCCCAGCGGATTTTTGTTGCTCGGAAGCGGTGCGCTTGTTCTCTTAGTGGCGCTGCAAGTCCCGGAACTTGCTGAATTGTAACCAATCAAAACGAACCATCACCACCATGAAAAGAATCCTCCCCTTCCTGCTCACTACTCTGCTGCTCGGCTGCGCGACCCATCGCGAAGCCAAACCGAAATGGATCTCCCTGTTCAACGGCAAAGACCTCACCGGCTGGACGGTTCACGGCAAAGCGACCTGGTCAGTCCAAGATGGCGTGCTCGTGGGCTTGGGCGGCGCGGGGCACATTTACACCGACGCCACGGGCTCTGATCTCGAGGTCAAGGGAATGTTCCGGATCACCGAGCAAGGTTCCAAGGCCAACAGCGGCTTGTATTTTCGCGCCAACGCGCCCGCCGACAATCCCGATGGTTTTCCGCGCGGCTACGAGGCTCAGATTTGCAACAACGGCGACGCCTACACCGGCTGGTTATGGAAGCCCGGCAAGCCCACCGGCAAAGCCACCGCTCTGCTCACCAAGGACGGCGAATGGTTCCGCTACCGCATCCGCGCCGTGGGCGACCACATTGAATTTTGGATCAATGACCAACCGGTTATGGCCTACGACGATGCCGAATACAAAACCGGTCACTTCGCTCTCCAAGGCCACAATCCCGGGATGAAGATCGAAGCGAAGGATTTGTTTTATCGGGATTTGAACAAATAGGTTTTCCACCAGACTCGTGCAAGTAACCGGTCGGGCAAAACGGTTTCCGAAACACTCGAACTGCTTCCGTAATCCAGATCACTTGGGGGTATGCTTTGAGTGCCTTGATGACTTGTTGCGAGGGTCCAGGTGGCTTTGTCGCAAAATCGCTGTTGGGTTTCGCCCTCAGCGCCGGCTTTGAAACGACGTGACGAATATCAAAATCAGTTCATGAAAACCCTTATCACCAAAACAACCCTGGCACTGGCCCTCATCTTCGCCGCCGCTTGTGGGCGAGCGAGCGACCTGAAGGTTGCAGGACTCAAATGCGAATATGCTCTCAACCCGCTGGGGGTTGATGCGCCGCAGCCCCGGTTAAGCTGGACACTCGACTCCAAAGAGCGGGGACAGGTCCAGACGGCGTATCAGATTGTCGTCGCCAGTTCGCCAGAGGCCTTGCGGAAGCACACGGGCGACACGTGGGATACCGGCAAGGTCCTTTCCGACCAGACCAGCCAGATCGTTCACGCGGGCAAATCGCTTGGCTCAGGCAGTCGGTTCTGTTGGAAAGTCCGCGTCTGGGACAAGGCCGGGCACGCCTCCGGTTGGAGTGAGCCGGCGTTTTGGCAGATGGGTTTGCTGGCGGAGGAGGACTGGCGGGCGCGCTGGATTGGTGCGGAAGCCTCCACGCCACCGACTAACCACCCGCTGCCTCTGCTCCGGCGCGAGTTCCAAGTCACCAAGTCCGTCAAGCGGGCCACCGTTTCCGTGTGCGGTCTCGGTTTCTATGAACTCCGCTTGAACGGGGAGAAGGTGGGCGATCTGGTTTTGGACCCTGGCTGGACGGATTATCGCAAGACCTGTCTCTACTCCACTTACGAGGTGACCGGCCAAATCACCCGGGGCGCGAACGCGCTCGGCGTCATGCTCGGCAACGGCATGTATAGTGTCACCGGCGGACGCTACGTGAAATTCAAAGGCTCCTACGGCCCGCCAAAACTGATCCTCCAACTGCACTTGGAATTCGCCGACGGCACGACGACTCAGGTGGTCAGCGATGAATCGTGGCGCACTGCGCCCGGGCCGCTGACGTTCTCCTGCATCTATGGCGGCGAAGATTGCGACGCGCGTTTGGAGCCACCGGGCTGGGACAAACCCGGCTTCAATGACTCGGCGTGGCAGCAGGCTTTGGTCGTGGAAGGGCCGGGGGGGCGGTTGGTTTCCCAGAGCGCTCCGCCGATCAAAGTGTCACAGCGATTTAAGACCGCGAAGATTACCGAGCCCCGCCCCGACGTTTTTGTTTACGACCTCGGACAAAATTTCTCCGGCTGGCCGCAACTGACGGTGCGCGGGCCGGCGGGTGCTACCGTGAAGTTGACGCCCGGCGAATTGCTCGAAGCCGATGGACTTGTGAGCCAGCGTAGTTCCGGCGGGCCAACCTCCTTCAGCTACACGCCCAAGGGCGAAGGCGTCGAGACGTGGCATCCGCGATTCAGCTACTACGGGTTTCGTTATGTGCAGGTGGACGGCGCGGTGCCGAGCAGTCATCCCTCCACTACAGACAAGCCAGTGGTGCTGAATCTTGAAGGCCAGTTCCTCCACTCGTCCGCGCGCCCGGTCGGCCACTTTGAATGTTCCAACGTGCTGCTCAACCGCATCCACGCGCTCGTGCTCGCGGCCATCGAAAGCAATTTGCAAAGCGTGCTTACGGATTGTCCGCATCGCGAGAAGCTCGGCTGGCTGGAGGTGTCGCACCTACTCGGCCCGGCGATCATGTTCAACTACGACGTGCCGGCACTCTACGCGAAGATTTGCAATGACATGGCGGCGGCGCAACTCACCAACGGCCTGGTGCCAGACATCGCCCCGGAATTCACGGTGTTCGGCGGCGGCTTCCGCGACTCGCCCGAATGGGGCAGCGCTTGCGCCGTTAATCCGTGGCTGCTCTATCAGCGCTATGGCGATACCTCGGCCCTCGCGCAAAACTACGACGTCATCGCCCGCTATGTCAGCTACCTCGGTAGTCAGTCCAAAGGTCACATAGTCAGCCACGGCCTCGGCGATTGGTATGACATTGGCCCCAAGTCGCCGGGCGAATCGCAACTTACCACCAAAGGCCTGACCGCCACCGCGATCTACTATCAAGACATCGAAGTCCTCCGCCACGCCGCCGCATTACTCGGGAAAAGCGACGCCGCCCAGAAATGGACCGCGCTCGCGGCGGAGGTGCGGCGCGCCTTCAATGAGAGGTTTTTCAACGCCGCTACCAGCCAATACGACCGTGGCAGCCAGACAGCCAACGCCATGCCGCTGGTGCTCGGACTGGTTGAACCGGGCAATGAAACCGCCGTGCTCGCGAGTCTTGTCAAAGATGTCCGCTCGCGTGGCAACCAGGTCACCGCTGGCGATGTCGGCTTCCGTTACCTCGTCGAGGCGCTGCGCACCGGGGGCCACTCGGATGTTCTCTTCGACCTAGTCACTCGGCGCGACGGCCCCGGCTACGCGATGCAACTTGCCAAAGGAGCGACGACGCTCGCGGAGGCTTGGGACGCAAACCCTGCGAGTTCGCAAAACCATTGCATGTTGGGCCACGTTGAGGAGTGGTTCTACACCGGTCTTGCCGGCATCAACCCCGACCCTACCGCGCCCGGTTTCCGAAAGATTATCATCAAACCCGAAGTTGTCGGGGACTTAAAGTGGGTTCGCGGCAGTTATGAATCCGCCAGCGGCACGATCCGGTCCGGGTGGAGGATCGCGAAAGACCGACTCCTCCTCGACATAACGATTCCACCGAATACGACTGCGCTGGTGTATATACCCGCTGTGGATGTGGCGAAGATCACGGAAGGCGGCAAGCCAGTGGCTAAAGCAATAGGCGTGGAGTTTTTGCGGCAGGAGAGTGGGGCAGCGGTTTACCATATCGGCCCGGGGGGCTATCGCTTTGCCGCGCCGTGCGTCAAGCCGCGCGGCTGAACTCCCTTGAGTCGGCCAGTTGTCATTGCCGGAACACACCGCCAACCGCGCCCCACGCCGTGCGCCCGTCCTCGGGCGCAGCAGGTGACCTACGTTTGGCGGTTTGGTTAGTTTAGGTCACTGGCCTCCGCTCTAGCTTGCGGTGGTCGAGGACGGCCACACTCCGCGCCCCCCCGCTCGTAATCACACCCCGCCGAAACGCCGTCCACGTTTTCCCTTGCTTGAAAATGCCCTGCCTGTTAATCAATCTTCATGGGTCTGAAGCCAACCGGAGTCGCCCCACGACTTTCCCCGCGCACCCAACACCGCATGGTGCGCCTGGGCCACCGCTCTGCAATCACCTCGGCAATGGCGCGGCTACCCGCTTCATCGAAACCGCGCTGCTGATGAAGTTTTACGCGCACACGGCGGATGATGGAAACGGCAAGCGGTTGCCGAAGGCCGATTGGCAATTGCTGAAAGACCACCTGCGCCAAGTGGCAGATCTGGCCAGGGACTTTGCCTCGGCACTGGGGCTCGAAACGGAAGCATTTCTCGCCGGGTTGCTGCATGATTTGGGGAAATACGCTGTTCGCTTTCAAGCCCGTCTTGATGACAACTCCATTCACGGCATTAACCACTGGGCGGCTGGCGCCGGTCACTCGGCCCAGGCACTCAAGCAGTTCTCTGCGGCGTTTGCAGTGGATGGTCACCACACCGGAATTCCTGCCTTGGAAGGTGCGGCCGGTCTTCGTCAAACCGTTGCGCGGCTCAAAACCGATCAGGATCGCCGTGAATTGACTGGCTGCACGGAATCCTTGGCTGAACTTCTCCGGCGTTTTGAGGCCGATGGTTTTCACCTGCCTGCCCTGGCTCCACACCGGATTGACGACCGATTCGCCGAAGCCCTGCGCACCCGCCTGCTCTTCTCCTGCCTTGTAGATGCCGACTTCCGCGACACGGAAAACCACTTCGATCCCGGAGCGGCAAGTCTTCGACAGGTTCCCCAGCTTCAGCCCGTCCATGCCTTGGAAATCCTCCGGCGCCATCTGGCCGGCCTGTCCGGTGAAGGCGATGTGAACCAACGCCGCCGCAAGCTGCTCGACGATTGTCTGGCTGCTGCGACTCAGCCTCCCGGCTTGTTCACGCTCACGGCGCCGACGGGCAGCGGCAAGACGCTCAGTTCGCTGGCCTTTGCCCTCCAACATATCGCCCACCACAACGCCTCGTTGCCCGAACATGATGCCTGCCGGTTCCGCCGGGTGATCGTCGTCATCCCGTTCACCAGCATCATCGAGCAAACAGCGGACGTGTATCGCAAACTCTTCGAGCCGGAGCCGGAGTTTGGCCCGGACTACGTGCTGGAACATCACAGCGCCGTCGCTCCCCGTATGCGCGCCGAGGACAAGGACGCGGAAGCGGAAGCGGAAAGCCTTCGTCGCGCCCGTCTGGCGGCGGAAAACTGGGCCTCGCCGCTCGTCGTCACCACCAGCGTCCGGTTCTTTGAGAGCCTGTTCAGCAACCGCCCGTCCGTCTGCCGCAAGCTCCACAATATCGGCCGTTCCGTCGTGCTGTTCGATGAAGTGCAGACACTGCCATCCGATCTCGTGCCCTCGCTCCTGTCCGCCGTGAAACTGCTGACCCGCGATTACGGTGTGACCGCGGTGTTCATGACGGCCACGCAGCCCGCCTTCGCCGCCGCCGCAACCGCCCTGCCTTACGGTTGGAATCCAACGCCCATTGCCTCGGATGAATCCGCCCTCGCCGAAGCCCTGCGGCGCACGCGGATTGAACTGCCCGGCTTGGACCAAAAACTTTCTTGGGAAAACATCGCCGGGCGCATGGCCGGTGAGTCACAAGCCCTGTGTGTGGTCAACACCACCGCCGACGCGCGAAACCTGTTCAAGTTACTTCGCGACCGCTCTCCCGATGGCCTCTATCACTTGTCGTCGCGCTTGTGCCCGCAGCATCGTCGCCAGAAGTTGGAAACCATCCGCCACCGGCTGCGCGATGGCTTGTCCTGCCGGTTGGTTTCGACGCAGTTGATCGAGGCCGGTGTGGACGTGGACTTCCCCATCGCCTTTCGCGCCCTCGGCCCGCTCGATTCAATTATCCAGACCGCCGGACGCTGCAATCGGGAAGGGAAGTCCGCCGAACCGCGTCCCGTGATTGTCTTCCGCCCTGAGGAGCTCAAGACGCCGCCGGGCGCCTATCGCACCGCCACCGCCAAGACCGTCGAGTTTCTCAACCGCCATCCGGACGCCGCCGACCGCTTGCATCTTCCGGAATTTTACGCCGCTTATTTTCGGGAACTCTACGGCCTGCTTGGCCCGCAGTCGGTGAAGGACGACAAAGTCTTTGCCGCTTGCGAAGCGCTCGATTTCCCCAAGGCCGCCGAAGAATGTTCCCTCATCGGCGATGAAACCCGCGCCGTCCTGGTGAAGTGGAAGGACCAAGACGGAAACAATCGCGGAGAGGAACTCGCCGAGAAGCTTCACCGCCAGAAGCACTTGACCGCCGTCGAGTGCCGCGCAGCCCAGCGATTCTCCGTAAACCTTTACCAGAGCGAGTTTTTCGGTGCGCGGGCCAAGGGCTACATCTATCAACCCACGAAGGACTGGGACTTCTGGGTGTGGAATTCGGACTACGATGAAGACCTCGGACTCGGCCACGCCGGAATGGATGCCTTCAACCAATGACGACCACTTTGCCAGGCTTCATCTCCGGCAGCGCCGCCAACAGTGGCGCCGCCAGAGGTTGCAAGTCTTCCAGCCGGTTGGAGCGGGCGCGCAGCACCGCCACGGCGAGATCGAACTTGGGCAGATTCTGCTGGAACGATAGATTGCGATCCACCGTCACGAAAACATCGAACTCCTGTTCCGCCAGCCGCAGCAACCGTCCGTTCTTGATCGTCGCCCAACCCATCTGCGGAACTGTTCGGACGAGATGCCCCGGCAGTTCCCGAGCCAGTCGCCGGTCAATGCACTCGTCCAGCAGGAGTTTCACGTCAGCGGGCCGAGGCGACCATTTGTTCAGTGGCGGTTTCGAGGAACGCGATCACCTGCTCCCGCTTCACGGTGGGAAACCCTTCCAAAAAATCGTCAATCGAATCGCCGGCCTCCAGGTAATCGAGCAGCGTTTGCACCGGAACGCGCGTCCCGACAAGACACGGCGTGCCGCCCATGACCTCTGGATCGCTCGAAATGATTTTCCGTTTCATGCGTCCATCATCGTCCATCAGCGCTTGGATTCAAGCCAACAGAAAGAACAGCCATGACCATCCACCTCCGCACTTGGGGCGACCTCGCGTGCTTCACCCGGCCTGAAATGAAGGTCGAGCGCGTGAGCTACCCCGTCATCACACCCAGTGCCGCGCGCGGCCTGCTCGAAGCCATCCTCTACAAACCGCAGTTCCGCTGGCGCATCCGGCGCATTGCGGTCAAGCGGCCCGTCCGTTTCCTCGCCTTCCGGCGCAACGAAGTGAAGTCGCGCCTCTCGCCGCGCAATCCCGTGCCGCTGCTGGCCGACGAAGATCGCACTCAGCGGAACACGCTCGCCCTGCGCGACGTGGAATACGTCATCGAAGCCTCGATGCACCTAACTCCGCTGGCTGGCCTGCCACGCCGCAAACCGGCCGACGACGAGGATTATGGCGACGACACGCCGGTGAAGTATCTCGCCATGTTCCAACGCCGGGCGGAGAAGGGCCAATGCTTCGCCCAGCCGTGCTTCGGCTGCCGCGAATTCCCCGCCCACTTCGAACTGGCCGACGAAGCCGCCATGCGCGTCCCATTGGAAATCAACCGCGACACCGATCTCGGCCTGATGCTCTACGATGTCTTCCACCTCGACGTGCTCAAGGATCAGCCGCCCGGCAAGATTCAGAAACCGCAGCCGCGTGTGACTTTCTTCAAAGCCGCGCTCAAGGACGGCGTCGTCACCGTGCCAGAGTGGAACGAAGTGAAATCTCAACTCGGGGGTGCCCAATGATGCTCCAAGCTCTCATCGCCTACGCCGAACGCGAAAATCTCGGCGACGCGGACTTTGAAACCGTCGGTGTCCGCTGGCTCATCCCTTTGGACCGAAGTGGCCAACTGGCTGGTGACCCAATTCCGTTGGCGGAGAATCCGACCGAGAAAAAGTCCCGGCCCAAGGCGATGTTCCGCCCCTTCACCTCACCCAACGAGTTGAACCAAGGCACCAAGTCGCACTTCCTTTGCGACACGCTGGAGCGGGCGGCGCTGTTCCTTGATCCGAAGACTCCTGACAAAGCCGAAGGGCGGCGTACTCAACACAGCTATTTCCAGTCGCTCTTGGAAGAGGCGGCCCAGGCCAAGCCGGATGAAGCCGCCCGCCTGAATGCCGTGGTCACGTTCCTGCGGGACTCCACTGCAACTGTGAGACTCCACGCCGCGCTGACCGAGGCCAGGGCGAAGCCCTCAGACAACACCACGTTCTCGGTGGACGGCGTCAACCTGCTCGACTCAACACTATTGAAAACCTTCTGGCGTGAGCGTCGCCAGAAACAGTCCGCTGCGGGGCGCGAACGAGAACAGCGAATCTGCATCGCCACCGGCGAACTTGCCGACACGCTCGACACCACGGAGAAGATCAAAGGAGTTCCCGGCGGGCTGGCCACCGGCACGAATCTCATCAGCTTCGACAAGGACTCGTTCTGCTCCTTTGGCTTGGAGCAGGCGCAAAATGCCGCGCTGTCGGCTTCCGCGGAATTGAACATTCGTTCCGCCCTCAACACTCTGATC
Organism: uncultured Verrucomicrobiota bacterium; assembly: GCA_903828255.1. Taxonomy (GTDB): domain Bacteria; phylum Verrucomicrobiota; class Verrucomicrobiia; order Limisphaerales; family JADLHS01; genus CAIKLQ01. The sequence continues at coordinate 14,670 of CAIKLQ010000364.1, forward strand.
GGCAAGAGCCGCAGCCAGGGCCTCGTTTTCAACGACACGGTCCACCTGCATTGGACACGAAAGCCGGTTCAACAAGACCCCTTTGACCTGCTCACCACTGCCGACGCTGAGGCGATTTCTGCGTTGCTCAAGTCGGTGAAGGAAGGCCGGCGCTACGTCGGCCTCGAAGCCAACGCCTATTACGCCATGAGCCTCTCTGGCAATGGTGCCCGCATCGTCTTGCGCGATTGGCTGGAAAGCACCGTGCCCGAAGTCGAGCAGAACATTGCCGACTGGTTCACCGACCTCGCCATCGCCGAACCGGACGGCATCGGCGTGAAGCATGACTTCAAGTTCGGCGCGCTCCTCTACGGCATGGTGCGAGCCGACTTGTCGGAGGTTTCGCCCGTCTTGCCGACGCAACTGCTACACGGCGCGCTCGGGGGCCGCAGCGTCCCGCTTCCTCAAGCGGCCCTCGCCGCCGCCGTCCGGCGCCAGCAACTCGACCAGGACAACAAACTCAACCCCGCGCGTCTCGCTCTCATTAAGGCGTGCCTGCTCCGTTCTCCCAATTCAACAAACAACAACCCCCAAACCAAAGATACAATTATGACTGAATGTCTGAATCCCGAATCCCGCGACGCCGCCTACCTGTGCGGTCGCCTCTTCGCGGTCTTTGATCGCCTCCAATACCTCGCGCTTGGTGGCGTCAACGCCGGTGTGGTCGAACGCTACTACGCCAGCGCCAGCGTCACTCCGGCGCTGGTCATGGGGCGCCTCTTCCGCAACGCCCAGTTTCACCTGGCCAAGGCGGACGGCGGCATCGCGACCAATGCCACCAAAGACTTCGAGACCATCACCTCGGCGTTGGGAACGGCTTTCCCTTCGGCGCTGACTTTGGAACAACAGGGCCGTTTCGCCCTCGGCTACTACCACCAGAAAGCCGAATATCGGCGGCGCACCGCCGAACGGAAGGAACAACACGCCGAGGCGAAAGCCGAAGCCACCGCCTGATCCCGTCTCAAATCTGAAATCTCCAACCACTAAACCAATAACCAACTAACAAACATCATGAACAACCGATACGACTTCGTTTATCTCTTCGACTGCAAAGACGGCAATCCCAACGGCGACCCCGATGCCGCCAACTCTCCCCGCATTGATCCGCAGGATATGCATGGCCTCGTCAGCGACGTGTGCCTGAAGCGGAAGATCCGCGAGTTCGTCCTGCTCGCCAAAGAGCGTGCTGACGGCTACGACATCTTCGTCCAGCGGGGTGGAGTCTTGAACGAACTAATTCAGAAAGCGCATGATGACCTCGGGAACAAGGTTGATTCGAAAAACAAAGCAGACCGGAAACAGGCTGCGTCAGCGCGTGAACTGATGTGCAAACGCTTCTACGATGTTCGCACGTTTGGTGCGGTCATGTCAGTGGGTGCGAATGCGGGTCAAGTTCGTGGCCCTGTGCAACTCACGTTCAGCCGTAGTGTTGATCCGATTCTACCTCTCGACCTCAGCATCACCCGCATGGCTGTCAACGAGCCCAAAGAGGCTGACTCGCCCAATCAAACCATGGGCCGCAAGAATCTCATCCCGTACGGCCTTTATCGCTGCCACGGTTTCATCAGCGCCCATCTCGCTCGTGAAACCGGATTCAACGAGGACGACTTGGGCGTTTTCCTCAAAGCTCTTTGTGGACGTGCGGTGCTAAATGAGCAGCACGGACCCAGCATGTTCGACAACGATCATTCTGCTTCCCGCGGCACCATGTCCCCGCAGAAACTTGTTGTCTTCAAGCACCAGTCCATGCTTGGCAATGCCCCCGCGCACAAACTCTTCGAGCGCGTCACCGCCAAGCGCAAAGGCAACGTCGAGGTCGCCCGTGCCTTTTCCGACTACGACGTTGTCGTGGACATATCGGGGCTGCCGTCTGGCGTGGAAGTGCTCGAACTCCTGTGACCCTCAGCGCAAATTCCCAACCCCCACTCGCCCATCCCGAACCGCTGAAACGGTTTCCGGTGGGGCAATGGCTGGCCACTGCCCGCGATGGGCCAGTTCCGCCCGGCAAACAGTCGGCACCGGTTGGGGAAGGCTTGCTACGGTGGAAGCAAGCACCGCTACCGACCATGGAACTGTTACCACCGGCAAACCAAGCGTTGCTACCGCCAGACCAAGCGTTGTTACCGGAGAACCAAGCGTTGTTACCGGAGAACCAAGCGTTGTTACCGGAGAACCAAGCGTTGCTACCGTCAGACCAAGCGTTGCTACCGTCAGACCAAGCGTTGCTACCGCCAGACCAAGCGTTGCTACCGTCAGACCAAGCGTTGCTACCGTCAGACCAAGCGTTGCTACCGCCAGAACAAGCGTTGCTACCGTCAGTTGCGTGGCAGTTGCCGGGCATTGAACCCTTACTCCCGATGGACCAAAGCTTGCCACGCAACCGCGAACGCCGCCCAACCAACCTAAGAGCCGGTTTGAAGACTCCCACCCCGGTCGTAGCCGCCGACGTAAGGAGGCTCAAACCCCCTGGTTTGTTCGGACCGGCTCGCCCAGCACGCGCAAGAGTCAGAGCCTCGCTTACGCCGGTGGCTTTTGAAGCCGGCTTTAACATTCCAAATTCGCGATTTGCAATCCAGAAGCCCCTTTCCCCGTGTTCCGGGAGATCCGCTGGCGGCGACGATTTCGCCGTTCAGTGCCCAGCCCACGGGGAGCCGTGAACCAAAACCGAAAGACCCCAAATGAGCGACCCAACAGCAAGCAGTTCAACCCCTGTCCCGACTCCGTCCAAACCGCCAATAGAACGCTCGGAACAGGATCAACAAATGGCCAACGACATCACCGAGGCCGGTCAGATGTTCGACAAGATCGAAGTCAGCGAAGAAATTCGTGCGCTGCTCCTGCCCCGCGGCTACGGCCCGGAGGACCTGGCCGAGGGCCGGGCGTTGCAGACCAGCGCCAACGAGACTTACGGGGCCCGCCAGACCGCCATCTCCCGGCAACGCTCCGCCAGCGATGCGGTGGGCGTGCTCGAACCCAAGGTGCGCGAGACGTTTGCGGACTTTCGCGAAACCGTCACGAAGGTGATTGCAAAGCCGGATTGGGCGGGCCTCGGGGCCACCGGCCGGGTGCCGGGCGATACGCAGAAGTTCATCACGGCCGTGCGCAACGCCTACCTGGCAGGCAAGCAACCGGCCTACGCGGCCCCGCTGGCCAAATACGGTTATCCCGCCACCACGCTGGACGCGGACCTGGCCCTGCTGAAGGCGTACGAGTCGGCCGACTCGGCCCACGAAACCGCCATGGGCGCGGCCACGCAGGCGACCAAAGACCGCAATGCCGACTCCAAGGCGCTCGACCAGTGGCTCAAGCAGTTCAAGCCCCTCGCCCGGCTCGCCCTCAAATCCAAACCCGGCTTGGTGAAGGAACTCAAACTGTAAGAGTTCGAAACGGCGCCGCCGCCGCCGTAAGGAGGCGCTCGCGCCGCGAGGATCCAAAAACGCAAAACCCACAACGCACATCGCCGGAGGCGCGGGAGGCCTTACCCCTCTCGCTCCTCAACGACTACCTCTACTGCCCGCGCCGGGCGGCGTTGAAGGTTGTCGAAGGCTGGCGTTCGGCCAACCAGCACACCGAACGCGGCGACATCGTCCACGAACACTCCGACCTCGCGGGCTACGAAGTCGCCAAGGGCATCACCCTCCTGCGCGCCTTGCCGGTGTTCTCCGAGCGGCTCGGCTTGAATGGCAAGTGCGACATTGTGGAAGTTCGGCCCCTCACCCCGGCCCTCTCCCCAGCGGATGGGGAGAGGGTGTCCGCAGGACGGGTGAGGGGCATCGGCACGCTGTTCCCGGTCGAGTTCAAACTCGGCAAACGCCGCCAGTGGGTGAACGACGACGCCCAACTTTGCGCCCAAGCAATGTGCCTGGAGGAAATGTTTGGCACCCCCATCCCGCGGGGCGCCGTGTTCCATGCCGATAGCAAACGCCGCCGCGAGGTCGAGTTCACTGCCGAGTTGCGCGCGCGAACCGAGGCGGCGGGACGCGGGCTTCAGGCCCTGCTGGGCCTCTCGGAAAGCTCCGATTTGAAATCTGAAATCGCACCGCTGCCCGGAGCGGTGTTCAAACCGGCTTGCGAAGAATGTTCCTTGTTCGACATTTGCCTGCCCAAAGTCACCGAAGCCGGCAACCGTGTGGAGCGTCAGGCGCGACAATTATTTGAAATTTGAAATTTCAACTCTCAAATTCCACATTCTCCGAGCGATCAACAACCAACCTTCAACCCTCAACCCAAAACCAACCATGACCTACGAACGATTCGAAGACCTGCCCGTCTGGCAAAAGGCCGCCGACCTCTATGAAGCCACGGAAGACTTGTTGGAAAACGAAGCCCTCAAAGCCTCGCGCGGCTTCCGTGACCAACTGGATCGCGCCGCGTTGTCCGTCTCCAACAACATCGCCGAGGGCTTCGAGCGCGGCACGACGAACGAACTCCTGGCCTTCATTTACATTGCGCGCGGCTCGGCGGGCGAAGTGCGCTCGATGCTGACGCTGAAGTTGCGTCGCGCCGTCAAGCGCGCTTGGCCCGCCGCTTTGAAATCTGAGATCGAAAATCGCAAATCTTTGGCCGAGTCCTGTTCCCGCCAATTGCGCGGCTGGGCGGACTCGCTCCAGAATTCCGACATCAAAGGCCAGCGGCACTTGACCGACAAATCCCGGCGCGACGACGCGCAGAAAAAGCGGGCGGTGGCGTTCGACGTGGCGTTGCTGCGCCATCTGCCGGACTGGCATCCCAAACGCAAAGAGGCCGAGGAGAAGGGCCTCATCTGAGTTTTCAAATTTGAGATTTCAAATCGCCAATGCCTGACATCGCCCAAAACACCCTCTACCTGACCACGCCGGGCACTTACGTCGCGCGCGATCATCTCACCCTGCAAGTCGAAGTGCCGGAATACCCGCCGGACCTCCCGCCCGAGGAGCGCAATCCGAAATTGGCCATCGGCCAGCGGAAATTAAGCATCCCCATCCATCACCTCGAATCCATCTGCGTCTTCGGGGCCAGCACCATCAGCCCGCCCGCGCTCGACCTCTGTTGGGAACATGGCGTGGCCGTGAATTACCTCAGCCAGTTCGGCTATCTCCAGGCCCGCATGACCGGCGTGGCGGACACCAGCGTCACCCTGCGACGCGCCCAATTCCGCGCCGCCGATATTCCTGGCCGCTGCGCCGCCATCGCCCGGCAGATCATCGCCGGCAAACTCCAGAACAGCCGCAACTCATTGCTTCGCGGGGCGCGGGAATCGGAAATCTCAGAGGACAAAACTCAAATCACGATGGCCACCGATGCGCTGGCCCGGCAGATCCAAGAGTTGGGCCGCTGGACGCCGGAGGAACTTGGCCAACCCGGTGCGGTGGATCGCTTGCGCGGGGCCGAAGGCATGGGAGCCGTCACCTACTTCGGCGGGTTCGGCCGGTTGCTCAAACAGCAACGCGACGAGTTTACCTTCACCCTCCGCAGCCGCCGCCCGCCCCGGGACCGCATCAACTGCATGCTCAGTTTCCTCTACGCCCTCGTGCGCCACGATTGCATCGCCGCGCTGACCAGCATCGGGCTGGATCCGTTCGTCGGCTACCTGCACGCCGAACGCCCGAACCGGCCCGCGCTCGCGTTGGACCTGATGGAAGAGTTTCGCCCGTGGCTCGCTGACCGCCTGGCGGTCACGCTCATTAACCGCCAGCAAATCGGCCCGGACGATTTCAAACTGCGCGAAGGCGGCGCGGTCGAATTCACGGAGGCCGGACGCAAACGCGCCATTACTGCCTACCAGCAGCGCAAACAGGAAACCTTGAACCATCCGCTACTCGATCAAAACCTGCGGCTCGGCCAGTTGCCCTTTATTCAAGCGCGCATCCTCGCCCGCCATCTGCGCGGGGATATTGCCGATTACGTCCCGCTCGTTCCCAAATGACCCGCAACCCCCGACCCGCAACCCGCAACGCATGCTAATCCTCATCACCTACGACGTTTCCACGATTGAGAAAGCTGGGCGCCGCCGCCTGCGCCGCGTGGCTGGCGCGTGCGAGGACTACGGCACCCGCGTCCAGAAAAGCGTCTTTGAATGTCAGGTCGGTCAGACCGAATGGGTGAAATTGCGCGCCCGGCTCTTGCGCGAAACCAAGGCGGAAGAAGACTCGCTGCGCTTCTACTTCCTTGATGAAACCGCCAAACAAAAAATCGAGCATCACGGCGTGGACCAGCCGCTGGACCTCACGGAACCGCTGATCCTATGATTTGCCTTCCGCGAACCCCTAGCACCGGGCCAGCCCGGAAGCGTTCGCGGGAGGCAGGGACCCCAAGCGGGCCCTATGCTTTCAGGCGTTCTTTGACAATTGAAACCGTTAGGGCAACGAAAAGCTGGCCCGGTTCGCGGAAATGGGTTAGCAAAGCCCTGCGGTTCTGCCAGTTGGCAGGGCCGCCGTCGCCCCGCTCGCAAGAGCGGGGCGCGGATTGAAACCGATATTTGGTGGACCGAATCGGTGACGGTGTCGGTCGCCCCGCTCGCAAGAGCGGGGCGCGGATTGAAACGGCGCGACGGGCACGCTCTTTCGCCTCGCTGACTGTCGCCCCGCTCGCAAGAGCGGGGCGCGGATTGAAACAATGTCATCGTGGAC
>CAIKLQ010000365.1 GCA_903828255.1 uncultured Verrucomicrobiota bacterium
GCAGCTTTGGCCGTTTCACCGGTCGCCGACGCTTTATCGGTGTCCGACTGAGAACACGAATACCGCCTTGTTTCGCGCCCGGGACATGAAGGTTAGCAGTTACACCATCAATGGCTCGGTTTCGGCTTTTACGACCAGTCCTACGGGTCTCCCCTACGTCAGTTACAAGATGGGACAGTTTCGCGCCAACTGCATGATCTATTGAGAGGCCAATGAGAATCTGCCCGAGAACTACGATAATGTGGCCAGTCGGCCGGATGAAGGCGGCAGCCAGCGGCACAACGGCGGTATTGTGATGGGCATGTTCGGTGGCCAGACCGAGTTCATCAAATTCAAGAAATATGCCCAGGAGGCCGGCCTAGCCGGCTTTCGCGGCGACCGACCCGGACGCATGTGGTGCAACCCGGGCAGCCCGACGGGTGATTGATTTGGCACGCCGATAAACGACTTGCTGGGAATGCGGATTATGAAGAACACAACTCACTCACTCCCCCCGGGGGCTTTGCTCGCCGTGCTGCTTGTGGTGGCCAGCGGATGCTCCAAATCATCCAAAGAAATCACCGCCGCAGGCGCCCCGCCGCAGCCCAAAGAAGCGGCGTCACAAATTCAACAGGCTTTCACGGGCGCAAGCGTGGAGGTCAAACAAACCGCAGCGGTGGTTTCCGAGTCCCTGCGAACCGCCAACTACGAACAAGCCATCCAGTCCCTCCAAGTCATCAAGGCCCGTCAGAATCTGACCTTGGAGCAAGGCATGGCCGTGTATAACTCGGAGCAGGCCATGGTGGCTAAACTCGTTGCCGCCATGGAGGCTGGCGATCCCAACGCCAAACGGGCCTACGAGTTGTTGAAGCAGAGCAAGCGCAACTAAGCCAACCCGGCCCGATCGCCCGTCATGCCATCTTGTGGGGGCTTCGGTCCACCAATCAGAAAACGCCTAGTTGATCAGGGTTTCCGCGTGGAATGTTCCATGAGCCAATAGACATCCACGTTTTTTGGCGAAGGAACATTCAGACCGAACAACTTGCCAATGGCCGGGGTGGTCCGCGGATCTTTCCATTTGTGAATTTCGGAGTGGCCATCCGCAAAGGAGAATCCGCCAGCCCCGCCATGATAACTGCCGGGGAAATCAATCATCTTCCATTGGGTCGGCGCATCGGGCCAGCCGTACATGCTGGTACACCACTCGCCGTCGTTCATGCTGTCGCAACGTTCGTCGAGAAACACGATGGTCATCGCCGGACCGGGATTTACCACCTCGCTCATTTTCTTGTACTTGCGCCATCCCGCCCCGCCCAAGCCCGGATCATCCGCGTCGGCGCCATTGAACCAACTGAGCATGGACATGCTGCGCACCCGCGGGACGGACTGATCTTTGTAAATCCCGGATGAAGGAATGCAGGGATACCGGTCGTCAGCCGGGCAGCGCCAGATACCGGCGTTGTTCGCGCAGTAAGACCACAGCGGACTAACCTTCAGGCTTTGAGGATCCCAGTTCCAAGGATTCCCACCATCCTGCCGCGGATTGCCGGTCCAACTCATGTTGGCGTTCGGCATCCAGTCGCCCGTGCTGCCCCAAGCCGACGGCACTTTGTCCGAGTTGTCGTCACAATACATCCGCCAAGCCGTCATCATTTGCTTGCCGTTGTTCATGCACAGGATCCCTTGTGCTTTGAGTTTGGCCCGGCCGAGCGCCGGCAACAGCATGGCGGCCAGAATCGCGATGATGGCGATGACCACGAGCAGTTCGATCAGGGTGAAGCCGACAGGGCGACGGCGAAGCAAGCGAGTTTTCATAAATGGCGGCATTGAACTGACTATCGGCGAATCAGCGAACCAGCTCTATCTCTCCGATAGTCCCTTCACCGTGAACTTTGCGGCCCGGTTTTGCAAGTCCGGCGTTAGACAAATTGAAGTCCGCTTGCTTCCGCGCCAGCGAACCCACATCCTCCGACTCCAGCCGGAGTTACGACCGAAGCGTCTCAGATCGTGCCCCCCGGAAACCTGACCGCGAGACGAACACAATAATCGAACATGAAACAGATGAAGCTCATCGCCGTTCTCGGATTGATCGGTCTGACGGCCAACGTGATGTCCGCCGCCGACGCCACCACGAAAGTCACCAGCGCCGCCAAACAGCTCGACGCCAAGTCCAATTACAGTTGGACCACCTCGAACAAAGAA
>CAIKLQ010000366.1 GCA_903828255.1 uncultured Verrucomicrobiota bacterium
CGGCACGGTGGTTTGCACGGACGACCGAACGCTCCGAATTTACAACCGCCCGGATAACGAGCGGCTGTTCGATTTCGAAATCACCCTGCACGCCGGCAAGAGCGAGGTCACGCTCGGCGACACCAAGGAAGGCACGATGGCCTTGCGCCTCGCCGACACGATGCGCTTGGCGCCAAACAAAGACAACGTCGGTAAACCCACCGGCCACATCGTGAACAGCGAAGGCGTGCGCGACGGAGCCACTTGGGGTCAACGCGCTGCGTGGTGCGATTACTACGGACCGGTCGCTGGCCAGACGCTGGGCGCGGCCATTTTCGATCATCCGCAAAACCCGCGCTTTCCAACGTGGTGGCATGTGCGCGACTACGGGCTGTTCGCCGCGAACCCGTTTGGCCGGCACGATTTTGAGAAGCTTCCCGACAAATCCGCCGGCAATCTCGTCGTGCCCGCTGGCCAAAGCGTGACCTTCCGTTATCGCATCTACCTGCACGAAGGCGACGACAAGCAAGCCAAGGTCGCTGAACGCTACGCCGAATTCGCGAAGTCCAGAACCGCCGACTCCAAATAAGACCCCCCACGGGAACAGGCGCGGCCGAAGCGCTTCGCCGCCCGACTGTGGTCGCCGAAGTAAGACGGCTAACCCCTGCGACAAGCACTCCCTCCGCCTCCTCACATCGCTGGCGATAAAGAAGCGTGGCCGAGGCCAAACCACCCCGCCGGGGTTGCGGCGGGGCGGCGGAAACGCGACCCCATCCCATTGGCTGAAGAGCGATCGTCACACATTCCGGCATGGCAATTCGCCTGGCTCACCGGTAAGTTGCCGTCCAGATTATGCAAGCCACCACCTCAGTTCAGTTACAGCGCGATTGCGCCGCGGTCCAAATTCCGGCTGGCACAGCGGTCACGCTGTCGGCGGGTACGACTGTGGACATCACGCAGACGCTTGGCGGCAGTTACACCGTTCACGCGCCGGGGGGCTTGTTTCGCATCGCGCCGCAAGACGCCGACGCATTGGGCCTGGAACGGCCGGCGGAAACCACTGCGGGCGCGGGCGCGGTGGACGAGCGGCTGGTATGGGACACGTTGCGCACCTGTTTTGATCCGGAGATTCCGTTGAACATCGTGGACCTCGGGCTGGTGTATGGCATGCAGCTCGCGAAATTGCCCGACGGCAACGCGCGGGTGGATGTGAAGATGACGCTCACCGCGCCCGGTTGCGGCATGGGCCCGGCCATCGCTGGCGACGCACAGGTGAAATTGCTGAGCCTCTCCGGCGTTGCCGACGCTCATGTGGAAATCGTCTGGGAGCCGCAATGGCATCACTCGATGATCACGCCGGAGGGGCGCAAAGTTTTGGGGCTGGATTGAGACTCAAAGCAGCCGCTTACGTTAGTCGGCCCCCTTCATCTGCATGGAAAGTCAGCGCGGCCGAACCTCCAGAATCTTAACGCTGCCCCACGAATGGATCGTGAGATTTTTCTCCGCGCTCTCGGCCTACGCGATCAAGCATCCCAAGCGCGTGCTGGTCATTGCCAGCCTGGTGACCCTCGCCGCCGCGCCCGGGGTCGGCCGGCTGCGATTGCGCACGGACGGCCATGCGCTCGTTTCGCCAAACGCACCCGAAGTCGTCTTCGACCGGGCCATTCGGAGCCGGTTCAGCATCGAAGACAACTTGGTCGTGCTGATTCGCCCCGACTCGGCTGACGGCATTTTCAATCCGACCACGCTCCAACTCGTTCGCGCGTTGACGACGGAATTCCAGAAGCTACCGGGCATCCACCCTTCCAAGGTGCTGAGTCTGGCCACGGAACCGAGCTTCCGGATGCGACCCGCCTCACTCATTCACCAGACGCTCCTCGAACCGCCCCTGAAAACCCGGGCGGAACTTGACCAATTGCGGGAAGACCTGCGCCGCATCGAACTCTACACGGGCACGTTTGTTTCCAGCGACGGTCAGTCCACGTGCATTCTCATCGGCGCGCCAGATCGCGGGGATCGCACGCGACTCTACCAGAATGTGCTGGCGGTCATCGCCGCCCGCGGCCCGGTGGCTGAGGATGTTTCCGTGACGGGCGCCCCAGTGGCCGAGTCGCTGTTGGGCATCCACATTCTCGAAGACCTCGGCGTGCCCAAGGCATTGCTCGGGACGAGCACCCGTTCGCACAAAGAGACTGGGGCCTGGCAGATGCCGGGAAGCTTTTACGAACTGCGGCGGCTCCTCGCCCGGCACCTCGGACTGGTCCCGGTGGCGATCGCGGTGATGATGTTGATCTTTTTCCTGAGCTTCCGAAATGTTCTGGCCACGGTGCTGCCGCTGCCGGAAGTGGCCGCCACGCTCCTTTTCGTGTTTGGCCTGATGGGCTGGTTCGGAGTGCCGATCTATCTGACGGTCGCCGTGATGCCCGTGCTGCTTACCGCCATGTGTGTGACGGATGAGATTCACGTTTTTAGTCGCTACTTTGCGCTGCTCCGCGAAAACCCAGGCGTCCCGCACATCGAGTTGGTCAAGACGACGACCGAGGAAATGGTCTGCCCAGTCGTCAACACCACGCTCACCACGGCGATGGGCTTTGTCTCCTTCGCCTTCTCGCCGCTGCGGCCCGTGCAGGCGTTTGGCATTTTCACAGCGGTAGGAGTGCTCTTCAGTCTGTTCTACTCGCTAACGGTCATTCCGGCAATGTTGACGCTGATCAATCCGGACCGGCTGGTTTCGCGACAGCAACGCGCCAACACCGGAGGGCCGGGATGGCTGGCCGCAGCGTTTGCGCGTCTCGCGGTGGCGGTGGTGCGGCAGCGCTGGTGGGTGGTGGGCCTGCTGGTGCTGGTCCTCGCGCTGGTGCCGTCGGGTTTGCGACGACTGGTGGTCCAGGATAGTTGGGTGGACGGCTTCGATCCCGACAGCGAATTTCGCCGCGCGACGCGGTTGGTGAATGATGAGTTTTATGGGATGCACCTACTCTTTGTTTCCTTTGATGCGCCCAAAATAATTCGGGGCGAAATCCAAGCATCAGCCATGATGCGCGACGGCGTCATCTTTCGCAGCGATCTGGTGGAGCACCCGACCTTGATCGCGGGTAGCGCGATCACCCTTTCCACCACCAATACGACCCGGACTGGCAGCTCGACTAACGAGGCAGCGTGGGGCGTTTTGCAATCGCGCATTGAAATGGTGTACGGCTTGGGCACCAACCTTGCCACGCGCATCCCGACCCGCGATACGCCCCCGAATTTCTGGCGAAATGTCGCCCAAGCGGGCCAGGCCCATTTCGAAGTGGTCAGCCACAGCCACGTCCGCCCGGAAATCATTCACGCGATCGCGGACCTCGCGACCTTCATCCGGCAGCGCCCGCAATACGCCGTCGGCGGCGTGCTCAGTCCTTACGACTACCTCGAAACGACGCGGTTCATGGCGCGGCCCAGTGATCCCCAGGCCCGCCGCCTGCCCGACGATCCCGCCGAGATCAAACTTATGTGGGACTACTATGGCTTGGCCCTCGGCCAGCAACGCCTGCGGCAGATCGTGGACACTAACTATTGGCAGTCGTTGACCACAGTATTCCTAAAGGACGCCAACTTCCGGGACACCGCCCAACTCATGCGCGACCTACGCACCTACGAGCGCGAGCACCTCACGCCCAAGGGAATCAAGCTCGGCTTCGCGGGGGACGTGGCGGTCAGCCAGTCGCTCATCAAGGGCATCGTCACGACGCAAATGCAATCGCTGTTCTGGTCGCTCGTCGGGATTTACCTAGTCACGGCATTGCTCGGGCGCTCATTGCGCTGGGGCATTTATTGCGTGATTCCCAGCGCGTTGGCGGTAGCCATCAACTTTGCGGCGATGGGTTGGCTGGGTATTCCCCTCGGCGTGGCCACCTCAATGTTTGCCGGTATGACCCTGGGCATCGGCGTGGACTTCGCCATCCACCTACTGGAAGGACTCGGTTCGGCGGGTGCGGCGAGCGGTACGAAGTTGGAGGCTTTGAGCCGGGCGATGGCCCTAACCGGTCCACCGGTGTTAATCAACACCCTGGCGGTATCCTGTGGTTTTGGCGTGCTGATGTTGTCCCAAGTGCCCGCCAACTCCCGCCTCGGAATGTTAGTCGTGCTCGGATTGGTAGATTGTCTAGTGGCTTCGTTGCTGATCCTGCCGGTGCTACTGCACTGGTGGCCGTTGAAAGATGCGAGAAACGGCGGAAGCGCAACGGCTGACAAGTCATCGAAGTAGCTGCCCGAGGGAACTCGAAATATCCCGAACTCCGCAATCGGAATGGGAAGCGCCCGCGGCCCGAGTGCCGGATTGGGTAACTCCTCCAATCCTTCGTGACACATTCTCTGTCCCATTCCAGCGCGAGCCGTCGAGAGCTGTGCCAGAGGCGTGCGTTCCCATTTCCTTGTCGGAGTTCGGGTCAAAAAAAAGACCGGGCCGAAGCCCGGTCTTGGGTAAATGAGCTGTAGCTGTGTTATGGCCGACTCTTGACCTCTACCTTAACTTGGGCGGTTGCAGACACCGGTTGGAACGCCCCGGTCGGGGTCAAGCGCACCTGCATGTTCACCGTAGAACTGAAGGTGTGGGTATTAGTCACGCCGCCCGGCGGTGGCGGCGGAAAGCTCCCCGTGAATTGGAAGTGACTCGCATTGGTCAGGTAAATGCCGGCGGCATAGGCGGCGTGCCAATCGGCCGGACTGACATAGTTCGCATCCCTCGGCGGCAGGTTGTTAGCCGTTGCGGTGCTGGTGGACCGCATGTGCGGCGGCGGGCCGATGGCCGGTTCCCAAGTGCTGCCGCCGTCCGTGCTGAGTTCCGTGAACACGTCAAAGAAGCTGTCAATGATGAAGCCCCCGCCAGGCGCCGGCGATATAGCGGTCTTGCCGGTGGATACGAGGGTAGGGCTTTCGCGGATCATCATGCCCGCAGGCAGATTGCCCCCGGCAATGTCCAACTGCAGCATCTCGGTATCGTAGAACGTGAATCCCGGTTGCCCTGAGCGCACGCGGAAGAACCGCCTCGCGCTGCTCGGCGTGACGGTCCACGGCGACGTGGGCTGCGGATCAATGTCTATATACAGACCTTCGGCCTTGCCGGCCTCCTGGAGCGTGCCGGTGCTCCAGATCACGCGCACGTCTTTGCCGAATGGCTGAATCGTAAGCGTCAGCCGAACTACGGTGACGGTGAAGGTGCATTCCGCCGTCTCGCCACAGGTATTATTGGCCGTGCAGGTCACGGTAGTGGTGCCGATAGGGAAGTTGCTCCCGCTCGGCGGATTGCAAACCAGTGTCGGTTGTCCGTCGCAGCCACCGGTGGCCGAACTGCTGTAGGATACTGCCGCCCCATTGGCACTGGTGGTCGTCACTGTCACGTTGGTCGAGCAAGTCACCTTGATGGACGGCAGCGGATTCACGGTGACCGTGAACTCACAGACTTGCGTCGCGTTGCACGCATCGCCGGCGTTGCAGGTCACAACGGTCGTGCCGATCGGGAACGTGCTCCCGCTCGGCGGATTGCAACTAAGTTTCACCGGCGTGCAACCGCCCGTGGTCGAGCTGTTGAAGCTCACCACGGCACCGGTCGCACTGGTCGCCGTCACAGTGATGTTTGTCGAGCAGTTCACCACCAACGGATTATTGGGGGGACGCACCGCCACCATGCGAATGGTGCCCATCGTCGAGCCGGACATGCCTCCCAGTTTTCCGGTTGGATTGCCCACAAAGTCAATCCGGTAGGTGATGTCAAAGAAACTGTCCACCGCCCAGTTTCCACCCGGGAGTTGAGTAAGGGTGGTGTGACCGGGACTGGGCAATCCGAAGCCGGAGCCGGCGGTCATGCGCAGCAGATCGAAATCCGGATCTCCCGGCGGAAGCTGCCCTTGGACCTGCATCATCTCGGTGTCAAAGCTCTGTACCGGAGCTCCTGGATAGCGCGGGCCTACTTGAGATTGGCAGGAGACGTTCGGAATCGTGAGGTCCCGCACCCAACCGAGCAACGAACCGGTGCCCACGAGATGCAACTGCAAGGTGCTATCGAACGTTTCGTTCCCACCGTTGGTCGGGTTGCAACTGCCGGTCGCGTAGCAATCGTTCGTGCAGGGGTGCTGGCCTTCGTGGCAGATGAAATCCTTGTGGATGGCGGCCAACTCGATGGTCGTACCTGCTGGCAGCCCGGCAATGATCAGGTGGACTTGATCGGGGCTTAGATACTGGCAACCCGGCGGCGGCAGAGTTACCGTGCCGCTCCCGTTGTCCGGCTCCTGACAAGGATCGTTGGTCAGTGGCTTCACGGTGATAGTGAAGCTGCAATTGGTCGTCTGCCCGCAGGCATCCGTAGCGGTGCAAGTCACGACGTTCGTGCCAACCGGGAACGTGCTCCCGCTCGGCGGGATGCAGTTCACGGTCACCGGCGCGCAACCGCCCGTGGCGGAACTGGAGAAATAAACCACGGCCCCCGCCTGGCCACTGGCGGTAACGGTGATGTTAGTGGAGCAATTCAACCCAATGGGGGGCAGCGGCGGCGGCGGCGTCGGCTGCACCCGGATGGAGCGATCCGCAGAAATCGGGGTCTGGCCGGGGATGCTCAGTTCGAGAAACACGTCGAAGAAACTGCTGATGCGGAACAAGCTTCCATCCGGGCGGATGGTATGTTTGCCGAGCGACTGTTTGCTGGGGCTTTCGCGCACTTGAAACGGCCCGAGCGGACCGACGCCCTGGATGTCCAGTTTCGTCATTTCCGTGTCAAAGGTGCTGGACGTGCCGACATCCGAAGTGTGGTGGATGCTCACTTCCACCAAGCCAGTGGCTTGAGCAGCAGACCAATTCGCCCCGTTATCCATGGAGATTTCAAAGGTCACCAATGTGTTCGGGGCGGAGTAAATCGCCGTGCTGTTCAGCGCCGGCGGAGTGATGGGGTTGGGGAAATTACTGTGGCTGAAATTGCGGGCCTTGATCGTGCCGAAGCTGATGACATCGTCATCCTTCACCGAGTCGTAAGAGGTGCCAGCCGATGGGCAGAGAGCGTTGGTGTGGGGCCATTCGACGGACATTTCTGGCTTGGGGTTTCCGATCGGGCCCAGCACGGTGTCCAAAAGGGCCCCTTGCCCATTGGGGTCGGTGCAGTCGGAGGTGATCGTGCCGTGGCCGGCCAACACAAGGTAGCCAAAGGTATCACCCGCGGTCCAGTAGGGCGGATTGTTAGCCTTGAATTTCACCGGCACCGCTGGCGTCCCGCCGTGAATGTAAATGACCGACGGCGGAAATCCCTGGAGGTCCAAGTTCGTGATGAGCAACGGCGAGCCATTGGTCAGAACCGCACCGGTTGGCGGAAAAGCGAGGTCTGATTCCGTCCCCGGAATCCGCGGCAGGTTCACTTCCACGAAAATGTCAAAGAAGCTGCGCGCGGGGAAATCCGACGGGTCCCCAGGCACATTTTGCTGCACGAGGCCGAGGCTGCGCGGGCTGACGCCAGCGATGGTTCCGGCTTTCACCATCGGCCAGGAGAGAGGGACGCTCGGAATGCGCGGATCGGGCGGGCATTGCTTTCCGTCCGAACCGGGAGTGACGCTCAAGAGAATAAAGCTCTTGATCTCGGTCAGGACTTCCCTTGTGTTGATTGGCGCAGCGGACCAGAGGGTGGGGATCGCCGCATAATCTGCGTAGCCCGCGATGCTGTCCCACGAACCGGCCCCAATCGCGATGGGGAAAACCGCCGGGTAAGGAGTCGTATGGGGATCACTCCGTCCGATCGTCGTGGTATTGTCAATGAGGAGCGGACTGGTCAACCTTCCGTCGGAAGTTTTGTAGCCAGTGTAGGCCGGCATCGCTCCCACGGGACCCATCAGCCCGCGAAAAGCCGGGTCCACCACGATTCGGAACACGCCCATGCTCGGAGTCGTGTCATCACCTTGGAGCGGGAACGTAGTAGCCGCCGAGGATTGCTGTAACCACCCAACGGCGAGGGCCAGCACGGCGCAACTGACGGAAAGATTTAGCTGTTTCATAAGATTCAAATTTACTTTTTCGCGATACTTTTCAAACGGTTCGAGAGTGAGTATTGCAGAGTTCACCAAACCGCGCTTCTCCTGGATTGCGAATTTGATCGGGACAATTAGATGGTTTGGGCAGCGTCCGAACGGTGGAGAAAGGGGTATCTTAAGCAGCATTTGCAGCAGTTTCCCGGCGCTTTGCCCCCAAGGTGACGATGCCCAACCAGGCCCGCGACGCCCAGGGGGACACCGCCACGGCTTGCGGCATCAACCCCATCAAACTCTTCCGCGAACTGGACTCGGCGTTGGACGACAAGCCCATCCTCGTTGCCGACGGCGGCGATTTTGTGGCGACCTCGGCTACACCCTGCGTCCGCGGCATCGGAAAGACCGCTTTCCGAAAAGGCTCGGTTTCAATGGGACGAGGAAAGAGGGAATCTGCGCCCCGACCTGCTCAGCAGCGGCAGGAGATTTGCCGCCTTGGATTGTCGGCGGGAGGCATCGCCGACCGCGAGCGCCTTCAATACGGCTGCATCGGCAGCGCGGGCAGCGCGAGCACAATCGGCGGGTCGGTGGGGCACAACGGGCGCAACCGGAGCCGCGGCTTGGGGGCCGCTTCGTCAGCGACATTCTGCACTCGTAAACTCGCCACCAAGCCGACGGGAATCGTCGTGACGATGGAGGCCAGGTTGGCGGTGAACGGAATTAAAACCGCCATGAGATAAAATTCCGACTCCACCGGTCGCTTGATACGAAACGTCCCGTGGCTCAGCAGCACGGTGCCGGAATACGGAATGCCCTGCGGCACGCCTTTGTTGAAGGTGCCGACAAACGTGAATCCCCGCGGGCGCGCCGGACCTTCCACCACGCCTTCAAGCTGCGGGCCAGTCACCTTGTAACGCGCGGCGAGGAAGCCCCAGATGGTTTTCGCGAACTTCATCGCGTCCATCTTCTTAGGCATCGCGCGGAAATCCTGCGGCGAAAACCCGACGAGGGCGTTGAAGTTTTTGGAAAAACTCCCCAGCGAACTGTAGCCGACCTCCAGGCAGATGTTGGTGATGGACATATTCGTCGTCAGCAGCAATTCCTTCGCGCGCTGCATCCGCAGGCAACCCAGAAAATGATTAGGCGTCGTCCCCGTGATCTGATCGAACACCCGCACGAAGTGAAACTTGCTCACGGCGGCAACCTCCGCCAGCCGCTCCAGGTCCAGCGGTTCGGCGATATTTTGCTTCATGTGGCGGATGGCCCGCTCCACGGACACCTGGTAGGCATCCACCGTGTTGGAGCGATGGGCCTTCGCTGCCAGATCTGTCTTGATGAAACTCATTTTCGTTGCCCGCGCTCAGTCCGCATAAGCCGCCAGCGCCTCGCGCAACGAGGCCGGCACCGGGGCCGGCACGAGCCGGTGTTCCTCCCGATTCATGCACGCCACCTGTTGCTCGCCGCGCGCGACCAGTTGCTCCTCGTCCTCCTTGCGCCGCCAATACTCGAAAGTCAGCGTGATCCGATTCTGCATCAATTCCCCGAGGCGCATCCGCACGATGATTTCGTCGAAGACCGTCAGTTCGGCAAAGTATTCGCAAGAACAACGCACCGTGGCGAGACTCAGCGTGCCGCTCAAACCCTCAATCACATCCGGCGCGTGATCGCGCAGGAACATTTCGCGGCAACGCCCCTGCCACGCCATGAAGTGCGTGAAATAGACGTTCCCCACGAGGTTCGTCTCCTGAAAACTCACAATGTGCCGATATTCGTAATAGCGCATAAAAAACTGAAAAGCTCACCGAAACCCCGCCGTCAGATCCATCCGGCAATTCTGACTCCCACTTAACCGCTCACCGTACGGGCGCGCTCTTGTTCCCCAGCCGCACGGCTCCTGAACGCCACCGCCACCACCAACCCCGCTTCCACTCCGGCCACGGACACCGCGCACGTCGCGATGGTTAGCCCGCCGGCCCGTAGCAACCCCCAGCCATCCGGCGTGGTGGATTCCAAAACCAGCGGCCCGTCTGGCGGCAGTCCGATTTTCTTCAGACATTCCGCCGCCGCCCACATCCGCGTCGCGGCCGTATCCATGCCCTCGCCCCGCTCGCGGGAAATCAGTTCCGCCAACTTGAATCGTCCCTCACTCAGCAGCCCGCGCCACGCGACGGACGAGCGCGCGGTGATTTCTTCCAAATCACACGCCACGCCGTCCGCGCCCGCCACGGCCAAGGTCAGATCCCGACAATGCGCCGCCGAAACGCCGCCCGCCTCGATCGTTTCCGGCTTGCCATCCGGTCGCCGCCAGATGCGTGCCGTCCGCCCCAACGCCTGCTGAATGGCCTCATCGGTCGCGCCCGGCGAGCGCGACTTCCCGCCGCTTTCGAGTGCCACCGCGACGTTGGCGTGGCCGGCCAACTCCTCCAACCGACGTTCGAGATACGGCGCGAGCAAGGCCTCCGGCCACGCCTCACGATTGGCCAACTCCTCCACCGCCCGCAAGTGCAGTCCCGTCCAACGCTCGACCACGCTCCCGCTCGCATCAGTCACCTCGAGATCGTACGTGAAATCATTTCCGTCCCGCCCGCGCTCCTTGGCGCGCACGAACCGCACGCCCGGTTCCGTGCGCAAGATCACCACTTCATCAATGCCCGTGGGCAGGATGCGCCGGTGCGGAACGCACGCCTGAATCGCGTGAATCGTCGCATCGCGCGCCCCCGGATCCCCCAGCACAAACTCCGCCGGCAGGTACGGACCGAACCACGGGCCGGAGGACAGAGGTCGGAAGTCAGCGGTCGGACTTCTGCCCTCTGCCCTCTGCCCTCTGACTTCTCCCACCCCAAAGGGCGCAATCTCCGCCACGCACTCGCGGGCCTTGAGCAACTGGTAACTGCGCAACCGCTGAAAACGGCCTTCATGAAACAAAATTCGCCCGTAAAGATCCTTGTGCGGATCCAGCGAGAGGCAGTCACGCCGGGCCGGCGAAAGCGAGAGCCTTGAGGTGTCGCTCTCCCCTGCCCGACCCATCCGACACCACGCGCGGAAATGGTCCACTTGAAAATCCGTTTCCTCCGACCGCACGCAAACCTCCACCAATCCCGGCCCGCGCCGCAACGCCGCGATCCGAATCGTCGTCGCGTGCTTGGGCGATACCGCGATGGGCCGCGCTAGTTCCACCTTTTCAAATCGCGGCGGCACGTCCGTCTCCAGCAGCGCCATCGCCGCCTGCGCCATCGCTTCCAAGCCCAGCACGGCGGGAAACAGCCGTTCTTTTTGCACGACGTGATCGTTGAGATACGGATCGGATTCCACGGACAACTCCGCCTCCACGACCAGTTCCGCGCCCGGATAATACGCGCGGGTCCGTTCGAGAAACCGCCGCAGCGGCAGTTCCGGCCCCGCCCGCTTGAGCGTCGGCGGTTCGCCAAATCTTCCGGTGATCACGACCGCCACCGGCCCCGCCGGATGCCGCAACGTCTCCAGCAAAATCCGCACGCCCTCGTCGGGCGGAATCGGCATGATGCCCTGCTGGATCAACGCATCCATGCGCCCCAAACGTTCGCCCATGCCAACGCCCGACCACACCGACCATTCCAGCGCGCGACACCGACAGCGCGGATGTTCCTTTTGAAATTGCTCCGTGAACGCCGTCATCCATTCGTTGGCCGTCGCGTAATCCGCTTCGCCGCGCAACCCAGTGCGCGCAATGATGGAGCCGAAAGTGACCAACAGCTTCAACCGCTCCGCCGGGATCGCCGCCAGCACATTGCGCACGCCCTGGAGCTTCGGCGCGACGGTCTGACGAAACGCCGCCTCTTCCAATGCGCCCAGCAACTGCGGCGTATTCGTGCCCGCGCCATGCAGCAACGCCGTCACCGGCCCGAGGGCAGCCTCCGCTTGCACCACCGCCACGCGGACAGACTCCGCCTCCGTCACATCGCCGCGCACGTAGCAACACTTCACGCCCGCCGCCGCGAAGCGCGCCAGATTTGTTTTCAAGACCGGATCGGTTTCCGGATCCGAACGCCCCAACAAAGCCAGCGCCGCGCCAGTGTCGCGTCCCAGAGCCAGCGCCGCTTCCGCCGCAATACCCTTGCCGCCGCCGGTGACCAGCAGCACGTCGCCCGGGCCTATGGGCAACTCACCCATAGTTCTTGGAGGCAGGTAGCTACCGGCAGCCGCACGGTCGGACCCGTCCGACACGTCCGACCTATCAGACTCGTCGGACACCATGGATTTCAGTTTCAAGCGCGGCTCCCACCGCCGTCCCTCGCCATCGTAATGCGCTTCCACATGACCACCCGCCGCAAGCGCTTCACCCACTATCCACTTCGCCGCGCCAGCGTGGTTTGCGGGAAGATTCACCACGCAAGTGATCAGGCCGGGCGTTTCAAGATGCAGCGTCCGCGCAAAACCCGCGCCACCCCAACCATACTGCACCAGCACAAAACGCCGCTCACCCGTCAGCGCCATCACAGCGCGCGCCGCGTCGAGCATCAAGCTGATCTGCGCCTCGCCGGTAACCTCCGGCAGGCAAAGCACAACCCCGCTGCCAACCGCGCGAGCAATTTCTTCGCGCAGTTTGTTCGCAAGCGAATGCTGCTCCGGCGCGAAAACCTGCCAGCTCCCTTTCCCGGATCGCCCACCCGTCCGTCGCGCGGGACGTTTGGTCTCGACCAATTCCACGGCGAACGTATCAAACCAAACGTCCACCCCGGGCGGCTGACGGCGCTTGTCGTCGGCACGCAGCGTGCCGCCCGTGCGCTTCAATTCCTCCAAAGCGCCCGCGGTTTCGGCGACCGTCGCGTTGGCAAAATCCGTCAGCCCGACGATGCGCGGCAACCCCAGTTGTTTGGCCGCTTCGGAAACCAACTGGCCCACCGTGATCGAGTTGAGATGCAGGTCGCTCAACATCCGATTCTCATCGCGAATGGACGCCACAGGCAATTCCGCGCGCTCCGCGACCAGCCGGCGGACGAGGTCCAGGGGCGCGAGCGGAGCGCGGAGCTCCAGCTCCGCGCGTTGGTCACTGGGCTCTGCCGTCGGTTCGCGCCGAGCTGGAGCTCCGCGCTCCGCTTTGTCCACCGCCGCATCCATCACCGGTGCCAACTCGCACGGGTTCATGAAAAACATCGGCCGCCGATCCAGCGCAAATGGCCGCGTGAAACGGTCCGCGAACAACGCCCCATGCTTCACCGGCGCACCCGCCACAAACGCCGCCCCGATCACGCCGAGCAAACCCTTCAATGATGGCCCACCCGCATCCAGCGCCAGGACCGGCGGAAGACGGAGGTCAGAGGTCAGAGGTCGGAGGTCGGAGCTTTGCCATCTGCCATCTGCCATCTCCATCCTCTGCCCTCCGCCTTCCGGCTGCGCCGCATCCCGCACCAAGCCGCAAAGCACCGCGCCGGGTCCAACTTCGATCAACAAGTCCACCGGCCAGACTGCTTCCCCGCCGCCCAGCAAAACATCGAGTGCCGCCGTGAATCGCACCGGCGAAGTCACCTGTTGCGCCAGCAACGCCCGCAGATCCGCATCCGAGTCCAGCGCCGCACCCGTGATGGTCGAGATCACCGGGCGACCCAGCGGCGAAAATTTTTCGCGGGCGAGCTGCTGGCGGAGCGCGGGCAGGATTTCGGCGACCAGCATCGTGTGAAACGCGTGCGACACCGGCAGCCGGCTCGCCAACCAACCCTGCGCCACGGCGCGTTCTTCCAGCCGGGCGATGGCCGCGACCTCGCCTGCCACGACTGTCTGCCGCGGCGAATTGTAGCCGACAATCGAGAGGGGTTCGTTCCCGAGCAACGGCTGCACCTTTTGCCACGGCGCCGAGAGCGCCACCATCGCGCCCGTCGGCCCACTTAAATTCGCCATCGCCGCGCCGCGCACCCGCGCGATCCGCAACAGCGCCTCCTCCGAATACGCGCCGGCCCAGTACAGCGCCGCCAGCTCGCCGAGGCTGTGGCCGATGGCCACGCCTGCCGTCAACCCGAATTCGGCCAAGACTTTCAAACCCGCCAGCGAAGCCGTCGCGATCGCGGGCTGCATGACGCGCGTGGAAATCGTGTCGGTCTCGCCGGACAACCCGGCCCGCGCGTACAACTCGCGCACGGTTTCAAACCTCCGGCACCAAGCGCCGCCATCGAGATGCGTCGGCGAACCCTGGCCCGGGAACAAAAAACCTATGCGCGGCGGCGTTTCGCCGGAGCCGAGATAGACGCCATCCGCCAGTCGCAGCCGGGGCGCGACGCCGGTTTGCAACCAGAACCGCAGTGTTTGCAGCCGCGCCACCAACTCCGCCGGCTTGGCGGCCACCACCGCACCGCGCACCGCGCCCGGGTGAAGTTCCCGTTCCAGCTGCGCCGCAAGATCGGTCAATTCCGCCCGCGAAATTTCGCCGGCCAACGCCAGCACTTTTTCCAATTGCCCGACCATTCCGCCGACGCTCTCCGCCCCGAACAGGAACAGTTCGCCGTCTTGATACGAAGCCGACAGCGCCTGCTCACGGGCGCTGAGCGAATGCCGCCGCCCGGCGACGACGCTTTCGAGGACGAGGTGCGCGTTGATGCCGCCAAAACCCATCGCGCTGACGGACGCCCGGAGCGCGCGGTCGCCGGGCCAGACTTCCGCCTGCCGCAATACGCGCAATGCCGGCGACGGCCCACCGAAATGTTCGTGTGGTTGCTCGCAACCGGTGATCGGCGGCAGCACCTGCGTATGCACGGCCATCGTGGCTTTGATCAAACCCGCAAGGCCCGCGGCGGCTTTCGTATGGCCGATGTTGGCTTTGACCGAGCCCACCACGGCCGGCGGCGCGTCGGCCCGCGCCTCACGGCGTGCGCGGGACAAGACTTCGAGTTCAGTCGCGTCGCCGACAGCGGTGCCAGTGCCGTGGCCCTCGCAATAGGTGACACTGTCCGCGCCAAAACCCGCGCGGCGATACGCCCGACGCAACGCTTCGAGTTGCCCCCTCGGCTTCGGGCCGCGTGATGCCGCCGCTGCCGTCGGAGGAAATTCCCCAGCCACGAATGACCGCGTAAATGCGCCGCGCCTGAGCGACTGCATCCTCATGCCGCATCAGCACGACAAAGCCGCAACCCTCGCCCGGCCAGAAGCCCGCGGAGCGCCGGTCAAAGACGCGCATTTCGTCAGCGGCCAGTGCGCCGGTTTTCGCGAAGCCAACAATCTCGAACGGATCGAGACTCAAATCCACGCCGCCGGCCAGCGCGACATCGAGATCGCCACCCGCCAGCGACGAGCACGCATTTGCCACCGCGAGCAGCGAGGAAGCGCACGCGCCGTCCACCGTGTAGCCGCCGCCTTTGAGATCAAATTGATTGCAGATGCGCCCGGCGATGGTGTTGGAAAGTCCGCCAGCAAGCGTTTCCTCGCCGACGGCGGGAAACGGCGATTTGTATTCCGCTTCGAGGTGTTCGAGAAATTCGTACCGGGCATCGCTGGTCCACTTTTCCTTCGCCAACGCCGCGTCGAGCACGCGCCGCACGTAGGGCCAGCGCAGCCGCATGAGGTTGGCGCGGGAAAATTCGCCCGTGAGAGAGTTGCCGAGCAACACGCCGGTGGTGTCGCGCGGCAGTCCCTTGCCTTCCGCAAAACCCGCGTCCGCCAGCGCCTTGGCCGCCACGTCCAGCGCGAGCCAGTGCGTCAGGTCCGCCGCGCGATACGTGCTGCCCACGATGCGGAACGCCACACGATCAAATTCGTAGCCTTCAATCACCGCGCCCTCGAAGGCGTAGGTGTGATCGGGAGTCTTCGGATCGGCGGAAAAATAATCTTCGGCGCGCAGCCGCTCGGTGGGCAGGCGTCGGAACGCGCGCCGCTGCGCGAGCACGTTTTCCCACAGTTCGCCCGGCGTCCGTGCATCAGGATAGATGCAGGCCATGCCGACGATGGCGATGGAAGAAGTCATGAGGACGAATGACGGAGGACGAATGACGAATGGAAAGGCGCAGCGGTTGACTGAGGCGGCTGCCCCGGCCATTCGTCATTCGTCATTCGACATTCCCGTTTCATTTCAGGCAGCAGCCGGCGCTGTTTGTGCAGGCAGTTCTTTCTGCCCTTTGAAGGCGTAATACAGATGCAGCGAAATGCCGCGCACTAGGCAGACCGCCACCAGCGCAAAGAACAATCCGAACACCCAGTGCATCATTTGAATCCAGCCATACACCATCGCGACGGAAAAACCGAACAGGACTTGCCGCCATTTGTGCAGCGGCGTCGTGGCGGGGTCAGGAATCATGTAGAGCGTGAACACGATGAACGCCGCGCTGGTCATCGGCATGAGCGGCACGGCTGGCGGGAAGCCGTAGAGTTGCGCGCGAATTTGGCCCTGCAACGCAAACCCGATCAGCCAGGCGGCCACCAGCGGCAGTCGGCCGGTGAAGAATCCGTGAATCACCACGCCGGTCAGCAAAATGAAAATCGGGAGAATCCAGTGCCAGACCCCGACGAGATTTTCGGTGAAGTGATACGGCGGCGCGAAGCCGACCTCCGGGAACAGCAGGAGCGTCGTGGCGATGCCAATGTTCGACGGGTTGAAAAAATGCTGCGTCCGCCCGCCGCCCAATGGCACGCGAAAGATGACTTTGGAAGCGATGCTCAAGGCTGCGGCAAACGCGATTGGCCACATGCGCTCATTCGGATACAGCAGCATCGCACACGCGAAGCCGGGAATGATCGCAGGCACGAGGAGATTGATGAAGTTCGCCGCGCCCCCCGCAAAACGCGGCGGGCGTTGGCGGGCCCTGGAGTCCACCCAATCGAGCAGCAACGTCATGAGCATGGCCGTGCCAACGCCCACGAAAGGCGCGATCCAGGGTTGCTCGAATCCAAGATAAAGGTGGCCCAGGATATTCCAGACCGTCAGCAAAATCAGAAAATACCAGAGCGCGATGAGGCGATAGTTTGAATTGCCCTTGGGATAAAACTGGACGGTGGTGTTGGTAAATGCAGGTTGGTTCATCGGGTCGTTTCTCCGGTCGCCGCGAGCGCTGTGGCAGCGGTCTTGCCCAGCACGACAGTGTGCCAGCCGGGCGCGAGTTTCAAAATGGTTTCCTGGGCTTTGCCAGCTTGATCACGCCATTTGATTTCGACGTTGAGCGGCGCGGTGAAATCCAGTCTTCCCAAACCCAGATGCACGTCCGGGCTGCGCCGGCCCGAGTGCCCCGAGCCGCCATCCACTTGCGCGACCAGCTTGCGCCCGTCGGGCAAGGTGACTTTCGCCTGGGCACAAACAGCCGGGCGTCCATGCAGGTCCAAGCCGGGATGCCCAGGACGTTGGCGTAACGGCGCGTTCGTCTCCGCCGCAAGTGGCAGCAACAGATGCAAACCAAGAAACGCGCCGGCGTCCGGGGAATTGTTGTGGAAGAAATAGGACGGCTGCCACTGGTTACCGAACGCAAAATCCAATCGGCCATCGCCGTCCACGTCCGCGAGCGCGATCGCCTTGGTGACCATTGGCTCGGTGAAGCCGACTTCGGGGCCGACGTTGTAGAATCGCCCGTCAGCCGCGCGCACAAAAAACGGATCCAGATTCTGGCCGCTCAAGTCCGCGCCGGGTTTGAAGTTGGGCCACAGCCGCGGATCGCTGACGATGCGGCTGTTGCTGGTGCCGAGCGATTGCAACTCCGGCCAGCGGTTGATCTTGCCCTTGATGAACCCGACCGCCTGCATCGCCTGCAACACGCCCCGATTATCGAAATCCGCCAGCCGACAATCCCAACCCCAGCCGCTGCGCGAGAGCCCCAGTTTTTCGCTGGCCTGAACGTAAGGCGCGATGCCGTGTTTCATGTCCTCGATCTGACCGGTGCTTTGCCAGAGGAA
>CAIKLQ010000367.1 GCA_903828255.1 uncultured Verrucomicrobiota bacterium
AGCGGAAGTGGACGAACCACTCGCGGTAGAGGGCGCGGGCCATCGCCTCCAAGAGCCGGATGCGCCGCTGACTGTTCTCCATCAGCTCGTCGTAGGCCGACAGGATGCCCGCGATCCGCCGTTGCACCGGCAGCGGGGGAACGCTGACTTCAAACGCTCGAAGGTCGCGGAGAAGCAAATTCTTCTGAGCCGTGCCGCCCGCAAACTCAATCAACCTGTGAATGTCGCCCTGAAGCGCGTAGTAAAGGAAGTTCGGCTCAACGCGACTCGCAATCGGTTTCAGAATCGCCACGCTCTTTTGGAATGTTGTCCGGCGCGTCAATTCATTGTCCGGTGCTATCGCCATTCGGCCAATCGTCCCGCTGTTGGTAATCAAAACATCGGTAGGTGCAAACTTGGTTCGCCGATGGGTGTCGAGGAAGTCGGCTTCAGTGATTTGCCGTGCGCCCTCGTAGTTCAACTTTCCGTTTGCAACATCCTTGCAACTCAGAAAATAGAAGCCGGAGTCTGGCTCATCCTGGCAATCGCCGTGTTTGCCATCCGTGATTTGGGCGCAGATGTCCTCCAGCTTCGTGGGTTTCCAGTTTTTGTTCCCGTTGGCTGCCATCGTCACGCCTCCAGAATCTCCGCCACGTTGCCGGCGATGGTTTGTTCGAGGTCGCGCGCCGGCCGTGAGCACCAAAGGTGCGCTCCCATACCAGCCTGGGGCAACGCCCCAGGAACGGATGACAGAACAAAACTAGGGCTGAAAGCCCGTCCCATCCCCGCCGCCAAACGATTTGCACTGGACCGCATCGTCGCGGGAATGGACCGGGTCGTTGGCCCTGGTGCGATTTGATGGACGCAAACCTGGGGCGTTGCCCCAAGGGATGAAACCGCGCCGTTGGCGCTCCCGGTCCGCACGGTGACATCGCCATTGGCGCTCGCCGTTCGCCCAATCGCCACGCCGTTGGCACTCATGCGCTGTTCAATCCCACACATACGCCTCCTCATATTCCACGCCGTATTTTTTCAGGAACATCCGGAACTCGTCCTGGAACGTCCGCGTTTTGTGATGTTCCTCCTGGCTGTCAATATAGGCGCAAAGCGCATCCAAATCCGACGGGCCGACAGAAAAACATCCGTAGCCGCGTTGCCACGAGAATACGGCAAGACCGGGCGCTTGGGTTTTCATCCACTTGGACGAGGACGTTTTCAACGTCTCGACTAAATCCGCGATGGTGATGGTGCGTGAAAGGCGGATGGCGAGGTGAACATGGTCGGCGACACCGCCGACGCGATACGACTCGCATCCGGCGTTGCGCGCGACGGTAGCCAGATATGCTTGGAGCTTCGGGCGTGTCTCCGGCTCGATGAACGGACGGCGTTCCTTCGTGCTGAAAATGACATGCACGACGACGAGGCTTAACGATTGTGGCATGGGGTGAAACGGGCTTTCAGCCCTTTGGTGGTTTGGGTCCGGTGGCCTGGGGCGTTGCCCCAGGCTGGTATGAGGTCGCGCCGTTGGCGCTGGGAACCGACAAGGAATCCTTGTGAGTTAGCGCGTTCATGTTTCCAAAATCTCCGCCACATTGCCGGCGATGGTTTGTTCGAGGTCACGCGCCTGGGCGTTGAGGGTTTCGAGTTCCTCGTTCAGCGTTTCGAGTTGTTCCTTGAAATCCTCGTCGCTCACGGCTTCGCCGGCGGCCACGCCCACGTAGCGGCCGGGGTTGAGCGACCAGCCTTGCGCTTCGATTTCCTGGAGCGTGGCGGCGCGGCACAGGCCGGGCACGTCCTTGAATTTTAGATTCTCGATTTTGGATTTTGGATTGCCGAAGACTTCGAGGAGCTTCGCCTTTGCTTCTTCGCCGCCGAGGGTGAAGTCGAGGGCTTCGCCGCGATAGAGGCGAACGAGGTTGGCGAGGAAGCCAATCTGCGCGGGCGTCCATTCGCGGTGCGCGCGGTCCACCTGCCGGTAGATGTGGCGGGCGTCAATAAACAGGACGGTGTCGGCGCGGGCCGACTTTCCCTTTCCTTTATCCAAGAACCAAAGGGTGCAGGGGAGCGTGACAGTGTAGAAAAAGTTCGGGCCGACGGCGACCATCACGTCCACCGTGCGGCTTTGGATGAGTTGGCGGCGGATCTCCTGCTCGGAGGAGCGGGCATCGGAGGCGGAGTTGGCCATGACGAAGCCGGCGCGGCCCTGCTCGTTGAGCGCGGAGTAGAATTCCTGAATCCAGAAGTAGTTTGCATTGTCCGTGCGCGGCAGCCCGAAGGGGTAACGGCGCCCGGGGCCGACCTCGGTGGCGAGCCGTTCCTTGTCCACTTCGTTGACGTTGAAGGGCGGGTTCGCGGCGACGAAATGGAAGCAGCCCGTGCTGTGATGGGGATCCTCGTAGTAACTGTTCCCATGCCGGATGTCGCCCTCCAGCCCGTGGATGGCGAGATTCATGCGGCAGAGGCGCACGGTGGCATCCACCCGCTCCTGCCGTGGATGCTGAGTTCCGAGGCCGGGTTCTTCTTGTGCGCCGCCACAAATCGGGCGCTCTGCACGAACATGCCGCCGGACCCGCACGCGCGGTCGAGGATGAGCCCGTGGAACGGCTCCAGAATTTCGCCGATGAGCCGGACCTGCGAGTTGGGGGTAAAGAATTCCCCGCCTTTCTGCCCTTCGGTCATGGCGAAGTTCCCGAGGAAGTATTCGTAGATGAGCCCAAACGTGTCGCCTGCGATGGTGGCGGGGATCTCGGAGACTTTCTTGAGCAGTTCCTTGAGGAGGGTGCTGGTGAAGAGGTTGTAGGTCTTGGGCAGGACGCCGGCGAGCTGCGGGTTGTGCCTCTCGATGTCGCGCATGGCGGCATTGACCTTCGCGCCGATGTTCTCGGCTTCGGGGCGATTGAGCAGGTAATCGAACCGCGCCTCAGCGGGCAGGTAGAGGATGCCCTCGGCGTGATAGGCGGCGGGTTCATCCACGCGGCTGCCACGGCGGGCGGAGGCGCTGGCTTTCTCCAGCTTGGCGCGCTGGGCGGCGAAGCGGACTTCGGCGAAGCGCAGGAAGATGAGGCCGAGAACGGGCGCGGAGTATTCCTGGGACTTGAGGCCAGAGTTGGCACGAAACTGGTCGGCGGCATCCCAGAGACGCTTTTCCAGCGCGGCGTTGTCGTGGTCCTTTTCTGAGGGGGCGATCCAGATCATGGGAAATCAGCGAAAGGGGTTGGGGAATGTTCAGGGATGGGGCAATCGGCGTGAGCCGCGCTCCTGAAGCTGTGTTCCAGCGATTTTTCTCCCCAAGTCATGCAGAACCTGCGCGGGAGCGTATTTCAGATTGTTTCAGCGGCAAAGGACAAAAGCAGCTTTCCGAGGAAGCCCTCCGTGCCACGATCTTGGTTCAAATCGTTTCACCTGCCGCGACGCCGCGTCGGCGTTTCACAATGGCGCAACCGTCGGAAGCCGAGGCGTCGGGGCGCCGCTGGCGAAAGCTCTTCGGCTCAAAGCGAACGACTTGAAACAGCAGTGCGCCGGTTTTGTCCTGATAGTCGTAGGTGGCGACAATTCGACGGGGAGCATCGGAGGTGGGTGCCTGTGAAGTGACACCCGCGAGCCTTTTAAATTCTGCAATCGCGTCGGCCAGTGAGCGGCCACAGGCGCGGGCGAGGAAATCAATCGCGTCGAAATCCTCGTCCGTGGCGTGATCGTGGAATCGCAACCCATCGGCGTAGACCGAGCCGCTGGGGTTCTTGTCCTCCCGCCAAGGAACGTGGCAGGACTTGGCGGGCGTGCCGGGCAAATGCAGCAGCGTCCACAACTCCGGGATGCGAAGGCGCTGCTTGGCCAGGGGTAGGTGGTCAATGGTCATTGGCGTGGGGGTCGGGGAGTTGAGTTTTGAGAGTGCTGCGCCAAGCGGTGAAGTGCAGGAGCATGTTCTCTTTGGTGCGGGGGCCGGTGGGCTTGCCGGTCTTCAAGTTCTTCGCGCCGTAAACCCTATGCTGAACCAACGGCGCACTCACGCTGTTCATGGGAAGCGCGAAGGCTTTGCTGAACTGCCCGAGCCGCACTTCGAGAATGTGGACATGCACCATTGAGCAACCCGCGCTCTGCCGGTCGGCGATAAACTCGGCCACAACCTCAGCCACGATCTTGCGCAGTTGGTTGGCCGGGTGCTTCGCTTTGTAGAACTGCGCGGCTTCGGCGAGCGTCACGTCTTTGGGCAATCCGGCGCGGGCGGTCGCATAGTCGCGCACGATCTCGACCAGGCGCGGGGCGGTGGCGTTGCCCGTGCCCTCCGTTTGCGCCAGCAACGTGAGGGCGGCTTCGAACGAGATGCGCACCTCGGCAGTGAGTGCCGCGGCCCCCAGCGAGCCCTGGGCCTTTTGGCCGGCGATCTTCTCTGCGGCCGATTTCGCCTTGCCGAAGTCCGTGAAGCGGCGGAGTTGGCGCTTGCCGTTGGCGTAGTAGCTCACGGCGAAGCTGGTGAAGTTCTGGCCGCGCACGTTGCCTTTGTTCCGGTAGATTTTTACCGAAACGTCGCCGGCTTCGACGGCGTGAGGCCACGATTTGGGGAGGCGAACGGATTTGGGGGTTTCGGGAACGAAAGCAGGCTCAACTTGCGTTATCATGCTCCCAACTGTGACAACAGCGTAACAACAAGTCATGAAATCTTCAAAAACCCTTTATTTTGATGGTGCCGGCGGAGGGGGTCGAACCCACACATCCTCACGGATACCAGATTTTGAGTCTGGCGCGTCTGCCAATTCCGCCACGCCGGCTACCTAACTATAAACGACTTACGAGAGAAGCATCGAAACCTATTTGACTGTGTGCCACTGTTTGTGCAACTGCTGGCCAATGAATGGCAAAGACGGCCAAAGCCACCCCCCGAAGGGTCGCAAATCCAGTTCGTTTGGCTCCACGCTCGCGCATCGACCCGAAGGTTATCAGAAGGTCCTGGACGGGCGCAAGCACGCGATTCGGGGATTGTGGACGCGCAATGGTAACTACTATGCCCGGCTCAACTTCACCGACCCGGGCACCGGCGCTCGCGAAACGCGCCGCGTGCGGCTCCCCACCGCCCACACCCTTCCGCAGGCTCAGGCCGAATTGCGCCGGCTCCAGACCCGCCGCGAAACTGAGGAACTCCCGGGGCTCCGCCGCTGTCCGAAGTTTTCCGATTACGTTCAGGAGTATCATGCCTACTACGAGAAGGTGATTGACGCCAAGCGCCCTCGTACCGTGGAAACCGAGAAGGGCCACCTCCGCTTCTGGGTGGCTCACCTCGACGAGACGCGTCTCAATCTCATCACGCCCGCCATGATTCATGCCTTCATTGCCAAGCGGCAGGGGGAAGGAATTTCGGGTCGCACCGTGAACCTCTCCGTTGTCGTTCTGCGTAATGTCCTCAAACGCGCCGTGCAGGACGGCTGGCTGGTCCGTTTGCCCACGGAAACGATCAAGCCGCTCAAGTGGACAGCGCGCAAGAAAGAACTCGTCCAACTGGACGCCATCGAACGCCTGTGCGCCGCCGCTATCGAACCGCGCTGCTGCGAGGGGCGGGGGGCGCAACCCGGAGAAATCGGACGCCCCTTGAAAAACGCGCAGCAATTCGCCGATTACATCAGGCTCATGGCTTTTTGCGGCGCCCGGATGACCGAAACCCTGCACTTGCGGTGGAGCGACGTGAACTGGGAGCGTAAGCAGTTGACCATTGGTAGCGACGGCGAAACCAAAAACCGCACCGCCCGGCGGGTGGATTTCAACCCCAAGCTTGAAGCGCACTTGAAGGCGATGCAGACCCGCCGCGCTCCAGATTCCGATTGGCTTTTCCCATCGCCGCAACGCGGTGATCGGGACGTGCGATCGCAGACGTTTCGCGAAAGTTTGCTCCGCGCCCGGGAGGTGGCGGGCTTGCCGACCTTCGGATTTCATGATTGCCGCCATTTCTTTTGCAGCTATTGCGTCATGTCCGGAATTGACTACATGACCATCGCCCAATGGGCCGGCCATCGGGATGGTGGCATTCTTATCGGCAAGGTGTATGGCCATCTCGCGGATGCACACACGCGACAGATGGCGCAAAAACTCCGCTTCACATCGCCCGATGAAAAAGCCAACCCGAGCCAAGGCTGAATCGGCGGCGACCAAAACCGCCAGTCCCACCGCGTCGACCCCGGCAACCAACACTTGGGACCATTGGTTGAACCACGCCCCGTTCATGGTGAAGGACGAGTATGGTCATTACGCCGCCAAACCCGGCGCCGAGTTTTGGCACGACAATTTCTGGAAGCCGCGCATGCTTTCCGCTTGGGCCTACGAACTGGTGCGACGGTTGCTCAGACTCAAACTGAAGCAACCCAAACTCAGCGCTGAGGATTCACCGCCGGCTATAATTCCGGAGGTTGTTTCGGAGCCCACTCTCCCTTGAGCGCGTCCACGAATTTGTTGGCGGTGGCCAGCGGGCATTCCTCCCTTTCCAGAAGCTCGTAGAAAGCCTCCAGGTAACTATCAACGAGCGTCAAATCTTGGCCGGCCTCCGATCGTTTCCCCAAACATAGCGCCGGTTCCGAATCCTTCGCCAGACAAGCTGAAGCCGCCAGTGCACCTAAGTCATAAGCCAAAACCTCAGCGGGTGATTGATGTTCGCGCACCCTCGCCGTCCGCATAGTTTTCGATGCGCCTTTGCGTGCAACGGGGTTAGATGGGGAGGGCGAAGCAGCACGCCCATTTTCCGCAGCCGGCGCCGCACAGATTTAGTCGTCAAATGGATGTCGTAAGCCGACTTGAGCCAGACTCGCCCCTGTTCAGCGGAGCGCCACCGTCGGGCTTTGAGCCCGACAAGCAATGGAGCCTGCACCTCCGTCTGAGCCATAGGGCTTCTCCGGCCAGGCGGAAATTTTCTCACCAGCAATCTTTCGATGCCGCCCTCACTGAATTGACCTAGCCATAGTTGAATGGTGGACCGGGCCCGTCGGGCCCTCCGGGCGAGTTGCGCCAGTGTATAATGACCACTAGCGGCCCAGCACACTACTCGCAACCGTTTCCTGCCCCCCGAGTCGCTCGTGGAACGTAATCGGCGCTTAATGCGGGCCAATTGCCCAGCGCTTAATGCGAGTCTCGTTCGTTTCCTAGCCATCCCTCACGCGGCTCACAAGAGCGGAGCAACGCAATTCAAATTACCGACGATTTCTGCGCACTTAGCCCATCGTTTGCCTCCTCCAACAATTCATCGTTTCGGATTTGCTGTGCCGGTCACGCAAACTCGTGAAACCCTATGGACACACTGAACGAAAATTTTGAGAACGCTCCGCGGGGGTGGATTGCCCTAAACATTTGGTTGGACCGCTTGGGGCGGTCGGAAACAACCGGATACCGCTGGCGAAAACGCGGCTGGCTCAACACCACAATTATCGCGGGGAAGCATTATTTGAGTCCCGAAAAACTCGCCGAATTTGAGCGCCGGGCCGCAGCGGGAGAATTCGCCGCAATTCCCGGAGCTTCACAATGAGAGGCAACGTGAGCGCCGCGATCCCCACCAGTAGCGATTGGTTGTCGAGGCAACCTTCCTGGATGCAAGAGCGACTCGCGACGTATCCTTGCGCGGGCGCAGGCGTCCACCGGTGGCTATTTGCAACCGCTTGTAGATTCCGACGCCGCGGCTGCCCCGACGACATCATTGCCGACCTGCTCACTGATGCGGTTGTTGACTGCGGGCGCGAAGTGCCCGTCCGGGAAATCGAAGGGGCGGTGTGCGGCAGCGCCAGCGCGATTGACCAAGACCCCCGGGGCGAGGGATGGCGACCGGGCGTGCGACCGCGACCAGCAGCAGCCAAGCCCCGACCGGTCAGGGGCTTTCGCCGCTTCTGCTGGTCCGGGATGAGGCGCACGGGAAACTGGTGATCGCGGACGGCTACCATCGCCTTTGTGCGATTTACGGCTTCGAGGAAGACGCGTGGATCCATTGCAAGATCGTGGGGACAACGCCCGCTTGAGGACAACGCCAGATTAGATCAGCCCAACTCGGTCACCCGCTACGTCTGGCCGAGCAGTCCCAGCCCGACGCCGCCCTACACTAACTGGACCACCGCTGCCCACGTTATCCAGGATGCCGTGGACGCGGCGCAGACGGGCGACGAGATCGTCGTGACCAACGGCACCTACGCCACCGGCGGGCGGGCAGCGGGGACGAACATCATTATCAACCGCGTGGCGGTGAACAAACCGCTGACGGTGCGGAGCGTCAACGGCCCGCAGGCCACGACTATCCAAGGCACCTAAGCGCCAGATGGCAGCAATGGCAACGGTGCCAGCCTGTCCGGGTTCACGTTGACCAACGGAGCGACGCGGTGGACCGGGACTTACTTCGACCAAAGCGGCGGTGGCGTGTGTTGTGTATCCACAAACGCTCTTGTAACTAACTGCTTCATTGTGCGCAACTCGGCTTACCAGCACGGCGGGGGGGGGGCCTCTGGGGCACGTTGAACAATTGCATCCTGACCAGCAATTCGGCTTACGATGGGGCGGGACGTACTTGGGGACTCTGAACAACTGCACGCTGACGGGCAATGCAGGTAGATCCTTCGCCGGCGGGGCGAACTCCTCCACGCTCAACAATTGCATTATCTATTTCAACCAACCGAATTACTCCTCTGGCACGTTCCGCTACTGCTGCACGACGCCGAATCCTGGGGGCGTTGGCAATATCACCAACGCACCGCTGTTCGTGGATTACGCGGGCGGCAACCTGCGGTTGCAATCCAACTCCCCGTGCATCAACGCCGGGACAAACTACTTCGCCCCAGGCGGCACCGACTTGGATGGCCGTCCGCGCATCGTCGACGCCAGGGTGGACATTGGCGCGTACGAGTTCCAGCCGGGCGTCAGCGGGCTGTTCATTGGCTGGCTCCAACAATACAGGCTGCCCACCGATGCCTCGGCGGACTTTACCGACCCGGACGCCGACGGCCACACCACCTGGCAGGAGTGGCGCTGCCAGACCGATCCCACCAACGCGCTCTCGGCGTTGCGCCTGCTCTCGGCGGCGCGGGCCGGTACCAACGTGACCGTGAGTTGGCAGAGCGTGGCCGGGGTGAACCATTTCCTGGAGCGCAGCACGAACCTGTGGGCCAGCCCCTCCCCACCTTCAGCCTGCTGGCCCCGAATCTCCCCGGCCAGCCCGTCGGGCGAAACGGCTTGCCCGAAGGCCACAAGCCCGCTTCGTGTGGATGCTGGTTGTAGTGATTCCCCCTATCCTTAAATCAGGAGGCAGCCCTGATTGTCTCGGGGCCGGTTCTTGGTAAAAGGAGGCCGGTTAATCGGTGATGCATGGGTATTAACAATTCAAGGCTGTGGGTTGTGTGGGCGAGAGCCGGGCAATTCAGTGGCTGCCGGAAAACGTGCAGGCGGCTTAGGAAATCGGCATTTCCCAATTTAGAACCGGAAAATCTCAGGGGGCGACCTGTTTGGAATGCGCTGACGTCGGGTCTGCCGCCCGCGGTAATCGGGAGCACAGTGGGCCAGAACCTTTCGGATCGGCTGATACCTTGGGTTCAAATGCAGCGCCAGCTTAACCAGTAAGTAGTAAGCATGCAATTTGGAGCAACATCGGAAACTTTCGAGCTGAGCAGAGGACGTAAAACGGCCCTCGTAGTATCGCCGATTCTTTCGTGGAAGCGTTTGCGGAGTGTGGTGTTGAGCTGCTTTCCGAACTTTATCCCTTCTCTGCCTCGCCTGAACCGCGGAGCGTCAATAAAGCAATTGCCTGTCAATTATGAAACGAAATGCTCGAATCCTGATGCTAGGCGTGATGACCGTCTGGCTATCCACCCTTGGCGTAGCCCACGCCCAAACCACCAACGTCTGGACGGACAGTTTTGAACGAGCCGACCCGACGGACCAATGGAGCGTGGACAACGGCATTTGGGAATTCGGCAACCCAGCGACCGGGCCGGCCACCAACAGCGCGGGCTACCGCACCCATGAGGGCACGAATTGCGCCGCCACGGTGCTGGCGGGAAATTACCCCGGCAGCACCAGTTCGCGGCTGATTCGCACGCTGCCGTTTGTAGTGCCCGCCGCCAACCAGAACCCACGTCTCCAGTTCTGGCATTGGTATGCCTTTAGCGGCAACAGCTACGGCGTGGTGCAGATCAAATACGGCACGAACAACTGGGCCGATCTCTCACCGCGCTACTACGCCACCGGCAGCGGCGTTTGGACCCGCCCGGTCGTGGACCTGAGCGCCTTCGGCGGCAAAGCCGTCCAGATCGCCTTCCAAATCAACGCCGACGGCAATGTGGCCGACGGTTGGGACGTGGATGAAGTCGCCGTGATCAAAGGCCCCTATACCGTGGGCTTCATGAATGGCGCGACCGAGAGCTTTGAAACGGGTTTGGGCGACTGGTATGCCGAAACCGGCACCTGGGAGATTGGCAGACCCACCAGTGGCCCTGAAGCGGCGCACGCCGGGACGAACTGTGCGGCAACAGTATTGGCTGGTAACTATGAGGAGGACCGGAGCAGTCGGCTCGTTAGCCCGTCGTTTGTGGTGCCGACACCGGACCAGTTGCCGCGCCTGCGTTTTTGGCACTGGTGGAACATCGGGGC
>CAIKLQ010000368.1 GCA_903828255.1 uncultured Verrucomicrobiota bacterium
CGATCCCGATCTCGCTTTCACCACCGAAATTGCCTTGCCCGTCACCGCTCAACCAAAACAACCATGAACTCACCCATCCTCCGTCATCTCATCATGCTCACACCCAAGTATCAAAACTCTGTTGCGCTCGCTCTGCTGTTGGTTTCCGCCAGCGCTCTCTCAGCCGCCGACGCAAACCCCGCCGCCAAAGCCGCGCCGAAGAAAGAAGACCCGCAACCGACCGTGATTGATCCCGGGTCGCCCGAACGCGCGCCCTCGGGCGCCATCGTGCTGTTTGATGGCAAGGATCTGTCCATGTTCCGCGGCGAGAAACATCCGGAGCCAACCTGGAAACTCGGCAACGGCGTGATGGAAAGCACCCCGCCCGGCGGCATTTTCTCCAAGGAAGAATTCGCCGACTGCCAGGTGCATGTGGAATTTTCCACGCCCACCAACGTGAAAGGCGACGGCCAGGGCCGCGGCAACAGCGGCGTGTATCTCATGGGCCGCTACGAAATCCAGGTGCTCGACAACTACCAGAACCAGACCTACCCGAACGGCCAGTGCGGCGCGATGTATGGCCACTACCCGCCGCTCGTCAACGCCTGCCGCAAGCCGGGCGAATGGCAGGCGTACGACATTGTCTTTCATCCGCCGAAAAAACTCCCCGACGGCACGGTGCGGCCCGGCACGTTCACGGTCCTCCACAACGGCGTGCTGATTCAGGATCACGTGAAATTCAATAACGAGGGCACGACCGCGTCGCCGCTGCGCGGCATTGTCGAGAAAGGGCCGCTCTATCTCCAAGACCACGGCAACCCCGTGCGCTTCCGCAACGTCTGGGTGCGCAAACTGAATCCCCAAGCCGAGTAGTGTCTTCCACCTCCACCGCTTGATTCATGAAATTTCCACTGACAAGACTCCTTGCCACGGTTGCCGCCTTGCTCGTCACTGGCCTCGCGCTCAACGCTGCGCCTTTGCGCGCGCTGATCATTGACGGGCAGAACAACCACAATTGGAAGGCCACCACGCCGGTGTTGAAGTGGATTTTGGAGGACTCCGGGCGCTTCACCGTGACGGTCTTCACCACGCCTCCCGCCGCGCTCCGCGAACCGCGCCCGCCCAAAGGCACGCTGACCGCCGAACAAAAAGCCGGGTTCGGAGCCGCGCTCGAGGGCTGGAAACTGAATTTGGCGGAGTTCGAGAAAACCAAGGCGACCGCCTGGCAACAATGGCAGCCCAAGTTTCAGAATTGCGACGTGATCATTGGCAACTACAACGGCGAGCCGTGGCCGGAGCAAGTCCGCACCGACTTCGTCAAGTTTGTGCGCGAAGGCGGCGGCTTCGTGGTATTCCACGCCGCGGACAATGCGTTTCCCGAATGGCCGGAGTACAACGAGATGATTGGTGTCGGCGGCTGGGGTGGGCGCAATGAAAAATCCGGACCGATGCTCCGCTGGCGCGACGGCCAGGTGGTCCGCGACGACCGCCCCGGCGAAGGCGGCACGCACGGCCCCCAGAACCCCTTCTTGATGGAGACGCGCGCGCTCGACCATCCGATCGTTCAGGGACTGCCGCTCACATGGATGCATCCCGGCGACGAACTCTACGCCAAGCTGCGCGGGCCAGCGAAGAATCTCACCGTCATTGCCACGGCCTACTCCCCGCAGACGAAGGAGAACGAGCCGATGCTCATGGCCATCGGCTTTGGCAAAGGGCGCGTGTTCCATACCGCTCTGGGCGATAACCCCAAGCCAATGCAGGGTCGGGGTTTTCAGGTGACGCTGGCGCGAGGTGCCGAATGGGCCGCCATCGGCAAAGTCACGCTCCCCGCGCCCAAAGCTGAGGAATTGCCTGCGGACCACGCCGCAGTGCGTCCGCCGCCCCAGTGAAGCCGCCGAAATAACTGGGAACGGAACAACGAGCCGTCCCGCAGCGCAATGAACTCAAGCGCCACGCCTTCGATCCGCAAGAGCTTTTTCCGGCTGCTATGCTTGGTGGTCATCGGCTTGGGAATTCCGCGTTGCATGAGAGGTGACGTTCCACGCCCGGAACGTCCGCGGCCAGATGCCCTGCGCACGAACTGGCTGACCTTGAACGGCGAATGGCAATTCGAAATTGATCCCACCGCCGATGGCGGAGCGCGGGGCCTGGCTTCGGGTCAGGATTTGGCGGCGAAGATCATCGTGCCCTTCTGCCCGGAGAGTGATTTGTTCGGTTTCGGATTTGGCAACACCAACTACTTTGAGAATTGCTGGTATCGCCGGATGCTGGATTTGCCGGCGGCGATGCTGGGCAAGCGCATCTTGCTGCACTTCGGCGCGGTTGGTACAGGCATCGCCAAGAAAGGAATACCCGGTTTCCATAATCGCCCGTTCGTCTGGCAGATTTGGGATGGTCGCAAAGACGGCTTCAGCGCCCTGGTCAACTACCACAAGCTCGATCACAAGCTGCTGGAGAAACTGACCTACACCTACCTCGGCGAGTGGATCAAGAAGCAGCAGGACGCCGTAGCCAACGAGGAGTCCGGTGGCGACGACCGCCTGCTCAAAGCCCGATTGCTCCAGGACAAGCTGAAGCTCATCCTCGAAGGCGAAGCGCCGTACGACATTTTCGTCCGGTGGAAGCCGCTAGAGCAACAACCCATCGGCTGGCATCCTTACCTGAACGACGGCGTGCGCCTGAACATCTGCCCGTTCATGGAGGTCGACGTGCTCCGCAAGCGCCCGAACATCAAGTGGGGCATAGACCGGGGCAAAAACCCGCCCGGCTCCCCTTGGGGCGAGGAGCGCGACAACGACCGCCACCTGACGCTGGCGGAGAAGCGGAAGGCGCGTGAATCGTGATGCGTGATGCGTGAATGGGATCGCCGCAAAGAGGCGCGAGACGGCGCGGGAGTGGAGCGGGCGGTGGATCGCAAAGTGGACTTTAGTTTTCGCGTCTGAATCTAAAGTTCCGCTCGAAACAGAGGGTTCGTCCAGGTAGAAACGCCAATGACAACAGGGCTGCGAGTGATGTTCTTGCATTTTGGAAGTAGCTGTTCCAAATTTCACGCATGATTGAACGAGCGGAATTGCTACAGCGGGTGGAATACGGGTTGAAGCGCAATCCGGTGACGGCGATTCTCGGCCCGCGCCAGTGCGGCAAGACGACTTTGGCGAGGGAACTCGGGCGCTTGGAGAACGCCGTGTATTTCGACCTGGAGAATCCCAACGATCAGGCACGACTGGCCAATCCGCAGTTGGTTCTGGAGTCACAGCGCGGCGTGGTAATCCTGGACGAAATTCAGCGTCGGCCTGAACTAACGATGTTGTTGCGGGTGCTGGCCGACCGGAAACCATTGCCTTGCCGGTTCATCGTGCTGGGGAGCGCGTCGCCTGACCTGATTCGCCAGACTTCGGACAGCCTGGCGGGGCGGATTCACTTCGTGGACATGAGCGGGTTCACGCTGGGGGAAGTGGGAGGCGACCAGCGCGACCGGCTCTGGCTGCGCGGAGGTTTTCCCCAATCGTTCCTGGCGGAGAACGATGAGGACAGCCGCCAGTGGCGGTTGAGTTTCGTGCGGACGTTCCTGGAGCGGGACATGCCGCAGTTGGGGGTACAGATTCCGGCGGAAGTGCTGCGGCGGTTCTGGACGATGGTGGCGCATTACCACGGCCAGGTCTGGAACGGGTCGCAGATCGGCGCTTCGCTGGGGGTGACGCATCACACGACCCGGAAATACCTGGATGTCCTGACCGGCGCGTATGTGGTGCGGCAGCTTCAGCCGTGGTTCGAGAACCTGGGCAAGCGCGTGGTGAAGTCGCCGAAGGTTTACGTGCGGGACTCAGGCCTGCTGCACAGCCTGCTGAATATCCCGGACGCGGCGGCGTTACAATCGCATCCCAAGCTCGGTGCTTCGTGGGAAGGATTCGTGATCGAGCAAATCCTCTCGTGGGCCGGGGAACGGAACGCCTACTTCTGGGGCACGCACGGTGGAGCGGAACTGGACCTGATGATCCTGGCGAAAGGCAAGCGTTGGGGTGTCGAGGTGAAATATCAGGACGCGCCGACGATCACGAAGTCCATGCGGATCGCAATGCAGGATTTGAAACTGGAGCGGCTATGGGTGGTTTATCCCGGCAAGACCGGCTACTTGATGGACGAAAAGATCGAGTGCGTCTCGCTGGGGCAGTTGGGCCAGATCAGGGAGGCGCTGCAATGACACTGCTCGATGCGCTCATCCAGTCCGTGACTCGCGCCGGTGAATATAACCGGGACGACCAGGTTGCGCCTGCGGTGATCTTGTGGCCGGACAAGGAAAGTCCTGTTTTGCTAACTACAGAACCTGTCCTGTTTTGCTCGCCCCGCGACACGGCGGGTTGAGACTGCAAGAATGTCTGGTGCCGGAGCTGACGATCAGATCTACTGCGCCGGTCGTGGCCGAGGTTGCCATCTCATCCGCCAAATGGGTCGGACTGCGCTGTCGTATTCAGGCCAGCGCATCGGCGGCGAGGCTGGTGGCGGACATTCGGGAAATGATCGGCGACAAGGCCAGCTCGGTCGTCAGCAAGCCCAAGGAAATTGAAGCGGACGGCCAGACCTCCCTGCTAGTGTCCCATGATCGCAATACCGGGAAGGAGGCAACGGTCGTTTTGGTGGACGCCAGCGACAACGTGGTCGCAAAATTCGCAACCAAGATTGGGAAATGATTTATGGAACTTGATGCTATCGACAAACTCGCTGCGAAAGCCTTCGAGGGCTACATCGTGCGAAAGGATTTGGTCAGGAAGTTCAAAGGCCAGTATCCGGTGCCGACGTACGTTGCCGAGTTCTTGCTCGGACGATACTGTTCCTCGATTGACGAAAAGGAGATCGAGGAGGGCTTGCAGATCGTGCAACGCCAGTTGGGGTGCGCAAGGGGCGGGGGGTCTTCACTACAAGCCCTTTTGCGATTTTGGAGGGTGGAATTCCGGCGTTTTCCTTAGAAATCCGCCAGGTGCGCCCGCGAAAATTTTCAAACCACGCCCAGTACCGAAAGTTGGGATAAGAAAAGAAAGGCTGGCTGACGGAAATCTGTTTTTCTGCTTGGCCGCTCACGGTAATGGGTGACCTCTTTCCGTCGCGTCTTCATCGCTTGCTTCAAGCGGGGGCGGCACCACCGCCAAGCCGGCTCGCGTCGCATCTAACCCCGGGAGGAACGCCGCCAACCGTTGGGCCGTGGCGCTGGGGTCCTGGCGCGTGGCTAGGTAATCAATGTCAATCACGGACGCCGCGTGGTGGGCGACCCATTGGTCGGCGGCCACAACTTCCTGCCGCATGGCGGCAAGCAGGATCGCTTCCGCGGGCGCCTCGTGTTCGCGGCCCAGGTTCCGGAGCATCCGCAGTTGGGACGCCACCACCTGACCGACCTCCCGGCGCATGAAGATCACGCGGTAACGCAAGGGTTGGCCGTCCGATCCGGTGCCGGGCAGGTGGCGCAGCAGCGGGGCGACGACCTTCAGGACCCGGCCGCGGGCCTCCGGCAGCCATCGTGAGTTCAGGTGCAGGCGGGTCACCGGTTCGTATTCGTGGTAGCCGCGCGGATTGTTGGGATCGGCCGGTCGCCGGTCATCTACCAAGGCCCGGCAACCTCCGGCCACCAGCATCTGCATCATCATCGAGGTCCCGCTGCGCGGCAGCCCGGTGACGATGGTGATGGGTTCGACTTCCGGTTGAGCTCCGGGGCCGGCGGTGGCAACCGAAAGTCGGGGGAGGTCAGAGGTGGTCATGGCGGTTCAGCCGGGACCGGCCGCCGGGGCCAGCCCGAAGGCGATCCGGCGGTGCTCGACGGCGGCGAGGGTTTCACCGGTGTTCTCCAGTAGTTTGGCGAGCCGGTAACGGGCTTCGCCGAAGCCGGGCGCTTGCGAGAGGGCATGCTCATACGCGAGGCGGGCGCGCGGGAACTCGCCCAGCCCCTCAAGGGCCTGCGCCAGGCAGAACTGGGCCTGCGGGTTCCAGAAAACCTGCCGGACACTGACGAGGACATGCTCCAGCGCGCTCGCGAAGTCGCCGCGATCGAGCGCGATCTGCGCCAGTCCGCTGTGCGCTTCGGCCAAATCCGGATCCAGCGCCAGGGCGCGCCGGTAGCAAGCTTCCGCGCCGTCGCGCCGGCCGCGGGCTTGGTGGTGGTGGCCAGCCATCAGGTGGCCGACCGGGTTCGTCGGCGCCCGCTCCGCCGCCCGCTCCCACCGTTCCATCGCGCGCGCATCTTGGCCGGTGGCGGCGAGGGCGTGGGCGGCCAGCAGGTCGAGCGCGGCGGTGCCAAGCCCCAGCGCCTCCAGCCGGGCGGTGTGGGCCAGGACCTCGGTGGATCGGTCCAGCCGGGAAAGGGCGTGCAGCCGCGCCAGTTCGTAACGCGCCTGGAGCGGTTCGGCCCCGCACAGGCTTTCAAACAGCGGCAAGGCGAGCACCGGTCGGCCATGGTGCAGGTGAACTGCGGCCAGATTGAAATTCGCTTCCCGCTGCGCCTGGACCGCGGCCTGGCTGCCGGCCACCGCGTCCGCCGCCAGGTAACCGAGCGCCACCAGTTGGCGCACCGCGACCGCCCGCGCCTCCATGTCGGCCACCGGCGGAGCTTGTCCGACCGGCCGCGGTTCGGTCTCCCAGGTGGGGATTGTCCGGACCTCCGGTGCCCGCTCGAAGGCCCTGGCCAGCACGCGCCCGTCCATGTCGCTCCCGGTCGGCAACCCAAACAGGGCCAGCACGGTCGGCGCGAGGTCGAGCAGCGAGGAGCCGTAGATGCGCTGGTCGCGCTTCAGATCGGGGCCGCGCATCGCCAGCACGCCGAGCGGGCGATGCCACTCAGCGCCTTCGGGGGCCACGCCGTGGCCCGGGAACGGACGAGAGGCCGGCCGCCGCACCCCCGACTGGAAGCCGTGGTCGGACAGCAGGATCACCGTCGTCCCGGCCCCGGCCAATTCCAGCAACCGGCCGAGCATCTGGTCGTGGAACTCGTGGACCGCATCCACGACCTGCCGGTAATGCCGGTGGTCCTCGTCTGCCACCCCCGCCATCTGCGGGGCGCGGTAGCTCATGAAATCGTGCCCGACATGGTCCAACATCTCATAATAGACGGCGAACAAGTCCCACGGCTCCGTCTCCATGACTTGCGTGGCGACGGAGTGGACGGTCACACAGCGCGCGAAATGCCGCGCCAACCGGGCCGGGCGATCATCCGCCGACAGGTCGAGCTCGCCGATGGTCGGGATCATGTCGCGCAGGTTGCCCGGGGAAAGCTCGCACGGATGCAGCCGCAGATCGGAGACCATCGGCGTCAGCCGCTCCGGATGAACGAAGCCTTTCGGCAGCGCGCGGATGCTTTCGGGCCGGGCCGCCAGCGTGTCCAGC
Source organism: uncultured Verrucomicrobiota bacterium (assembly GCA_903828255.1). Lineage (GTDB taxonomy): Bacteria > Verrucomicrobiota > Verrucomicrobiia > Limisphaerales > JADLHS01 > CAIKLQ01. The sequence continues at coordinate 7,348 of CAIKLQ010000368.1, forward strand.
ACCCGTTCAGAGAGATAGACGCCGGGGATCGTTTCAACCGGGTCCGACACCGGCCAGGCCAGCACACAAGAGCGCAGCCCGTGCTCCCCGAGCAGATTCCACAGCGCCTTGCAGCGCCGGCTCGTGCTGCGCGAAGGAATGATCCCCACCCGGCCACACCAACGCCGAGATTCTGACGAACCTCACAAACGTCTTCCTCAAGCCGCCGGCGTATTCGCAGATTTGACCGGAGCGCCGACCTCCAAATCGGCGCGTTTCTGAGGGCCCCCTGAACCATCGCGCCGAATCGGAGTTCGGCGCTCCTACGCCAGAATCCCCTTCACCACACGGCCATGCACGTCGGTAAGGCGGAAGCGGCGGCCCTGGGAGAGAAACGTCAAACGCTCGTGATCCACGCCCAGCAGGTGCAGGAGCGTCGCCTGAAAATCGTGAACGTGAACGCCGTCCTTCACTACGCTGTAACCGAAGTCGTCGGTTTCGCCGTGGACGAGGCCGCCCTTCACGCCGCCGCCGGCCAGCCACATGGAAAAGCAGCGCGGGTGGTGGTCGCGGCCGTAATCGTTGGCGGCCAGTTTGCCCTGCGAGTAACTCGTGCGTCCGAACTCGCCGCCCCAAACCACCAGCGTTTCGTCCAACATGCCGCGTTGTTTCAAATCGGTGATGAGCGCGGCGCAGGCCTGGTCGGTTTCCTTGCATTGCACCGCGATGCCTTTCGGCAAGCCGCCGTGTTGATCCCAGCCCTGATGATAAAGCTGGATGAACTTCACGCCGTTCTCCGCCAGCCGCCGCGCGAGCAGGCAATTCGCCGCGAACGTGCCCGGCTTCCTGGCATCCGGCCCGTAGAGATCGAACGTCTCCGGTTTTTCCGCCGCCAAATCCATGACGCCCGGCACGCTGCTTTGCATCCGATACGCCATTTCGTATTGCGCGATGCGCGCGTCCATCTCGGTGTCGCCGAGTTTGTCCGCCGCGTGCGCGTGGAGTTCCTTCAAGCGATCCAACATGAGCCGCCGATTTTCGGGCGCGATGCCATCGGCGTTGTTGAGATAGAGCACCGGCTCTTTGCCGGACCGGAACTGCACGCCCTGAAACTGCGATGGCAAAAAGCCGCTACCCCACAGCCGTGCGTAAAGCGGCTGGTCCACCTTGCCGGGCGTGATCAACACTACGAACGACGGCAGATTCTCGTTGTCGCTGCCGAGGCCGTAATGCACCCACGAACCGATGCAGGGCCGGCCCGAGAGCTGCGAGCCGGTTTGCAGAAACGTGATCGCGGGGTCGTGATTGATCGCCTCGGTGAACAGCGAGCGCACGACGCACAAATCGTCCGCGACTTTGGCGGTGTGCGGCAGGAGATCGCTAACCCAGGTGCCGTTGCGGCCATGCTGGCCGAATTTGCAGAACGCGCCCGCCAGCGGCAGCGAAGATTGATTGCCCGACATGCCGGTCAAGCGTTGCCCCTGGCGCACCGAATCGGGCAACTGCTCGCCGTGGCGCTGGTTGAGCAGCGGCTTGTAATCAAACGTCTCCAGTTGCGACGGGCCGCCGGCCATGAAGAGGTAAATTACGCGCTTGGCTTTCGCGGGGTGATGGAACTGGCCGTTCAAGATGCCGCGATCCGCGCCGGCGTTGGCGGCGAACAGGCTGGCCGGCTGCACCAGATTTGCCAGGGCGATGCCGCCCAAGCCCAAGCCGAAGCGGTTGAGGAAGGCGCGGCGCGAAAGATCGGCGGCGGGCAGGGGGCCGGTGCAAATTTGGTGGTTCATGAATGTTCGAGTGCAGGTTCTTGCTCCAACCGTTCTCCCTCACCCTTTCCCTCTCCCGCTGGGAGAGGGGACAGCGGGCGGCGCTCACTTCTACTTCCGTTGCGGCCGAGCATCTTCAGGCTTCCGTAATTCGGGAAGATCGGCGGACAATTCTCCCTCTCCCTCAGGGAGAGGGCAGGGGTGAGGGTGAGCGTGCAATTTATCAAAGGCGCAGGCATTGCATTCATCGCTCCATGACAAACTCATCGAAGTTCATGATCGCACTCACCAGCATCGTCGTCGCCGCAAACTCCGGGCGCGGCAGCGCGGCGTCCGGCTTCGATTCGCCGGTGGCGAGCAATTTTTCCGCGGCGGCGGTTTCGCTGGCGTAAAAACGTTTTTGCTCTTCGAATAGTTGTCGGAGCACGGCGCGTTCTTTTTCGTCTGGCGATCTGCCGGTCAACGAGCGAAACGCGGCGCGCGTCCGGGCGTCCGGGTCATTCGGAAAATCCTTCAGCAACCGCTCGCTCAGCGCGCGCGCGGCTTCGACGAATTGCGGATCGTTCAGCAAAACCAAAGCCTGCAAGGGGGTCGTAGTGGTTTCGCGCTTGGCGGTGCAGACTTCGCGGGTCAAGGCGTCAAACGTCAGCATGGAGGGCGGCGGCGCGGTGCGGCGCCAGAAAGTGTAGAGGCTGCGGCGATAAAGTTTGTCGCCGTGATCCTGCGAGTACGATTTGCCCGTGCCGGCGGCTTCCCAGAGTCCGGCAGGTTGATACGGCTTCACGCTCGGCCCGCCGATGGTGCGGTTCAGCAGTCCGCTGGCGGCGAGGGCGGCGTCGCGGATTGCTTCGGCGGACAACCGCTGTTTCGGCCCGCGCGCGAGCAGCAGGTTGTCCGGGTCGCGCTCCATGACTTCGCGCGAGGTTTGGGACGATTGGCGGAAAGTGGCCGAGGTCACGATCAAACGGTGCAGCGCTTTCACGTCCCAGCCGTGGTCCATGAACCAGCCCGCGAGCCAGTCGAGCAACTCGGGATGCGTCGGCAGTTTTCCCTGGCTGCCGAAATCATCCAGCGTCGCCACGATGCCGCGCCCGAAGTGCATTTTCCAAACCCGGTTCACCGCGACGCGGGCAGGGAGCGGATTGCGGCGGTCAACCATCCATTGCGCGAGGCCAAGGCGATTGCGTGGTGCGTCCGCCGGGAACGGGGAAATGCTCGCGGGCGTGTCGCGCTCGACGGGATCGCCGGGCGCATCGTAAGCGCCGCGCTTCAGCACGAAGGTCGGGCGCGGCTGCGGCATTTCCTGCATGGTCATGATTTCGGGGAGGCCATTGATCAGGGTGTTTTCCTGCTCGCGGAGTTTCTTCAATTCTGCCAACGCCGTGCGGTATGGCTCGTGATGACGGGCGAGGAAGTAAGCGAACGCGGGAGTCCCCTCACCCCGGCCCTCGCCACTTCCGAAGGGGAGAGGGGGAATCGTCCGCCGGTCTTGGTGTGAATTGGCAGCCGGCGATTGCGCGGAGGCCGTAGTCGAACTTGCGGCGGCCGCTTGCTGTTCCCTCTCCCCCGCCGAGGGGGAGAGGGTCAGGGTGAGGGGGCTTTTCGTTCCACCCGCCAACAATTTGATTTCCGGCGCCGTGAGACAAAGATCGAACACTTGCAGCTCGTCAATCATGCCGTTCTTAAAGCCGCTGTCGCGGAACCGGCCGGCGAGCGTGAGCGGAATGCTGCCCACCTCCGAGTCGCCCCACTCGGCGCGGTGCATGATGTCCTTGTAAAGATGATCACGGACGATTTTGGTTTCGAGCGGCGCGCCATTGAGGTAGAGGCGAATGCCAGCCGCGCGACTCGAACCATCGTAGGCCACAACAAGGTGCGACCACTCGTTCGTGGGCAATGCTCGGTTCGCACGCACGGCGATGGCGTTGCCGGGCCAGAAATGAATCAGCGCGAAAAATGGCTGGCCGTGATCGAGCACCAATTCGTAGCCGCGACTGCCGGAATCCGTCCACGCGCGCGAGTGATGCAGCACTACTGCGCGGTCCTGGCGCTCGGTCGGCTGGAGCCAGAGGCTGAACGAAAACGGGTCGGGGCGCGTGAAGTTGCCGACCTCTTTGCAGGCGACTTGATTGTCCCCGCTGAACTGGAGGGCGAAGTTCGTTGGAGCGCCGAGCCCCGCCTCGGCAAGTTGCCTGTCTTGCTTGAAACTGGCCGAGACGGGGCTCGGCGCTCCGCTGACCAGCTTCGGCCCGTCTTCCAGCTTCGCGACATTCGTGGACAGACTGTCGGGCGTCGTATTGTTGGTGATGGTATCGAACGCGAAACGGGCGACTGGCTGTGGCGCGAGCACCTTTCCATCGGCCTTGAGCCACGCGCGAAAGGGTTTCCCCGCGTCGCGCCGCAGGGTTTCTACTTGGGCCTCAGCGGCAGCAATCTTCGTTTTCAGCGCGCAGGCCTCGGCGGCTTGGGATTCCGGCCAGAGCAGCAAGGTGGGCGTGGGCGTGGCGCGGGTGAAGTGCGAGTAAAGCCCCGACTCGTCAATGCTGTTGAAGAACGCGAAGAGCGCGTAGTAATCGCGTTGTTTGACCGGATCGTATTTGTGGTCGTGGCAGCGCGCGCAGCCAAGCGTGAGGCCGAGCATCGCCGTGCCGAGGGTGTTCACGCGATCCGAGACGTATTCGGCGCGGAACTCCTCCTCGATGCTCCCGCCCTCATTCGTCTGGCGATGCAGGCGATTGAACGCAGTCGCGAGCCGCTGGTCGCGCGTCGGATGCGGGAGCAGATCGCCCGCGAGTTGCCAACTGAGGAATTTGTCGTAGCCCAAGTTCTCGTTGAACGCGCGAACAACCCAGTCCCGCCACGGCGCGAGGTCGCGCTCCACGTCAGCCTGGTAACCGTAGGTGTCGGCATAGCGCGCGAGGTCGAGCCAGTCCACGGCCATCCGTTCGCCGTAGGCGGGCGAAGTCAAGTAACGCTCGACGGCGTTTTCGTATGCCTGCGGCGCGGGGTCGGTTAGAAAGGCATCCAGCTCCGGCAGGGTTGGCGGCAGGCCAGTGAGATCGAGCGCGAGCCGGCGCAGCAGGGTTTCGCGCGCGGCTTCCGGAGCAGGCGAGAGTTTTTCCGCGTCGAGGCGAGATAGCACGAATGAGTCAATGGGATTGCGCATCCCCTGTGCCCCGGTCGGTTTGGGCGGCGTGACTGGGCGAACGGGAATCAACGACCAATGGGCCTTGTATTCGGCGCCCTCGGCAACCCAGCGCTGGAGCAAGTCCTTTTCCGCGGCGGACAGCTTCAGGCCGGATTTCGGCGGCGGCATCAAGTCGTCCTCGTCTGGCGTGAGAATGCGGCGCACCAGTTCGCTCTTGCCGGGGTCGCCTGGCTTCACGACGGTGAGGTCGGCGTCCAGCGCCTTGAACAATCCCTCGCGGGTGTCGAGCCGCAACTTCTTTTTCCGCGCGCTTTCGTCCGGGCCATGACACTTGAAGCAGCGATCCGAAAGCAACGGCCGGATTTGGAAGTTGTAATCAACTTTTCCCAGATCAGCTCCGCGCGCCGCCAGCAGCGGGAGGGCCCACAACAAGAGCGCCAGCGCAAAACCGCCCGCCCAGGTCGTTCGCCGGGGCTGCCGCATCCGACTGGTCTGACGGTTTTTGCGATGGATCATGGGCGCGAGCCTACCACGAAGCCGACTACTTGCGCCCGCGAAATTCGTCCATCAACAGCAGAATTCCCTCGCGAATCGCGAACAACTCCTGCCGCGCCCGGGTGATAGTTTCCGCCGGCAGCAGTTGCTTGAGGGCCACCGCTGCGAGCGCCGCCTGCGACTTGTGGAGATGATCGAGCGCGCGTTTAAGATACGCCACGGTGAACGACGCGTCGCACGGATCCCGACCCTGCGCCAGTCCTTCCAGCGCGCCCGCGAGTTTCACGCCCGTCGTCTGAAATTCCAAAACAAACTCGTGCAAGTCATCCGCCGCGGAATCCTCGAGGCCCAGTTCATCGCACTCGTGCCAGAGCTTCATCGCGCTCTCGAAGCAGCGATGCTGGAGCGGATGGCGAATGTCTCCGTCCTCGGTGCGAATCCAGTCCTTGCCTTCCGTGAGCGGGTCCGGCTCCGATTCGGGTTCGTCCAGCACCGCCTCGCAAGCGCGGTTGATCTCCTCAACCCGCCGGTTTTCCTCCTCCGCTTCCTCCGCGGTCAACTCCCGCGCCCAGCCCATCGCCTGCGCAATCTTCGCCTCCGCCTCGTCGGAGTCGCCGTATTTTTCCTGCAGCTCCAGATATTTGTCCGTGCGGGCGTCGCTCTCCTTCATGAGCTTTTCGTAATCGTGTTCGTCCCATTCCGCTTCCGGGTCTTTCTGGCCGCGTTTCTGTTTCTCCAGTGCTGCGTCCAGTTGGCCGACGAAACCGGTCCAGCCCGCCTCCGCATCTTTAGTCCGCTGCTTTTCCTCCGCGGGCGACAACCGCCACTCGGGCGGCGTGATCGTCAGCTCGTAATCCGTGCTCTCGAGCAGCACGCGCCCGTTGGCGTCACTGAACCATTCCAGGTAAAGCGCGTTGGCCGTGCGCTCGGGCGGTTTCTCGCCACGATCAAGCATCGCGAACGCCTCCGACTCCGGAATCGTGAACACCCGCACCTTTTGCGACGCGCTGAGATTGCCGATGCGTCCGCACTGGAGGGGATCGAACCGCGGTTTCTTGGGCATCGCAAAAGTCTGCGCCGGATTCTTGAAGTGCAGCAGGCAGCCGGCGAGATCGGGGCAGGCGTTGCCTTCAAGTTCGAGCGCGACCGGTTCGGCCAACCCGTTGAGCCAGAGCTTGCCGCACACGCGTCCCTTCACGCGGTTGTCAATTTCGCCGCGCACCACACTGTCATGAATCCGCAAGGCCATACTCGCAGAATAAGCCCGACGACCGCGCCAGCGCAAAATGATTTCTGACGGAATGCGGCTTCGGCGCCGGCACTGCGGTCCGGGCTTAAAAAGTGGGCCGGTTGATCCGACTGGCCGCCGCCCGGCGCGCCAATGACTAAGGAGGCGGATTTCCTACGACCCACGCTCCATCCGCCTCCTCACGGCGGCAGCTACGAAGTTTGTGAAATCGCCAGACTCCGCTTCGGCGGCACCCAACCGTTTTCTTTTCATCATTCTACCATCAATCATTCTAGCATTTTCTTTGGCGAACGGTTCGCGAACATTCTGCCATGCGGACACTGATTTCGGGGGCTTTGAGCTCGCAGAAGCTGGCGAGGCACGCCCCCCGCGCAAGATTGCTGCCCTCGCCGGGACGGCTTTCCAGTTGAAATCCCGCCCGCCAGCGTGTCCTCTGTGCCCGTGCTGACGACGATCCGCCGGGCGGAATACATGGAGTTGACGGCGCTGTTCTTCCTGCAAGGAGCGGCGCTGGGCATGTGGTTTGTGCCGTTGAGCACCGTCCTCGACGCGCATGGGTTGCACGACATCAAACCGTTCGCGTTCGCGGCGACGGCGCTGGCGGCCTTCATCTCGCCGCTGATTTTCGGGGCCATGGCGGATCACCACACTTCACCGGTGAAAGTCTTGCGCGGACTGGCCGTGGCCACCGCGGTGACCATGGCGCTCGCCAGCACCGCAATCAAACTGCACTGGGCGCCGTGGCTGGTGCTGGCCTTGATTCAACTCCACGCCCTCTGTTCTTCGCCGACGTGGAGCATCTCCTCGACGATTATTTTTGCGCGGCTGGAGGACGCCAAAAAAGAATTCGGGCCCATTCGCGCGATGGGCACCCTCGGCTGGATGGCCGGTTGCTGGGTCGTGAGCCTGTTGAACGCCGACACCACCGCGCTGGCCGGCTACAGTGGCGCGGTGATGTGGCTGGCCGTGGCGGCGTTCACGTATTTTCTGCCGACCTTGGAGACGTCGAAAACCGTGGAGCATCTGACGCTGCGGCAACGGCTCGGCCTGGACGCACTCACGCTGTTGAAGCACCCCGACCATCGCGTGGTGTTCTTCACCGTGGCGCTGTTCGCGATTCCGATTTCCGGTTTTTACCCCTTCACGCCGCCGCATCTGCGCGAACTGGGCCTGCAACACACCAGCGCCTGGATGACGCTGGGCCAAGTGACGGAAATCATCGCCATGTTCATGCTGGGCGGACTCCTCCTGCGCTGGCGGTTGAAATGGATTTTCGCCGGCGGTCTGGTGTTTGGCGTGTTGCGGTTTGCGCTGAGCGCGATCAACGGGAAAGCGTGGCTATTGGCGGGCGTGATTTTGCACGGCTGCTCGTTCACGCTCGTGTTCATCACCGCCCAAATCTATCTGGATCAGCGCGTGGAAGCCGCCTGGCGGGCGCGGGCCCAGGCGTTGATGGCCTTGATGAGCGGCGGCGTGGGTAATCTCATCGGCTACCTCAGCACGGGCTGGTGGTTCGCGACGTGTGCGGGCACCGTCGGCATGCGCTGGCCAATTTTCTGGGGGGGACTGTCCGTGGCGGTGGCGGGCGTGCTCGTTTATTTTCTAACGGCGTATCATGGCATCGGCTCTGGTTTAACGTCGGCAAACAAGGTGGAAACCAAATAGAGCCTCGCGCCGGTGACGTCGCGGGCGTGGTCGGTGAACTCGATCATCAAGTCAAAGTGGCGGTCGGGAGATTCAAACCGCGACCGATCTGGGCGGGAGCGGCACGGCGAAGATGACCTCGCCCACCAGCGTTGAGTGAAGCAAGCCCCACAGAGACGACCGACAACAGCCAAGCGATTCATCGCTGGGACAAAGGGAGAAACAAGATCACGAACACTCGCGCTAGTCCGCGAGTGCCTCGGCGTGTCGCCCAAGCCGCGCTGCCGCTCGTGGCGGCGACCCAGGCAACGACCGGCGAGCTTCCGACTTACGCGCGCGGACGGCTGCAAACTAAATGGCGCTGCTGCAACAGACCTGGGCCAACGCGAAATTGGATTCCTTCACCAAACCTGCTTTGCTGCGAGCGTGGCAGACGAATTGGCCGCCCGAGACTGACTTGGTGAAGATCATTTACGACCGCAATGCGGCTGAAGTGCGGGTGCTGGGACGGTGGAGCGGGAAATCGTTTGCGACTTCGTTCCCGGTTGAAACCGATCTCGCGGCGGCTTTGACTCAGGCGCGGGCTTTTATTCAGGCGCAATCCCAGCGCTGAGCGGGAAGGCCGGGGAATGATCGGCAGCGGACTAAACTCGCATCAAGCGCCGTGCTTTGTCGCATTCCTCGGCCATTCATTTCCCTGCCAAAGTTCGACTGAAGCCCCCGCCTTCAGTCCGGCTTTGGGCTGATCAACCCGCCGGGCGGGAGCTTCGCGCTCCGCCACCTCGCCAGCGAATAACTCTCGCAAATCGCCACGGGCAATGGCAGCTTGCGCCCGCTTGATTCACGCATGAAATCGTTTCGCTTCGCCGCTTGGTTCGCCGTGTTCGCCGCTCTGTCCGCCGGGTCGCGGGCCGAAACGCCCACCAACCATTTCGGCTTCACTGGCCCGGAAATCTTCCCCATTGATCCCGCCATCGGCTTGTTGCACGCCGCGGACCTCGACGGCGATGGCTTGAACGACCTCATCATCGTCAACAACGCCCGCTCCAAGATCAACCTGCTCTACAATCAAACCGGCCAGACCAACCTTGTCCCCGCCCGGCCCGCCACGAAGCGCGAGCTGAACGACCTGCCGGCCGGCGCGCGCTTTCGCATCGAGTCCATTGCGTCGGAGAAACGCATCTCGGCAATGATCGTGACCGATCTCAACGGCGATGGCCGTCCCGACCTCGCGTATTTTGGCAGCGAGCCGAAGGAGTTGATCGTGATCTACAACCAAGGTCCGAATGGCTGGAGTGCGCCGAAACGCTGGCCCATCGAAGATGGCCAGCTCACGTCCAACGCGCTGACCTTTGGCGATCTGAACGGCGACGGCTTGCCCGATTTGATTTTGCTGGCGGAGAACCACGTTTATTTCATCGCCCAGAAGGCAGACCACACGTTCGCCGAGCCGGAAAAAATCCCGCTCGCGTCCGCAGTGAAAGCCGTCCAGGTGCTCGACGTGGATGGCGACAAGCGCGAGGATCTGCTGCTCGTCAACTGGGATAGCGCCACGCCGCTCCGCTACCGCCTGCAAAACGCCGCGGGCGAACTGGGACCGGAATACTATTTCACCCTGCCGCCGGTGCGTTCGTATTGGGCGGACAATCTCGAACGCGACCGCCAGACCTTCGTGGTCACCATCGCCGCGAATTCGGGGCGGGCGCAGATTTCACAATTCACTCGCCGGCCCGCCGAGCCGCTTTCCGGCGCGTTCCTGCAAGGCCAGTTTCAAGTGTTGCCGCTCAACAAAACCGACAAGCCAAGGCGCGGCTTGCTGTGGGCCGACGTGAACGGCGACGGCCTTTCGGACCTTCTCGGGGCCGAACCGGAGAGCGGAAAAATCTCGCTCTACCTGCAAAAGCCCGATGGCACGCTCGCCCAGCCAAAGACTTTTCCCACGCTGGTCGGCGTAAGCGATCTGGCCGTGGCGGATTGGGACGGCGACGGCAAGCCAGAGGTTTTTCTGTTCAGCGCCCCTACGGCCCAAGGCGGCGAACAGCAGATTGGGGTAACCCGGCTCGACGACCGCGGTCGCCTGCCGTTCCCGACCCTGATTCCGCTCGAAGGCAAACCGCTCGCGATGGCGGTGGGCGCGCTCCAGTCCGGCGCGAAGCCGACGCTCGCGGTCATCGTGGATCAGGACGGCAAGCGTTCCCTCACCACCCGCACCGCGGATGGCCAATCCAAAACGCAAAAGCTCAGCGAAAGCTTCAAAGCCAATCCCGCCACACTCGCCATTCACGACGTGAACCAGGATGGCCTGCCAGATTTGGTCGCGCTGATTCCCTACGAAAAGATCAAGGTGCTGTTGCAGGTCGCGGGCAAGGATTTCGACGAGCAGGACATCGCGCCCCCCGGCGGCTCGGACATCGCGCAGCCGTGGTTCAGCGCGGCGGACGTGGACGGCGACGGCAAGCCAGAGCTGTTGCTGGCGCAGAAAAACTTTCTCCGCGCCGTCGTGCTCAAAACGGAACCCGCCCCGCCGAATTCGACGAACAAGCCGGCGGGGGTTTTCCAAGTCAAGGACCAGATCAATGGCGCGGCCAGTAATTCAAAACTCGTCGGCGCGGCCGCCGTGCCGAACGGCACGAATGTCGTGGCGTCGCTGTTCCTGCTCGACGCCGAGCGCAAGGCGTTGACGCTTTGCGAGCGGGACGCTGCCGGAGTTTGGCAGGTGGGGCGCAATCTGCCGCTGCCGGTGGCGGAGTTTGGCGGGTTGCAAGCGGTCGCGTTTGGTGGCGCGAAGCCGAACAGCGTGGCGTTTCTCGGCCTGAACTGCGTGGCGTGGATGCCGTTGGCGGGCGACGTATGGGAATTCACGGCGCTCGACGGTTACGAAACGCCCATCAAGGACGGCTTCCTCGGCGACGTCGTTTCCGGCGACTTGAACAACGATGGCCGCAAGGACCTGGTGTTTTTGGAAACAGCCAAGAGCCATCTCGACCTGGTGATTTTCAACGCGCAACACAAGCTCGTGCCGGCGGATCGCTGGCAGGTGTTCGAGCAGAAAAGTTTTCGCAACCGCGGCGGTGATTTCGCCGAGCCGCGCGAAGCCCTCGTGGCGGATCTCACCGGGGACGGAAAGAATGATCTCGTGGTGATCGTCCACGATCGCATTCTGGTTTATCCGCAGGAATGAGTTGAGCCTGGGCGACCAAGGCTTGCGACAGGATACTTTCAACGGGCCGGCGGCAACCTCACGGGTTTTCAACTTTGAATTTGGGCGCGTTGCGGCATAATTGCCGCGTGGACGACGAATCAAGTTCAAAAAAAATCTGGATCCTCGGCGGCCTCGTGATCATTTTGGCGCTGGCGGCGGGCTACTGGTTTGGCCGGCCGACGTACCATCGTTTCAAGGAACAACGCAGTCTAAGTCAGGCCCGCACGTTTCTTCAGGCAGGCGATCAACGTGCTGGCATTCTCGCCTTGCGCCAGGCCCTCGCCTACAACCCCGCCAATGCCGAAGCCACCCGGCTCATGGCGGGATTGGCCGGCGAGGCGCAGTCGCCAGTCGCGTTGGCCCTCTGGCAACGCGTGGTCGAGCTGTCCCCCACCCCCGACAATCGGATCATGCTCGCCGCCATTAGCCTGCGGGTGGAGCAACCGCCGTTTCCCATCGCCGCGCAGATGGTCGAGGATCTCCGGGTGCCGGGCGAAACGAACGTGGCCTACCAGCTCATGGCCTCACAACTGGCCATCAAACTCAATCGCGCCGCGGAAGCGGTGGCGCATCTCGAAATCGCCGCCCGGCTGGAACCGACGAATCGGCTGCATCAACTCAACCTCGCCACGCTCCGGCTCCGCTCGGGGGATGCGACGGTCGCGGCCGCCGCGCGCGGCGAGTTAGTGGCGTTGGTGACGAACCCGGCGGTGGGCGAACAAGCCTTGCGTTCCTTGACGGCGGAGGCGCTCCTCGCGCACCGCCCGACGGAAGCGCTGGAGTTTTCCCGCCAGTTGCTGGCCCGGCCGCGGGCGACGTTCGGCGACCAGTTGCAACATCTCTCGGTCTTGCAGGAGGCGAAGAGCGCGGAATTGCCGGCGTCCCTGGACCGCATTCGCGAGTTAGCCGGCACCAATGCGGCGAACATTTCCCAAACCGCCATCTGGCTGACCGGGCATGAGCGCGCAAAAGCGGCGCGCGATTGGCTCGCCGGGCTGCCGCCGGATCTGCGTCGCGCCATGCCGCTCCCGATTGTGGAAGCGGATTGTCTGGTCGTCCTGCGCGACTGGTCGGCCTTGGAGACGCATCTCCAGGAACAAAAATGGAAGGATTTCGATTTTCTCCGCTACGCCTACCGGTCGCTGGCCGCAGAGAAGAACGGCGGCGGGGTGGGCGTGGAGGGCCACTGGCGTTCGGCCATGCGCGAGGCCGGGGAGCGTTTGGGCGCGCTCAGCACCTTGCTCACGCTGGCGGACAAGTGGGAGCGCCCGCTCGCCCGGGAGGAACTGCTCTGGCGCATCGGCAATCGCTTTCCGGGAGAGAAATGGGCGTTCCGCGAATTGGGCCGGGCCTATCTCGCCGCCGGCAACACGCGCGGACTGCACAAGCTTTACGGGGCGATGTTCAACTCGAGTCCCAGCGACGTCGTTCTAAAAAACAATTTTGCGGCGACTTCACTGCTGCTGAAAATGAACCTCCCGCAAGCGCATCAATTCGCGCGGGAAATTTTTACCGCCGCGCCGCACGAGCCGGTCCCGATTTCGACCTACGCCTTCTCCTTGCACCTGCAGGGCAAAACCGCCGCGGGCCTCGCCGCGCTCCAAACCTTGGATCCCGCAGCCCTGGAGAAACAGCCGGTGGCGCTTTACCAGGGCCTGCTGCTGTGGGCGACCGGCAAGACCAGCGAAGCCGCACACTTCCTCGACATCGCGGCCAAAGCCACCGACCTGTTGCCAGAGGAAAAAGCTCTGCTCGCGGAATGTAAACGCCCGGCCGGGCCGCGCTAGCAACGCCGCTGGGGTTCTCGGGTTACTGGGTTCAAAGCGCCAAATTTTCTTACGGGGAATTCTCACCCCAGTCGCCCCGGGTTGCAGTTCGAGTGTTCCACTTTCCGAAATGTGACCGGGACACTCCTATCGGTGGCCACATAGCGCGACGAGCAATCGCCTCTGCAGTTTTTGTGCGCCATCCCATTGGTTGTGCGTCGCCCGCCGTTCGAGGTTGAAGGTTGAATCTTCCCCCTTCACTCCGCCCTTGCCCTTGCCCCGTCCGCCGTCGCTTGGCAGACTGACGCGACATGCGCGAACAGTTCCGGGTCTGGGCCGAAGCGGCGGAAACCTTCGTCCTCGAAGTCATCTTCGAGGAACGTCGGGGCGTGCGCGCCAACCTCATGCGCGCCGTGCTGCTCGGCGGCTCGAAGGTTTTCACGCTCCTCGTCAAGGCCCGCCGCTGGCTTTACAACGTCCGCATTCTGCGCGACGCCACGCTGGGCGTGCAAGTTATCGCCATCGGGAATCTCACCGTCGGCGGCACGGGCAAGACGCCGGTCGTGGAAAAATTCGCCCGCGAATTGCGCGACGCGGGCCGCAACGTCGCCATCCTCTCCCGCGGCTATCGCTCCAAGCCGCCACCGTTCCATCTGTGGCTCAAAAACAAACTCCTGTTCCGCGAAGACACCACGCCCCCGCGCGTCGTCTCCGACGGCAAATCGCTCTTGCTCGATTCGGAGATGGCCGGCGATGAACCGTTCATGCTCGCATCCAACCTCAAGGACGTCGTGGTGCTGGTGGACAAGGACCGCGTGAAGAGCGGGCGTTACGCCATCGAGAAATTCGGCTGCGACACCCTGCTGCTCGACGACGGTTTCCAGTATTGGCATTTGCGGGGCCGCCGGCACGACGTGGTGTTGATTGACCGCCAGCAACCGTTCGGCAACGAGCATTTGCTCCCGCGCGGCACGCTGCGCGAACCGCCGTCGCACCTGGCCCGGGCCCACACCATTTTCATCACCAAGAGCAATGGCCAGTGCGCGGAACTCCGCCAACGCATCAATGAGCTCAACAACACCGCCGCCATCATCGAGTGCGTGCACAGCCCGATGTATCTCGAAGACGTGTTCACCGGCGAGCGGCAAGCGCTGGCGTTCGTCAAGGGGCGGAAGGTCGCTTCGTTTTGCGGGATTGCGCAGCCGGAAAGTTTCGAGCAGAGCCTGGTGAAACTAGGCGCGGAACTGGTGTATGCCAAACGCTTCGCGGATCACCACCGGTTTTCGCAACAGGAAATCCTCAACGCCATCAACCGCGGCAAGAAGCGCCAGGCCGAACTCATCCTCACGACGCAAAAGGACGCCGTCCGCTTCCCCAAGCTGGACCGCCGCGATCTGCCGATCTTCTTCATGCGCGTCGAAATCAAAATCGTCAGCGGGGCGGAAGATTTCCGCGACTGCGTGCGCAAAATTTGTTTCCGGTGAGCGCGAACCGCATCCTCGTGCGCGGCGTGAACTGGCTGGGCGACGCGGTAATGACGACGCCCGCGCTGCTGCGGTTGCGCGCGCGCTTTCCCGCGGCCCACATCACGCTGCTCACGCCCGAGAAGCTGCGGGATTTGTGGCCGAAACACCCCGGGGTTAACGAGGTCATTTCCTTTACCGCAGGAGAGGGTTTGTTTTCCATTGGCCGCACGCTGCGGGAAAAAAAGTTCGACCTGGCGCTGGTGCTCCCGAATTCGCCCCGCTCGGCGCTCGAAGTTTGGCTGGCGCACATCCCGCAACGCGTCGGCTACGCGCGGCCCTGGCGAAATTGGTTTCTCACCCAGGCAATTCCCGCGCGGCCCGGTCACGTAACCATGCGTAAGCGTTCCGTGGTCGAAATCAAACAACTCATCGCTTCCGCCCCCGGCCCGACTCTCGACTCCAAACTCCCGACTCCAGTTTTGCTTGCCCACCAAATCCACGAGTATCTCCACTTGGCCGCCATGCTCGGGGCAAATCCCGAACCGCTGCCGCCGTGCTTAACCGTCAGCCCGGAGGAAATTGCCGAGACGGGAAAAAAGTTCAGCTTGGCGGTGGGCGCGCGTCTGATTTTCGGTTTGAACCCTGGGGCCGAATACGGCCCGGCCAAACGCTGGCCGACGGAGCGTTTCATCGCCGCCGCGCGCGAAATCCAGAAGCGAACGAATTGTGTCTGGGTGATCTTAGGCGGCAAGAACGACGCCGAGCTGGCTGCGGCTATCGCCTCCCGCCTCCCGCCCGCGCTGAACCTTGCCGGCCAGACTTCCCTGCGCGAACTGCTGGCAGTCCTAAGCCACTGTCGCGTGCTGCTGACCAATGACAGCGGCCCGATGCATGTGGCCGCTGCGTTGGGCGTGCCGGTGGTGGTCCCGTTTGGCAGCACCTCGCCTGAACTCACCGGGCCGGGCTTGCCCGGCGACCCGCAGCATCGCTGCCTGCGCTCCGCCGCGCCGTGCGCACCCTGTTTCCGGCGGGTGTGCCCGATTGATCTCCGCTGCCTGAATGGAATCTCCGTCGCGAAAGTCGTTTCTGCCGTACTGGAGATTTCTGCGGCGCGGCAGTAGCGGCAGACATCTTAACTATCCCACCCGCCGCCTAGACTATAGCCCATTCACCGGACGGATACCTTCCATCCGCAAGCTCTCAGAAAATGGAATGCCCCCGTCCGACATTTCTTGCGTGTCGGAACCGGCGAGAGTCCCGCACACTCCCAGCGCTACCTCCGCTCAGCCAATCTCACAGCCCCATCCGCTCCGCCAGCAGTTCCGCCACATCCAGCACCCGGGCCGGGTTGTCCTGCGCCGCCACGCCGTCGGTCATCATGGTCAAGCAGAACGGGCAGCCCACGGCCACCGTCTTCGCGCCGGTGGCCAGGGCTTCCTTGGCGCGCACTGTGGAAACCCGTTGCTTCGGGTCTTCTTCCATCCACATGCGGCCGCCGCCGGCGCCGCAGCACGAAGTCTTCTCCCGGTTGCGCGGCATCTCGCAGAGCGTTGCGCCGTTCCCCGACGCGCCCAACGCCGAGGCCAACACGGCGCGCGGCGCTTCATGAATGCCGTTGACCCGCGCCAGATAACACGGGTCGTGATACGTCACCAAGCCGCCGTTCTCCGGCGCCGCGGCAGCCGGAACGTTCAACCGCCCGGCCTGGATCAGTTCGGAAATGAACTGCGTGTGGTGAATGACTTCGTAGTGCCCGCCAAACTGCGGGTAATCCTTCAGCAAACTGTTCAGGCAATGCGGGCAGTGCGCGAGGATCTTGCGCACGTTGTATTTCGCCAGTGTGGCGATGTTGGCTTGGGCCAGTTCCTGGAACAAAAACTCGTCGCCCAGCCGGCGCGCGGATTCGCCGGTGCATTTTTCCTCGCGACCCAGGATGGCGAAATTCACGCCGGCGTGCTTCAACAACTTCACCACGGCGCGGGTCACGCGTTGCGCGCGGCGATCATACGATCCCGCGCAGCCGATCCAGTAAAGCACCTCGAACCCCGGGTTCTCCTTGGCCGTGGGCACGCCCAGCCCCTCAGACCAGTTCGCGCGTTCGGCGGCGGGCAAGCCCCACGGATTGGAACTCGATTGCATCCGGCGCAGGGCCGTGGCCGCCGTGCCGCTCAACGCGCCTTCGCCCACGCGATTCCGGCGCAGATCGGTGATCAACGTGAGCGGATCCACCCGCACCGGGCACACCCCCACGCACGCGCTGCACGCCGTGCAGGACCAGAGGGTTTCGAGCTTGATAGTTTCCTCGTGCAACGCGCGGAGCGGAGCGGGTGAAGATTCGGACTGCCCAGGCGTGATGCGGGATGCGTGATGCGTGAGATTCAACGTCATCAGCCCCTTCAAATCCTGAACGACCTTTTTCGGCGACAGCGGTTTGGCCGTGGCATGAGCCGGGCACGCTTCCTCGCAACGCCCGCACTCCATGCAGGCGTCCAGGCTGAGGAGTTGTTGCTGGTTGAAATGGTTGACGGCGCTGACCCCGACGCGCTCGGTCTTTTCCACTTCCTCCATCGTGATGGGAGTCATGCGACCCATTTCCGGTCGGGCGAAAAAGAGATTCAGCGGCCCGGCCAGCGTGTGCAGCAGCCGGGTGTAAGGCAGCGAAGCAATGAATCCGAACACCAGCAGCGAGTGAACCCACCAAAGCGACAGGTGCAGCGAGCGCGCCCCGGCGTTGCTCAAGCCGGAGAATGCGTGCGCGATCAGCAGACCCACCGGCGAACATTGCGCCCCGATGCCGGTCGGTTGCTGCCAGACCATGCGCAATCCTTCCACCAGGTAGCCGGTGACTCCGATGGCGAGGAACGAACCGAGCACATACCAATCCGTCGCGCGATGCCCGACGCTGGCGGGCCGCCGCGTCCGCCGCCACAGGAA
>CAIKLQ010000369.1 GCA_903828255.1 uncultured Verrucomicrobiota bacterium
CTGACGCTGCCCGCGCAACCCCCGCCCAAGATCCCCGCCGACACAGTCGCCACCCTGACCGTGTAGTGGAGACTTCGGGGGCTTCACCTACGAAATCCCCAGCAAATCCCACTCGCCTCTTCCCCAATCCGCCAAGTAGGGCTAGACATGCCCACACACTACCAGTTGGGGGTGGGGGAACAATGTTAATAGCCCTATATCCGAATAGACAAATCCGAAAGAAAGCCGAAATCCAAACCCCGAACTGGGTTTGAGCGGCGGGGCGGAAAAGCCTGGGGAGAATTAACCAACAGATTCTGTTCAAGCTGCCGCAGAAAGCCGCAAGAAAATCGCGAAGGAATGCAACCGAACTCACTTCGTCCGGCGCCGAAATGTTTCACCCAGCGGCTGAATAACGGGCAAGGCGACAGGCTGGTTTTCGCCCCCATTTCTGAGCCGCCGGCGCCTTCTTGTGGCCATTCAACTGCGGCGTTTGGGATGCAGAAGCCGGTCTGGGGCGAAATCGTTTTTCACTTTGCGCCGTCATCACGGTTGGTGAGTCAGGGAGTTCACGAGTTTTTTGAGTTCGGCGACGGTCTGCTTGAGTTCCTGAATCTCGGCCTCGCGGTGCCGCAACATCCCAGCCTGTTCCTCCACCTTCTGGTTTATGCCCTGGATGGCGGCCAGCGCCACGCCGTCAATTTCCTGCGTGGTGATGACCTTGTCATCGCGGCCGGGGTAGAACGCGTGCTTGAAGTCTTGGGCCATGGGGCCGAGGTGCGGCACCTCGCCATCGGTTTCCCATTTGTAGTTCCATTGCTGCACGGGCACGAGGGCCAGTTTTTCGAGCACGGCCCGGACGTCCACCGGCGCGAAATTCTTCTTGGCATTGCGGTCGGAAATGGTGCCCCAAGCGGTGCCGTCCGTCGCCAGGGAAACCCCAGCGTTGGCGTTCGTGCTGGAGAAGAAACGATAGCCGCCGCCCGCCCGGAAGGTGACCGAGTTGGCGTCGGTGGAAGCGATGTCAGCATCCGTGGCATCGCCCCAGACGAACGCTCCATCGTGGATGGCTTGCGCGCGCCGGCCCGCAGCGAAGGCGTAATTAGTCGCCCCGTTGCGAGTGCCGCCCGGGATGGTCGCAAACAGACCATTGGCCGTGTTCCCGGACCCACCACCGACAATAGGCGTCTGGCCGCCAACGGCGTTCGAGGAGCCACCGCCAATCGTGGCCCCAATGGTGTCAGGCGCAATCACACTGTTCGACAAACCGCCAATCACATTCGGATAACCGCTGGCAGTCGGCTCCAGGCGCAAGGCCAGCGCGCCGTTCACTTTCAACTCCAGCGGCGTGTTGTCAGGAGTGCGGAGCAAGTTGCCCGTGAAACTGCCTGCCTGGACCGTTCTGAACGCGGCAGACAGGCCCACAAAAGTGTTGGCCGGGTTGGTAAAACTGTTGGTCCCGGTGAAAATCTGACTGGCGGCGAGCAAGGCGACATTGGCCGAGAGCCGGGCATCCGCCACCGTGCCACTGCTCAAGCTCGCAGCGTTCAGTGTCGTCAACCCGGCCCCGTTGCCCGTGAAACGATTCGCCGCATTGTTCAACGTCAACGCACCGGAATAAGTCCCGGACAACTGCGCGTTGGGAACGGGGCCGCCCGACAAATTCGCGGCGTTCAAGTTCGTCACGCCTGCGCCATCGCCGGTGTGGCTGCCGACAAAAGTATTGGCCGCGTTGGAAAACGTGTTGGTGCTGGTGAACGTCTGCGGGGCGTTGAGCAGCGCGACGTTGGGGGAGAGCCGGGCATTGGCCACCGTGCCAATGCTCAGGCTCGCAGCATTGAGCGCCGTCAACCCGGCCCCGCTGCCGGCGAAACTGTTGCCCGCGTGGTTAAACGTCAACGCGTTGGAATACGTTCCGGCCAACCGCGCGCCGGGAACGACGCCACTCGACAGATTCCCGGCATTCAAATTCGTCAGGCCCGCGCCATCGCCGGCGTAGCTGCCCACAAACGTATTGGCCGCGTTCGGAAACGTGTTGGTACTGGTGAACGTCTGACTCGCGTTGAGCAAGGCGACGTTGGCCGAGAGTCGGCCATCCGTCACGGTACCGCTGCTTAAACTGGCGGCGCTCAGGCCCGTCAGCCCGGCCCCGTCGCCCGTGAAACTGTTGGCTGGGTGGTTGAAAATGTTCGCGCCGCTGAACGTCTGGGTCGTATTCAGCAACGCGACGTTGCTCGACAGATTTCCGACGTTCAAATTTGTCAGCCCGGCCCCGTCGCCGTTGAAGCCGCCGACAAAAGTGTTGGCCGCGTTGGTAAAGGTGTTGACGCTGGAGAACGTCTGCGGGGCGTTAAGCAACGCGACGTTGGTGGAGAGCCGGGAATCCGCCACCGTGCCGCTCAAACTCGCCGCATTCAAGGTCGTCAATCCCGAACCGTTACCCGTGAACCGGTTGGCCGCATTGTTCAACGTCAACGCGCCGGAATAATTCCCGGCCAACCGCGCGCTGGGAACGGTGCCGCCCGACAAGCTCGCGGCGTTCAAATTCGTCACGCCCGCGCCGTCGCCGGTGTGGCTGCCCACAAAAGTATTGGCCGCGTTGGAAAACGTGTTGGTACTGGTGAACGTCTGCGAGGCGTTGAGCAACGCAACATTGGTGGAGAGCCGGGCATCCGCCACCGTGCCGCTGCTCAAGCTCGCAGCGTTGAGCGTCGTCAAGCCGACCCCGCTGCCCGTGAAACTGTTGCTCGCGTTGTTCAACGTCAGCGCCCCGGAATACGTCCCGGCCAACCGCGCGCTGGGAACGAGGCCGCCCGACAAGCTCGCGGCATTCAAATTCGTCACGCCCGCGCCGTCGCCGGTGTAACTGCCTGCAAATGAATTGGCCGCGTTGGAAAAGATGTTGGGGCTCGTGAACGTCTGCGGGGCGTTGAGCAGCGCGACGTTGGCGGAGAGCCGGGCAGTCGCCACCGTGCCGCTGCTCAGGCTCGCAGCGTTGAGCGCCGTCAGCCCGGCCCCGCTGCCGGTGAAACTGTTGCTCGGGTGGTTAAGCGTCAACGCGTTGGAGTACGTTCCGGCCAACCGCGCGCCAGGAACGACGCCACTCGCCAAGTTCGCCGCATTCAAATTCGTCACGCCCGCGCCATCGCCACTGTGGCTGCCGACAAAACTGTTGGCCGCGTTGTTCAACGTCAACGCGCTGGAATACGTTCCGGCCAACCGTCCGCTGGGAACGGTGCCGCTCGCCAAGTTCGCAGCGTTCAAGCTCGTCACGCCCGCGCCATCGCCGCTGTGGCTGCCGACAAAACTGTTGGCCGCATTGGTGAAGGTGTTGGGGCCGCTGAACGTCTGGCTGGCGGCGAGCAAGGCGACGTTGGCCGAGAGTCGGCCATCCACCACGGTACCACTGCTCAAACTCGCGGCGCTCAGGCCCGTCAGCCCGGCCCCGTCGCCCGTGAAACTATTGGCCGGGTGGTTGAAAGTGTTCGCGCCGCTGAACGTCTGGGTCGTATTCAGCAACGCGACGTTGCTCGACAGAATTCCGACGTTCAAATTCGTCAGCCCGGCCCCGTCGCCAATGAAGTCGCCGACAAAAATGTTGGCCGCGTTGGTGAAAGTGTTGACGCTGGAGAACGTCTGCGGAGCGTTGAGCAACGCGACGTTGGTCGAGAGCCGGCCATCCGCGACCGTGCCACTGCTCAAGCTCGCAGCATTCAAGGTCGTCAATCCCGAACCGTTGCCCGCGAACCGGTTGGCCGCATTGTTCAACGTCAACGCGCCGGAATAAGCCCCAGCCAACCGCGCGCTGGGAACGGTGCCGCTCGATAAATTCGCGGCGCTCAAGTTCGTCACCCCGGCGCCGCTGCCAGTGAGGCTGCCAACAAAAACATTTCCCCCGCTGGAGAACGTATTCGCGCCGGCGAAAGTCTGGCTCGCGTTCAGCAGGGCCGTGTTGGTGGACAAGCCCGGCACATTGAAATTGGTTAGGCCCGCGGCGTTGCCCGTGAACCCGCCGACAAAAACATTGGCGGCATTGGTGAAAAGGTTGGTGCCGGAGAATGTCTGGTTCGCGCTCAGCAAGACCGCGTTGGTGCCGCCACCCGCCACATTCAAATTGGTCAGCCCCGCGCCGTTGCCGGTAAAGCTGCCCAGAAAAGCGTTCGCCGCATTGTTCAACGTCAATGCGTTGGGATACGTCCCGGACAATCGCGCGCCGGAAACGGTGCCGCTTGCCAAGTTCGCGGCATTTAGGTTCGTCACTCCCGCGCCATTGCCGGTGTGGCTGCCCACGAAACTGTTGGCCGGGTTGGGGAACGTGTTTGCGCCGGCGAAAGTCTGGTTCGCGTTGAGCAGAGCCGTATTGGTGCCGCCGCCGGACACATTCAAATTGGTCAACCCCGCGCCGTTGCCGGTAAAGCTGCCAACAAACGTGTTGCCCGCGTTGTTGAACGCCAACGCATTGGAGTAGCCACCGGACAAAGCGGAACTGGGCACGACGCCCGCCAGGACGCTTTGGCCATCCAGAGTTAGTCCGCCGCCACCGGTCACAAAGCGTGCCCCGCCGCCGGCCCGAATGTTGAATTGGTTCGTGCCGGTGGAACTGAAATCCGCATCTTGCGAATCCGCCCATACGAACGCGCCCGGATGATTGGCTTGCGCCCGCCGCCCCGCGGCAAAGGCGTAGTTGGTCGCTTGATTGAACTGACCGCCCGGAATGGTCGCGTAGAAACCGAGGACGGTGTTGGACTGGCCGCCGCCGAGGCTGGCATGATGGGCATTGGTCAGGATGGTATTCCCTTCACCGCCCCCGATGGCACTCGCGTCCGCGTTGGCCTGAACCGTGTTGAAACGGCCGCCGACAATACTCGAATCAAGGCTCGCCAGCACGTTGGTCTCACCCACCAACAGACGTTGCGCCACGAGATCGCTGTCCGCAGTGACGGCGCCCGCTACGTGCAACCGGCTCGCCGGGGAAACGGTGCCGATGCCGACCCGACCCGCAGTATCAATCAGCAGCCGGGTCCGCGGCGACAAACTGAGGTCGTCGCCAATGATGAAAAACACATCGGGCGAACTGGGGCTGTCCGGCGGGCGGTTCTGGCCGACCCGCCAGCGGTAGAAACGCTGCCGGAAGTCCATGGCCACGCCGGTATCCGTCGCATTGGTAATGATGAGCGGAGAACCGGCATTGGCGCTGGTGAAAACATTGGTGCCGGTGAAAGTCTGCCGCGCGTTCAGCAAGGCGACGTTGGTCGAGAGTCGCGCATCCACCATGCGACCGCTGGCCAAGCTGGCCGCGTTGAGGGACGACAGCGCGGAGCCGTCGCCCGAAAACGTGCCCGCGAGGACATTGGCCAGGTTGTTCAAAGTCAGCGCATTGCCGTAAGTGCCCGTCAGACCAGTGGCCGGCACCGGGCCAGTGAGGTTGCCCGCCGTCAACGCATAGGGCGTCGCGGTAATGAGCTGGCGGGGGACAAGCGCAGTATAGTCGCCGGGAATGCCACCCGGACGCACGCCAATCTCCAGCCAGCGCGGGTTGCCATTGAATACTCCGCTGCCAAAATCCAAGATTTGGGTGAACAAACCATTGCTGATAACCAGACCAACCACCTCGTTGCTCGTGCCCACCGTCACGCCGCCACTGGGCGCGTCGAACAACGTGAAAGTGAGGTCGTTGGTGCCGGCTGCGGGCGTGCCATTCGCGCTCAACGTGCCCTGGTAGGTGAACGCCGTACCTTGGGCGGCCGCACGCTCGATTGAGCCGCCGCCCAGCAGCAGGCAAAGCGCGACCCGTCCTCCGCTGCACGCCCCCCCCCAAGCGGTGCGCCGCCTGGATGCCGGAGGGTGGCCATTGCGCATAACAAACAGGGATTTGTTCATAAATTGAATTCAGTAATGGGGGCGATTTTGCCTCACGTCATGTAGTTGAAAGTGCGGCTTGACTAAATCCGAATCCACCGGACAAATCAAGCTGGATTTCCGCAGGGGCACGTCGCCCCAGCCACGGGTATTAGCCAAAAATCAGAAACTCCTAAATCGGTTTCTGCGGATTTTCTTTCAAAACCGGAGCTAAGGACGTGCGTCCGCACTTACTTTCCGTAGAATTGCACCGCGTATCGTCGGCGGCTACGGAGGTTTGAAAGAACCTCTGCGTTTTTGAGTTCGGCTGGCCGCGCGCAATGAGTCCACTCTGCCGCCCGGAGGGCCGAAATGAATCCCGCCCCGGTCGGAAAAAATCCAAAGTCAAAAAAGAACAGGCGGGCTCCGGAAGCCCGCCTGTCCTAACAACTCCCTCCCGCAATCCGCGGGACTATTGAGCCAGCACGCGGTAGAACCTCCTCGGATTGGTCCGCGCGTTCGAGATCGTGACGATGCTGCCGTCGCCGATGAAGCTGGGCGCGGACTGCCAATTTACCGGCGGCACCAGGGACTCCGTGTATTGCACAATGTAAGTCCGCCCTTGTTCGGTGGCGAAGGAGAACTTGAACTGCTGATCAGCGACCTGCGGATCGAGCAGCACCAGCGGTTCAGTCGGCTTGCAATCGATCACACAGGAGGCGCTGATTTGCGCGCGGTACGGCAGGCTGGTGCAAACGTCATAAGCGGAAGCCGTCACCAGCGTAACGACGTTCGGGCCGCAATTCGTGGCCAGATAGCCCGGCGAGTAGAACTCGGCGGTTTGGCCCGGAGCCAGCCAGTCAATTTGCGTTAGGAATCCGGTCTTGTTGTCGCTGATCAGCACACTACCAAGCGTGATGTCACCCGAGTTGATCACCGTCCCCGAGTAGAACAAGAACTGGCCGAGCAGGGCCGGAGCCGGCGGACAATCCACGGTAAATCGGAGCTCCGGCGTCGAAATACCCGGGCAATGCGCCGTGGCGCTGGCTACCACGTTGCTGCCGTTGCAAATCTGCGTACCCCAAGCGCTGATCGTATCCACATAGGGCGGGCAACATTCCGGACAAACAGTGTAGCTGCCGCTAAACTGGAGGAATTGGTTCGGTGCGAGCGTCACCGGGCCGAGCACCGGCGTATTGTTGGTCGGGTGGTCATTGACCACGAACACGTTGGTCAGAGTGATATTACCGGCATTGCTCACGATTCCTGAGAAGGAGAGCAAGCCTCCGGGCGGCACTGGGTTGGCCGGGCAATTCTTCGTCACCACCAAGCGGGGCCGCGCCACAATCGGACAGGACGCGGACTGGCTGGCACTGACATTGTTACCATTGCAAAGACTGTTTCCACGAGCCGTCACCGTATCGGTAATGTTCGTCTCGCAGATGTCAATCGGCACGAGGTAGGAGCCGGTGAAGTTTCTGATCTCACCAGGGGCCAAGTCAATCGGCCCCAACACCAGGGTATTGGCCGTCGGCTGGCTGTTCACCACGGTGACGTTGGTCAAGGTAATATTGCCCGCGTTGCTGACCACGCCGGAGAACACCAGCGGCTGGCCGAGCGGCACTGGCAGCGGTGGGCAGGTCTTGGTCACGGTCAACATCGGCGTGGTGGTTGTCGTGCAGACCGCCGTGGCGCTATTAGTGACCGTGCGCCCGAAACACTTGTCGCGGCCCGAGGTGCTCACCGTGTCAACATAAGTGCAACAGTTCGCCGGTAGCAGGTAGCTGTTGGTAAAGAACACAAACTGTCCTGGAGCCAGCGAAATCGGCCCGACCACAGGTGTATTATTGTTGGGGGGCTGATCGTCGAACACGAGGACGTTCGTCAACGTGATATTGCCGGTATTACTGACCATCCCGGAGATGGTTGTGATCTGGTTGGGTGCCACGGGAACCGCCGGGCAATACTTTGTGATGAAGATCCGCGGTGAGTTCGTGGACTGACACGCCTTGGTGTCGCTATCCGTCACCACCCGCCCAAAACATTTGTCGGCACCGCTCGCGGCAAACGTGTCCGCATACGGCCCGCATGAATCCAGCGGAATCACGTATCTGTCGCTAAATGTGGCCCCGGCTCCCGGCGCCAAACTAATCGGCCCAAACACCCGCCGCGACACATTCCCCAAGGCCGCAATCGTGTTCGTCACCATCACGTTGTTCAGCGTGATGTTCCCCGTGTTCGTCACGGTCCCCGTCACCACGTTCGTCTGTCCAGGTTGCAACAAGCCCACCGGACACGTCTTCACCACGTCACTGCTCGGGCTGTTCGTTCCCGGGCAAGCCTTGGTGTCGCTGTCCGTCACCACCCGCC
>CAIKLQ010000370.1 GCA_903828255.1 uncultured Verrucomicrobiota bacterium
GAAGCCGACCTGGAGGAAACTTACTTCTACAAGTTCGACCGCCCGGCAGGTTTCGCGATCCAACGCGTTTACACTTCCGATGCGCGGCTGAACGAAGTCGTCGTCGCGCGCCAAAACGATGTGGTGCTCGTGCCGGAGGGCTATCATCCAGTGGCGTCGGCGCACGGCTACACGACTTACTATTTGAATTTCCTCGCCGGCAGCGCCCAGTCGCTGGCTAACGTGGACGATCCCGAGCACGCCTGGATCAAGGGAACGTGGACGACGCTCGACCCGCGCGTGCCGGTGGTGACGATGGAGATGGAAAAGGCTGGAAGCCCAACCTCACTTTGACTGTGTTCGCGCAATCGCAGCCAGCCCATTCACAGAACGACCAAGTTGCCGCGAGGCTTTGGAGTGCGGTGACTTGTCACCGCTTTTGCCGCTTTGCCGACTTGTCGGCAAAGCAGAGCCGCGTTCAGCGGGTCGGAGGACGGTTTGTGGCCAACGCTGCGCACGCAGGTACGCGAAGCAGTAAATCTGGCGTGCCGGTCGTTGACGGCGACAAGTCGTCTGCGGAAAGCGGCGAGAACTCGCCGCACTCCAAAGCTTCGTGGTCGCGGGGGCTGCGACGACGTAGGCCTCCCCGCTTCGACTCAACTGTCTAATTGAATATGTCAAAACCCAATCCTACTTTCGATCTCATCACGATGGGCCGTTCGTCCATTGACCTTTACGCAAATGAAGTCGGCGCGCCGTTCCCGGAAATCAAGTCCTTTGCGGCATACGTCGGCGGCTCGCCCACGAACATCGCGGTCGGCGCGCAGCGACTCGGACTTCGCGCCGCCGTGCTCACCGCCGTGGGCGAAGATCCGGTGGGCGATTTCATCCTGAATTTCCTGAAGCGGGAAGGCGTGGAAACCAAATTCATTCCACGCAAGCCGGACAGCCGCACCAGCGCGGTGATTCTCGGCATCGAACCGCCCGACAAATTCCCACTGGTGTATTACCGGGACAATTGCGCCGACAACCAGCTTTCCATTGACGACGTGCTCAAGACGCCCATTGCCGACTGCCGGGTGTTTGAGTTTTCTGGCACCGGCCTCAGTCGCGAGCCGAGTCGCAGCGCCAATTTGTTTGCCGCCGAGCAGGCCAAGGCCGCTGGCGCGACCGTGGTGCTCGATTTGGATTTTCGCCCGAACCAGTGGCACGACGCCCGCGCCTTCGGCGTCACGGTGCGCGCAGTGCTGCCTCTCGTGGACATCGTGCTCGGCACTGAGGATGAATGTAAGGCCGCCAACCTCACCGATCCGACTCAGGTCAACGTCAGCCACTCGCAAATTTCCGGGGCACGCGTCGCGGGCGATTTGGAGAATGCCGTTCACGCCATGCAGCAGCGCGGGCCGAAGCTCATCGTGGTGAAACGCGGTGAGAAGGGAGCGACGCTGTTCCCGACGGGTGGCCAGCCCAAGGATGTTCCCGGCTTTCCGGTGGAAGTCTATAATGTCCTCGGCGCGGGCGACGCCTTCGCGGCCGGCTTCATTTACGGGCTGGTGAAAGGCTGGGATTTTTACAAGGCGGCGCGCATGGGCAACGCCGGTGGAGCGATTGTCGTCACGCGGCACGGGTGTGCGAATTTCATGGCTTACGAAGAGGAGGCGCTGAAATTCGTCGCCGAGCGCGGTGGCTTTTGATATTTCACTCGTATGAAGACGAAACGACTCACGACCGCGCAAGCGATCATCCAGTTTCTCCAGCATCAGCACGTCGAGCGCGACGGGCGGCAACAGCCGTTCTTCGCGGGCTGCCTCGGCATCTTCGGACACGGCTGCATCGCCGGCATTGGCCAGGCGCTGCAACAGTATCCCGAGTTCCGCTACTACCAGACGAAGAACGAGCAGGCCTCGGTGCATATCGCGACGGCGTTCGCGAAAATGAGGAACCGCCTGCAGACCTTTGCCTGCGTAAGTTCCATCGGGCCGGGCGCGACGAACATGGTCACCGGCGCGGCCACCGCCACGATCAATCGCATCCCGGTGCTGCTCCTGCCCGGCGACATCTTCGCGCGCCGCAACGTCGGGCCGGTGTTGCAACAACTCGAACACCCGTTGTCGCAAGACGTCTCGGTCAACGATTGTTTCCGGCCCGTCTCGAAGTATTGGGACCGGATCAACCGCGCCGACCAACTCATGAATTCGTTGCCGGAAGTCATGCGCGTGCTGACGTCACAAGCCGAGACCGGCGCGGTGACGCTGGCCTTGCCGCAGGACGTGCAGACTGAAGCGTTTGACTACCCGGTGGAACTGCTGGAGGACCGCGTCTGGTACATCCCGCGGCCCGCGCCTGAAGCCACGCTCTTGAGCCGCGCGGAGGCGTGGATTCGCGCCAGTAAGAAGCCCATCATCATCGCCGGCGGCGGGGTGCTCTACAGCGAGGCGCACGAAGCCCTTGCCAAGTTTGCCGAGCAGACCGGCATTCCCGTCGCCGAGACGCAGGCGGGAAAAGGCGCTTTGCGTTACGATCATCCGCAGTCGCTTGGCGCGATTGGCGTCACGGGCACCCCCGGCGCGAACATCACGGCGCGTGAGGCGGACCTCGTCATCGGCATCGGCACGCGCTACAGCGATTTCACGACGGGCTCAAACACCGCGTTTCAAAATCCGAAAGTTCGCTTCATCAACATCAACGTCGGCGAGTTCGACGCGTGCAAGCGCTCGGCGTTGCCCGTGGTGGCGGACGCTCGCGCCGCGCTGGAGGCTTTGACCAAGGCGCTGCGCGGCTGGCAAGTCGGCGGCGCATACCGCCAGTGCGGACAGAAATTCAATCGCGACTGGGACGCCGAAGTCGAGCGCATTTACAATTTGGACACCGGCCTTCCCGTCAATCAGGGCGCGGTGGTCGGTGCGGTGAATGAGTGCAGCCGGCCGCAGGACGTGGTGATGGGTGCCGCGGGAAGTTTGCCGGGCGATTTGCACAAGCTTTGGCGCACGCGCGATCCGAAAGGCTACCACCTCGAATACGGTTACTCTTGCATGGGGTATGAAATCGCGGGCGGTCTGGGCGTGAAGATGGCCGCCCCGGATCGCGAAGTCTATGTGATGATCGGTGACGGCTCGTGGCTGATGATGGCTTCCGAATTAGTGACCGCGATCCAGGAAGGCTACAAACTCACGGTCGTGCTGCTCGATAACCACGGCTTCCAAAGCATCGGTGGGTTGTCGCGAGCGATCGGGAGCGGCGGCTTCGGCACGCGCTACCGTTTTCGCAATGCGAAATCCACCCAACTCGACGGCGCAGCGGTGCCCGTGGACTATGCGGCCAACGCCCGCAGTCTAGGGGCCCACGTCCTCACCGCACGGGATATTCCGGAACTGAAAGCAGCGCTGGCCGAAGCGCGCAGCCAAACGCAGACGACTGTCATTGTGATCGAAACCAGCCTAGAGCAACGCGTGCCCGGCTACGAATCCTGGTGGGACGTGGCCATCGCAGAAACCTCCACCAACTCCGCCGTCAAGAAAGCGCGGAAGAATTATGAGCGCGCCAAGCTCAAGGAACGATACTATCTGTGAGGCTTGATCCGTGACTCCCGAAATCAAAGTAATTCCGAAATAGCGAAGCTCCCGTGAAAAATCCAACCCCCAAGTCCATAACCACGATTCCCGTCGCCAACGCGCCCTGTTCGTGGGGCGTGCTCGAATTTGATTTGCCCGGCAAGGCGCTCGGTTACGCCCAAGTCCTGGATGAAATCAAAGCGACCGGCTATACCGGCACCGAGCTGGGCGATTGGGGTTTCATGCCGACCGACCCGGCCAAACTACGTGGGGTGTTGGAGGCGCGCGGGCTCGCGTTGCTCGGCGCCTTCGTGCCCGTTGCCTTCGCCCAGGAGTCTGCGCACGGGGCGGGCGAAGCGCTGGCGGTCAATACGGCCCGCTTGCTGGCCGAGGCGATGGGGGCACACCCGTTTATCGTGCTGGCGGATGACAATGGCAAAGACGCGGTTCGAACCAAACTCGCTGGCCGCATCCGGTCGGATCGGAGCTTGTCGAATCAGCAATGGAAAGTGTTCAGCCAAGGCGTGGATCGGGTGGCTGATGCGGTGCGCCGCCAGACCGGATTGCGCAGCGTGTTTCATCACCATTGCGCCGGATTTGTCGAGGCGCCATGGGAAATCGAGCAACTCATGAAGTTGACTGACCCGAAGCTCGTTGGGCTGTGCTTTGACACCGGCCACTATCGCTTCGGCGGAGGCGGCGATCCGCTGCTGGCTTACCGGCAGTTCAAGGACCGCATCTGGCACGTTCACTTCAAGGACTGCAGTCCGCAGGTGCATGAGCAGTCGCGTCGGAACGAGTGGAATTATTTTGAATCGCTCAAGCACGGCATCTTCTGCGAACTCGGTAATGGCGACGTTGACTTCAAGACCTTCACTGCGGAGTTGAAGCGCGACGGCTATCCGGGATGGATTGTCGTGGAGCAGGATGTTCTGCCCGGCATGGGCGCGCCCCGGGAATTTGCGCAACGCAACCGGGAGCACCTTCTGCGCTGTGGACTCTAAACCGAAGCTTTCACAACCCATCCAGCCGGTGCTTTTCAAATTCTCATTACCCCCTCCCGCTTCCGCGGGGTCTTCATGAGATGATGCCGGTCGAACCACCATTTATTCCATACACCTCGAAATAATATGCCTTCAAAAACCATCAACCTCGGCGTCATCGGCGCCGGAAGAATCGGAAAAATTCACGCGGAGAATCTCGCCACACGCATCAGCGGGGTGCGGTTGGCTGGCGTGGCGGATGTCAACCTCGCCGCCGCCCAGGAAGTGGCCGGCCAGTTTCACGCGCCCGTTGCCACGGCGGACTATCGCCAATTGCTCGCCGCGCCCGACATTCATGCCGTCGCGATTTGCTCGGCCACGGACACGCACGCCCAGATCATCCAGGAGGCCGCTGCTCAGGGGAAACACATCTTCTGCGAAAAGCCCATTGACCTGGATTTGCAGCGCATCCAGCAAGCCCTGGACGCCGTCCGCAAGGCGGGAGTCAAATTCCAGGTTGGCTTCAACCGCCGCTTCGACCCCAGCTTCGCCAAGGCGCGCGAACTGGTGGCCGCCGGAAAAATCGGCGCGCCGCACCTGGTGCGGATTTCCAGTCGCGATCCGGCGCCGCCCCCGCTCGCCTACGTGAAAGTCTCCGGCGGCATTTTTATGGATATGACCATTCACGATTTTGACATGGTCCGCTTTCTGAGCGGCAGCGAAGCCGTCGAAGTTTTTGCCATTGGCGACGCGCTCGTGGATCCGGAGATTGGCCGCGCCGGTGACGTGGACACTTGCGTCGTGACCCTTCGTTTGAAGAATGGCGCTTTGGCGACCATTGATAACAGCCGCAAAGCGGTCTATGGCTACGACCAGCGCGTGGAAGTGTTTGGCGCGGCGGGCATGGTGGCGGTCTCCAATCGCACCCCGGAAAATCATGTCCTGCTGAACGAGGAAGGCGTCTCCTCGGCCAAGCCGCAGTATTTTTTCCTCGAACGCTACCAGGAAGCCTACATCGCGGAGTTGCGAGAATTCGTGGCTTGCATCCGGAACGATACCCAGCCCTCGGTCGGCGGTGCGGATGGACTGATGGCCTGTGTGTTGGGCTTGGCCGCCAAAAAATCATTGCAGGAAAACCGCCCCGTGCGCGTGAGCGAAGTCCATTGATCGCCCACTCTTGGCCTTCGGCGCGGGGCACTCTGGGCCGCAGTGCCCCCGCTGAACCAACCCGCTCGACGTTCACAGGATTCTCCCAACCGCTGCGACCCGGTGTGCCGCGCGCTCTCGGCTGCGGCTTGGACGGTGGCGGTTCGTTAAAAATTGACGGTTTGGCGCGCGTCCCGTAGCTTCCCGCGCTGTTTTAGCACCATGATTGGATTCATTTTCAAAAAACTTATCGGCTCGCGAAACGAGCGAGACGTCAAAAAACTTCGTCCGCTCGTTGCCAAAATCAACGAGTTCGAGGCTGGGCTGCAATCGCTATCGGACGACGACCTGCGCCAGAAGACCGCCGCGTGGCAGGCGCGGCTCTCGGCGATTCAGGACAACGCCGAACTAACCGCCGCGCTGACCGAGGTTTTGCCCGAGGCATTCGCGGTGGTGAAGAATGCCTGCCGCCGGCTCTGCGGGCAGGATGTGATTGTGCGCGCGCATCCCATCAAGTGGGAGATGGTGCCGTTCGACGTGCAACTCATCGGCGGCATGGCGTTGCACAGCGGCAAGATCGCCGAAATGGCGACCGGTGAGGGCAAAACCCTCGTCGCCACCCTGCCGGTTTATCTGAATGCGCTCACCGGTCGCGGGGTCCATGTCGTGACGGTGAATGATTACCTGGCCGCGCGCGATTCGGAATGGATGGGCGCGGTTTATAAATTTCTCGGGCTGACGGTAGGTTGCATTCTGCACGACCAATCGCCGTCGGTGCGGCGCGACCAATACAATTGCGACATCACCTACGGCACGAATGCGGAATTTGGTTTCGATTACCTGCGGGACAACGGCATGGCCACGCGCAAGGAGGAGCAGGTGCAGCGCGGGCATTACTTCGCCATCGTGGATGAAGTGGACTCGATCCTGATTGATGAGGCGCGGACGCCGCTCATCATCAGCGGCCCGGCGGTGCATACCTTTGACGAACAATACGGCCAGTGGAAGCCGCCCGTGGAGTCCCTCGTGCGGGCACAGGAGCGTTTGTGTGCCCGGTTCTTAGCGGAGGCGGCAGGTCTATTGCAAAAGCTCCGGCCGGAAGACGGCGCGAATCCGCCGAATCCTGACGCGCTCGAACGAGAAATCGGTTTGTTGTTGTTCCGCGTGAAGATGGGCCAGCCGCGCGCCGAGGGGTTGATGAAAATCCTGGAGGAGCCGGCGAATTTGAAGTTGATGAACGACGCGGAACTTTCGCTGCACGCCGACCAAAAGAAGATCGAGCTCTACGCGGAGAAGGAGCAGTTGCTGTATGCGATGGACGAGAAGAGTCACGAGACGGATCTGACGGAGAAGGGCCGGAACTTCATGAGCCCGCAAGACCCGGATGCGTTCGTGCTGCCGGATTTGAGCACGGCCATGCACGACATTGACGCTGGCCCGGAGCCCGACGCGCGCAAGCGCATCGAGGCGAAGACGCGATTGCAGGCGGAGTTCGAGGCCAAGGCGCAGAAGATTCACGCGATCGCACAATTGCTGAAGGCGTATTCGCTCTATCAGAAAGACGTGGAATACGTCGTCCAGGAAAACAAAGTCATCATCGTGGATCAGAATACGGGCCGACTGATGACCGGTCGCCGCTGGAGCGAGGGATTGCACCAGGCCGTCGAGGCGAAAGAAGGCGTCGAGATCGAACGCGAAACGCAAACGCTCGCCACGATCACGATTCAAAACTATTTCCGTTTGTATTTGAAGCTCGCCGGCATGACCGGCACGGCGGAAACCGAGGCGAGCGAATTTTTCGACATCTACAAGCTCGGCGTGCTCGTCATCCCGACGAACCGGCCCATCGCGCGTAAGGACGCGAACGATTCCGTATATAAAACCAAGCGGGAGAAATTCAATGCCGTCCTCAACGAGATCAAGACCGTTCACGCGCAGGGCCGGCCGATTCTGGTGGGCACGATTTCGGTCGAGGTCAGCGAGCAACTTTCGCGCATGTTGCAACGCGAGAAGCTGATTCATTCCGTCCTGAACGCGAAGTATCACCAGCAGGAAGCTGAAATCGTCACGCGCGCGGGCCAGCGGGGCGGCATCACCATCGCCACGAACATGGCCGGCCGTGGCACGGATATTAAACTCGGGCCAGGCGTGGCCGACTTGGGTGGTTTGCATGTGCTCGCCACGGAACGGCACGAGGCGCGGCGGATCGACCGGCAGTTGCGCGGTCGCTGCGCACGGCAGGGCGACCCCGGTTCGTCGCATTTTTTCATCGGGCTGGAGGATGATTTGATGCGCTTGTTCGGCTCGGACAAGATCGTGAAATACATGGAGCGCATGGGGTTGGAGGAAGGGCAGGAGTTGGAGCATCCGCTCCTCAACCGCTCGATCGGGCAGGCGCAAAAGCGCGTCGAGCAACACAACTTTCAAATCCGCAAGCGCACGCTCGAATATGACGATGTGATGAACAAGCAGCGCGAAGTCATTTACGGATTTCGCAACGAAATCATCAATGCTGAGAACGTCCGCGACCGCCTGCTGGACATCATGGAAGAGGTCGTGCTCACGAAGGTCGAGGAATTTACGACCGCCGAGTTCGACGCGCACGCCTGGAAGATTCGGCCGTTGGCGGACTGGGTGAATTTGAATTTCCCACTTGGCCTGCCGGAGAAAGAGATCGCCAAGGCCGCGGGGTCGGGCAAGGAAGCGCCGGTGGCTGGCTCGATTTTCGACGGGCTTAGTCCGGCGCAGTTCGCGGTCTGCAATTTCATCAGTGACAGCATCCGCAAGGCTTACGAGTTGAAGGTCAGTTTTGAAGAGCCGGACAAACTCGCGACCGTCGAGCGGTTCACCATTCTCAGCGCGATTGATCGCCTGTGGCAGGAGCATCTTTATGAGATGGACAGCCTGCGCTACAGCATCGGCCTGCGGGCCCACGGCCAGCGCGATCCGCTGATCGAATACAAGGCGGAGGCGTTCAAGATTTTCGACGAGTTGATGGTCAACATCAAATCTGAGATCTGCCACAACATCTTCCGTAGCGCGTCGAGTCTGATGGCGTTCGAGAATTTTCTGCGCAACGTCCCGCAACAAACCTTGCACCAGAATACCAGCGCGTTCGGCGCCGGCGCCGCGACGAGCACCGGAACTTCAAACGCGTCGGGACCCAAAGCCAGCGACGTGGTCAGCGAAGCCGCGGCGGCCGTGGAAAAAGCCAAGCCCATCCGCACCGGCCCAAAAGTGGGGCGGAACGATCCGTGCCCCTGTGGCAGCGGGAAGAAATACAAGCAGTGCTGCGGGAAATGACTTGAAAATCGTCGCTTGCCGCCGGATAAAAACGGGAGCAAGTTATGGCCGATGAAACTGAGATTGGATCTGCTGGAGCATCTGACGGCGGACGACATCCGCCAGGCGGCGGAGAATTCGATTCACCGCTACAAGCCCGAGCCGCTTTTCTCAAAAACTGGGGTTGGCAGTCTGTCATCAGCATCAACTGCGGAGCGTGCGCGCGAGGTGGAGCACTGCACGGAATTAACTCGGAAACTGGAGCAGCGTGCGCGACGGAGTGGCAAGCCCTCCATGTCCAAGCGTTGACCTTCGGCGAGACGCTCGATCTGCTTCGTTCGTTTCATCGCAAAGCCCCCTTCCTCTTTCTCAACGGAAACACTTTCGCGAGCATCGGTCGGGAACTGACCATCGCATTGACTGGCGACCTTTCCGCGGGACGAAAACGCGAATTCATGTCCGCCGTCGGTCACTACATCGCGGGCGTGTTGGATCGCGAGCCAATGGCGCAAATTATCGCAAGCCTCTGCGAATCAGTTTCATTCCAGCCTGGCACCCCGGTGAAGACCATGCGCGGCTCGTTGCAGGGTCAAATTCTGCGACTCCTGGAGGATGGGCGGGTGGTCTGGCAGCCCTATGACACCGCGGCGGAGTTGATCGCCATGCCGGAAAGCCTGGTCCGCGAAGCGAAATGAAAGTCCCCACCTGCCGTCCTCATTCGGTTCTGCTGCTGTGGGTGCTCCTTTCAGGTCTTAGCCTCGGCGCGGCCGAGACAAACTCCCCAGCGCGTCAGCGCCCGCAGTTCGGCCTCTGGTACACCGCGTGGTGGACCGCCGACGATCAGTTCCGGCACTGGACCAATTGCCACCGTTTTCCCGCCCGTGGCCGATACACGGCGGGCGCTCCGGAAATCATCAAGGCGCACTTCGCAACCTTTCGTGATCTCGGCGTGGATTTCTTGATCATGGATGACACGAACACCGCCGGGAACGACGGCGGGCGCATCAACGACAACATTCGAGCGTGGTTTGATTTCATGGATCGCCAGCCCGAGCCGAATCGGATCCCCATTTGTATCGGCGGAGGTGGCGAGATGCGGGACGGAGGCAAACCGGCGCAACAGCGTGCAGGGGATTTCTACTGGGAGCAATGGGCGCAGCGGCTGAGCTATTTCAAATTGAACGGCAAGCCGCTGGTGCTTGTGGACACAGACAAGAACTACGGTCCTGGCGATTGGGACGATGCGCGTTTCACGGTGCGCTGGGCCTACAACGGCGATAATCACGTCGCGATGAAACAGCGGCAGACGTGGGGCTGGGGCAGTTACGCGCCCGCGCCGGAGTTGGCGGAGTGCATGAGTATCTGGCCCGGGCACCGCTTCCCCAAGTCAGTGGCGGGGCAGGGGCAGGACCCGCTCGAAGAGCCGCGGCAAGGCGGGGAGCTTTACGCGCGGGAATGGCTGCGCGTCCTGAAGGCTGGCCCGCAATTCGTCACCGTCGCGGACTGGAATAATTTTGAGGAGGAAACGGCGTTGGAGGAAAGTTTCTCGTGGGAAGATGCGCGCGGGCATTCCGTGCCGGACCTGTACGTGCGCATCACGCGAGCCGGTTCACGATTGCGTGCGGCCACGTTGGTGGCGGGCGAATACTATCGCGCAGAGAACCAGCTCGAGGTGTTCCATTACGACGGCAAGAAGCTCGTGTATCAAGCCGCGATGCCGCGACGCACGACAGTGATTCTCGTGCCGGGAGAATTGTTCGAGGAGATAAAAAAGAAACTGGCGCGGTGACCCGCGCCAGTTCTCTCAATTACCGAAGGGGTCTCAGTGGTGGCAACCGCAACCGTGACCGCAGGAGTCAGATTCCACATCTTCCGGCTGCGGCAGCCGGCCCAGTTCAAGCGTCTTGGTTATCTGGGTCTGGATGGATTCCTGAAGCTGGTGCAATTCTTCCTGCGCATCCAGAAAGCCGCGGGCTACGGGATTGTTCAACATCGCTTCGCGCTCGCGCTCGAAGTCGCTGATCTCCTCGCCGCTCAAAGGCAGGGAGTTTTGCTGTTTCTCCTGCAACGCCTGGCCCTTCGTCATCAAAGCTTCATATTGGCTGCGGGACAGGCCGTCCGCCATGAAGGAATCAATGCGCTGGCGGATCGAAATCACAGCGGGTTCGGCCAAGATGGCTTC
Source organism: uncultured Verrucomicrobiota bacterium (assembly GCA_903828255.1). Lineage (GTDB taxonomy): Bacteria > Verrucomicrobiota > Verrucomicrobiia > Limisphaerales > JADLHS01 > CAIKLQ01. The sequence continues at coordinate 11,124 of CAIKLQ010000370.1, forward strand.
GCAGAGTTCGCGGGTCTTTAGTTGGACTACGGTGTCGTTGGTTTCAATGGTCGTCATGATATTATTTCCGTGCGCGGGTCAAAATAACCGGACGCAACGGTGGGGACAATAGAGCCTAAATCCGTGGGCAAGGCAAACCTTGTTTCTCGGGCGACTGGCCGCCGTGCAACAGAGCCTTGGTGCCGACCTTTACCAGGGGCAAGTCATCCACCGCTGGGGCAAGTGGAATGGTGAAGGAGTTTGATCATGATCCCCGGTGGACCAGAACAATTGAAGATCGCCGCCGACCTGTTCCCGCAGGCGATGGTCCGCGGACTGCCGGATTTTTCCTGCAACGTCCACAGTTTCGGGTGCAGCTACTGGACCGCGCTCGGTCATCACGCGGGGTTCTCGGCCATTTGTGAGCTCCCCGTGCCCAACGTGGCATTGCCGCCTTGATGGGCGACAACCTGATTTCCGACAGCGGCTGGTTTCAGAAAACCTCGGACCATCCCGATGTGCTCGTCGAGTTTGAGCGCTACTCCGGCACGGACGACGCGGCCAAGCTAGTTTCCAAGGTGCAAAATCTTTTGCTCGTCTATTGGCGCTGGAGTCAGCAGCCCAAATTGCTGGTGCTGGCCTATTGGACCAAGGGTCTGCGCAATCTGCCGGATCATCAAGCCATGCGGGCGACCATCCGCTTGTAAACAGCGGTTGAAAAGTGCGGCACCTGGGCGAAAGTTGAGCGAGGTTCGGCTGGCAGGACACGTCCGGTGGGCGGGATTTTTCTTGGCGAGCTAAAGCGAGCCGGGGGGCGAGCGGCGAGCCCCCAGCTCGCGCCCCCCGGCGGCCGAACTGGCCCAAGATTTCCGCCGCCGGGCTTACGCGGGTTTGAGGCGCTTCTTGGCGTCTTGCAACCGATCGCTCGTCCCGTTGGCTTCCAAGATATGCACCC
>CAIKLQ010000371.1 GCA_903828255.1 uncultured Verrucomicrobiota bacterium
ACTCCGCAGGAAATTGCCGACGCGATCCAGCACCGCCTGCCGAAGGCCGCGCTGCGTTTCGAACCAGACGAAACCGTCGCTGCCTTGTTGGCAAGCTGGCCGGGCGTGATTGACGACCGTGCGGCGCGACGGGATTGGAGTTGGTGTTCGGAGTTTGACCTTGCGCGCACGGCGGATGATTTTATCGGCGCGTTGCGACAGGAGTTCGCCTGCGTCGCAAACTGAAACCCGGACTTAGTCAACGCTCCCATGAATGATGTCTGCAAAATCAGCCGGCTCAAGATGCACCCCAATTATGAGCGGCTCGCGGACATGACCTGCGACAGCCACGTTCGAGGTCGCGCGCCCTCGGGCATCAGCGAACGCGACATTGCGCTGGCGCGGCTTTACAGCCACGCCTTCCGGGGGCAAGTCATTGGCGCGTTCCACGCCACACGCCGCGCTCTCGAAGCGATTCACCCCAACGACCGCCTGGCCGCCGCGCATTTGCTGCGGGCTGACGAGTTGCTGGCCGATCTGGCCAATCGTTCGATGGACACGGTGGGCCAGGATGTCCGGGCCCTGATCTCGACCTTTCATCATTACTGCACCCACGTCGCGCGCACCGTGGATGCGCTCGACACGGCTTGTGATTTGGAACGTAGCCCTGCGCTACGACGGATTCGCGATCTGTTCGTCGCGCACATGGAAACGATCACCGCGGGCAACAGCCTCCACCTGACGCGGGACACCGGCGTACCGGAACAGGGAAGTTTTGTAGTGCCGAGCCTTGGCATCACGATCGTGCCGCTGGTGTATGGCGATCATCATTCCTGGAATCTGGCGTGGCTCGATGGCAAACGATCAGACGTGCCGTATCACCTGCATCGCGAAGGGGTGGAAATCCATCTGGGCTATTCACCGATGCACGGCTACACCGTTCTGGGGGAGGCCAAGGCGGAGTTGACCGAGGGCTATGCAATGCCGATTCCACCAAACACGCGCCACGGCTACACGAACATTGGCAGTCAGACACACCACGTACCTTTCATCTTCGGTTCACTGACCTGCGGCGGTTGGGGCGTATTTCTGGACGTTGAACCCCAGCCGCGCGAACTCGACCAACTCGAAACTTCCCCAGTGTTGAGTCACAAACTTAACGGTACGATTCATCTGGAACAGGAAATCGCCCGAGTGATTGACCGTTACTCCAGCGTCCGTTACCCGATCATTCCCGTGGAAAAGACCGATCGCGATGGGGTGGGCGGGTTGGAGCTTTCCATCGCGCGCATCACGGAGCGTGGGATGGAGCTGCACCCGGACCGCTTCTGTGCGGTTTCGGTTGTGCGCGGCCGGGGTCTGCTGGCGATGGCGGGTGAGCAGATCGAAATCACGGCCCGCGATCACTTCGGCATTCCTGCCGGGCTTGCGGCGACCATCACCCAAATTGGTGATGGACCTCTGGTGTTGCTTGATGCGGTGCTTCGCCCGGCGGATCGGCGGTTTCGTTGAACCCTCGCCGGCGCGAACCCTTCCCTGTTCGTGTTAAAATGCAGAGCCTTTGACCTTCGTTTTCACGCGGACGAGAAACGCGTCGGAACAAATGTAGAGCCAGGAGCCGTCGTCGCCGCCGAAGCAGCAATTGCCACAGGCCATCTTCGTGTCAATCCGCGCAAGCAGTTTGCCTTCGGGGGTCATGACGTGGACACCGCCAGGACCGGTGCCCCACAAGTGGCCGGCGGTATCCGTCTTCATACCGTCGGGCAGGCCGCGGTGGTCTGCGACCATCGCGGTTACGTCCGCTACCACTCGTGACTTTCCAAGCGTGCCATCCGCCTGGATGGGGAAGGCTTTCCAGATCGCCTCCTTGGGATCCGATTGCGAGACGTAGAGCGTCTTCTGATCGGGGCTCAAGGTGATGCCGTTCGGGAAGGTCATTTCCTTGCTCATGAGCATGACCGTGCCCGACGGACTGACTTTGTAGATGCCGTGCCAGGCGATCTCGCGCGTCTC
>CAIKLQ010000372.1 GCA_903828255.1 uncultured Verrucomicrobiota bacterium
GAGTACACAAGAATCGTTGTTGATGTTGAAGCTCCCGACAAGGTGTTGTCTGAATTCAGCAAATGACCTGGCCGAACCAGATCATTGCAGCCCACGCCGATGGCCCATTCCGTTCCGCTGGCGCGGTTCAGGCAGGTTGGATCCGCGTGCCTGAGCTCTGGACGTTATACCGCGCTGGCTCAGCATGTGCGCAGTCGATCCGGTGCGCCATGAGCTTCGACCCCGCCGGAAACGCTGTGCCGTTCAAGGCCTGACAGGCTAGTCACCATAGGTTGGATTTGTAATGTAAAGTCAGCAACTCTTGAGCGGACGAAGGCACACCCACACGCCCCGCGGCGGACGGCGCAGAAGCCTCTGGAAGAGCCCGGCATTAGTCACAGCGCTCAGCCGCTTGCGGGGCATCCACACCGGGCGCTGTATAACAAAATCACTGCCGCGAACGTGGGCGGGGGAGCTCGCTGGCGAATGCGGGTATGGCCGGCTGCGCGATCGCCGCCAGGGGCCCGCCGTGCAATTAAACTTTAAGGTCGGGGACGACGAGGATGACGGAAGCTGAGTGTCGGCGAAACGAGATAACCTCAGCTTTGCAGACGCAGTTCCGGAGACTTCAGGCAGTGGCAATGATGGATGATCACGGCCGAGATGGCGAACAGCAATAGGTAGTAAATACTGAACACAACTTCATTCCAGGACGACCAAGGCCCGGTCACCAGTTGCGCCAAGAGGTTTTGCGTTATCAGCACCAGCCAGATGAGCCGGTACGCGTGTGGAAACCCGTCGCCCTGAAAACCCGCCGGAAGCGGACGCGCCCGAATCCGCAAGGCCGCAGCCGCAAACCCCAGGATGAGCAATGGACCGATCACTTTCCACAGCACGGCGGACCAAAAACTCTCGTTGCCGAGGTAGATGTTGGCCCAGCCCTTCAACCCACTTCGAATCGAAAGCCCGAGTCCCAGCAGCAGCCCGAGATACAACCCGAATCGCTCCAGATTCGGGGAGGCGTTTCCGGCTGGCACTTCGCGAGCGGCGCGTTCTGGCTCCGCCCGGCGACGGTTGACGAGAAAGTACGCAAGGCCATAGGCGACGCCAATGCTGATGCCGCCCGAGGATTCCCAGCAGCGCCAGAAATTGAAATTCGCCCCGGGCCAGAAATTCTTCGCCCAACTCCAATTTTGCAACGCCGCCCACCCGATCCCATTCACCAGACCGACGCTGACGATCAGCGTGACATTCTTCCAGTCGCGCCGAAAAGCCTCATACAACAGGCAACCAAGGTAGAAGCCCAGGTGCATGATGGCGCTACGATTGTCGTTGATCAGGCGGCGGAGGTTGGGATTGGTTTGAAGGTCCGCATATTGGGCCGCCAAAGTCTTGTGCAGCGGCAGGAACACGTCCGGGAGTTGATCGAACAACAGGCGGGCAAGGAAGGCGACGCCAAAGGCGCACGCCAGTCGGAGCCCCCAGTCCCTGGCGCGCAGTGCTTGCCCGGAGGCGCACCAAGCCAGCAGGCAGGCTCCGATCCCGGCCCACGGAACGCCCGCGACAAACAGCCAGACAAAACCATAGGCTCGCGGGATGGGAAGAAACTCCCCTTTGCCGGTGTTGGTTTGCAAATGCCCGTCGAAGAAACTGGGCCACTGCATCCAACCGCGGCTGCCGGAAATACTGACGCCCATTGCCACGGCCAGAATGATCCAGCCAGAGGCATAGCGGCGGGATTGCGGGCCGGTCGGATCGTGCGCCAAGAACCACCAGGCCGCACCCCAAGTCACGCCGGCAAAAAGGCAACCCGCAGCGGCCCCATAACCGGAGCAACCGCGCACGGCCCACGTCATGCCGCCCAAAGCCGCGAACAGTAGGCTAGGGAGAAGCAGGTCCTGGGTCAGACTGGATCGGCGGGCGGCATTCACGAAGGGCAGATTAACTTTTCGCGGCCAGCCAGGGCAACCTTCTTCCCGGCAGAAAACTGCCCCAGCGCCCACCCAGCCCTTGCCGATTTGGGCTTCATGGTGGGTGGGCACGAGACTGTGAAGGCCGGCTCGCGGCGGGGGCTTTGCGCGTCTGGCAGCTTGCGCGGAACTTGGGCGCGCCCCACAATGAAGGGCATGCTTAATACCGCGCATGCCCTCCGGGTTTTGTTACTGATCCCCAGTCTGGCAACCTTGACGGCCAGCGGTGACGTAACCAATCCACCCGCGGTTCGCAACCCCGTTGCCGTAACCGAAGTTGCGACCGGTAAGCGGACCTCGGCCAATGCCGCGTGGTGGGGATTCGACCGGGATGATGCGACCGAAATACTCCAAGCCGCCCTCGCCTCGGGCGCCAAGAAACTTGTTATCCCTTACCTGGGCGCGCCGTGGGTCGTACGCCCGCTGCAACTCCCCAGCCAGCAGGAGATCGTGTTTGAACCCGGCGTCGTGATCCTCGCCAAGCAAGGCGAGTTCCGCGGCGGCGGGGATAGTTTGTTCAGTGCCGTCGGGCAATCGAACCTCGTCCTGCGCGGCTACGGGGCCACCTTGCGGATGCACAAGCGGGATTATCAAAACCCGCCCTATACGAAGGCCGAGTGGCGCATGGGGTTGGCGCTGCGGGGCTGTCGGCAAGTGCTCGTGGAGGGGTTGCGGATCGAAAGCAGTGGCGGGGATGGCATTTACGTGGATGGCGGGGGAGCCTGGGGCTGGAGCGAAGACATCACGCTGCGCAACTGTGTCGCGTATGACAACCATCGGCAGGGCCTGAGTGTCATCAGCGCGGTCAACTTACTGGTCGAGAATTGCACTTTTGCCAACACCTGGGGCACGGCCCCCGAGGCGGGCATTGATCTGGAGCCCGACGTCGAAAGCAACCGGCTGGTCAATTGTCTGATCCGCCACTGTGTGTTTGAGAACAACAATGGCAACGAAGTCCTAGTCTATCTCAAGCCACTCACGACCAATTCCCAGCCGGTCTCGATCAAGTTTGAGCATTGCTTGATCCGAATGACCGCCGCTCGCCACACCCCGCCGGAACCCGGTCCTAAGGAAGGCCTCAACGGGGTTGCCGGGATTGCCATCGGCAACGTGCGGGACAACGGGCCCAAGGGCCTGATCGAGTTTGTCGATTGCGTCACTGAAAACACGGGCAAGGAATGCGCCCGGATTTATGACAAGTCCCCGGACCGGGCCCGCGTTCGGTTCGTCAATTGCTCTTTTCGCAACCCGTGGATCGCACCTTCCCCGGACGACGGGGGGCCGCGGGTGCCGATCATCCTCCACTCGCGCAACCCGGAAAATGCCAGCACTCTCGGCGGGATTGATTTTGAAAACTGTGCGGTCTATGACACGACCAGCCGCCCGGCCGTGCGGTTGGAGGAGGGCCAAGTCACCGTGGGACTTCGGGATGTGCATGGGGAGTTGCTGGTCAACGCGCCCGGCACGCCCTCGTTAAAACTAGGCCACAAGCTGGAAGCCGTGGATTTAACCGTCCGCGCCGGGCAAAAAGGCGGTCCATATTCCCCCTGACACGCCGCGTCATTCGGTGTGCTCCGATCCACCGCGTGCCAGTTCCGCTTTCCTCGGGCGCGGAATTTCCCCCGATAACAGCGGAATCTCGAATACAATATTCACCCAACGGCGGTGCTGGGGGGGGCGGCAAGCTTCCCGGCCTGTAGCCAGTTCAAAAGCGCTACGGCAATAAAAAGGCGCAGGGGTGAAGCCTGCGCCATTTTGTTTCCCAACTTTGGCCCAATCGCCATGCGACATCCGCACGGTGCCGGTTAGTTCTGGAACCTCCCAGTGGAGCGCGGAGCC
>CAIKLQ010000373.1 GCA_903828255.1 uncultured Verrucomicrobiota bacterium
GCTCAAGCAAGGCAGCAACATTCTCCACCGCGTGAAACAGCGCTTCGGTTTCCGCACGATGGAGGTCCGCGATGGCGAAGGCTTGTTCATCAACGACCGCAAAGTCATTTTGAAAGGCGTGAATCGCCGCTCGTTCTGGCCGGATTCCGGACGCTGCCTGAGCGAAGCCGTCCACCGCCTCGACCTCCAGACGATGAAGGACATGAACATGAACGCCGTCCGCACGGCGCAGTTCCCACCGGACACGGAGTTCCTTGATTTGTGCGACGAGCTTGGATTCTACGTGCTGGATGAACTCGCCGGTTGGCAAAACCATTACGACACCGACCTCGGCAGGAAGCTCGTCGAGGAGCTTGTCACGCGCGACGTGAACCACCCGAGCATTTTGTTTTGGGACAACGGCAGCGAAGGGGGATTCAATCCCAACCTCGACTACATTTTTTTCAATTTCGATCCGCAGCAGCGTCGCACCTTACATCCGGGAGCGCCATTCAACGGCGTGAACACCGCCCATTTTCTCAGTTACGACAAGGCCGGGATCGCCGGCACTGGCACTGCCACTTACACTCGCGACGGACAGGAAATCACGGAAACCAACAACCCCGTGCGCTACCTCTACCTGCCCACGGCAATTCTTCAAGGGCGAGACGACAGCGGCGCGGGCGCGGGTCTGGAGGACTGCTGGCGGTTGATGCAAAGCAGTCCGCTCGGGGCTGGGGCTTTCATCGCGGCCCTGAGAAATGAAAACCTCAAGCGGCCCGACCCCGAACCGTTGGCCCCCGCTGGCAACCAGTCGCCCGGTGGGATTCTCGGCCCGTATCGCCAGCGCGAAGCCAGCTTTTCCGCCATCAAGGAAATCTGGTCCCCCATCACGGTGGCCCCCAACGCCCAGGGGACGCTCATCGCCGAAAACCATTACAGCTTCACGGACGCCAACCAATGCCAGTTCACCTGGCAACTCCGGAGATTCTCCCCGCCGAGCGAAACGAATAATTCCGCCACGGTCATTGGCGAGGGCCCAGCGGCGGTCGCGTCCATTCCGCCCGGCACGAATGGCCCGCTCACTTTCAAGCTGCCCACGAACTGGACCAATGCCGACGCGCTGACGATCCGCGCGAACGATCCCACCGGGCGCGAACTTTGGACATGGTCCTGGCCCATGTCGGCAGGCAAACGGGTTCAGCAGTGGTTGGAGCGCGGTTCGCCTCCGCAACCTATTCGCGCGTCGGAAACCGAACACGCCGTTGAGATCAAGACCGGCGATTTCGCCGTGACGATCAGCAAGGACACCGGCCTGTTGTTTAAGGCGGTTCGCGGCGGACAAACTTTTTCGCTCGGCGCGGGCCCGCGTTTGGCGGAGGGCGGGGTGGCGTTGTTGAAGTTGGAGCACAAGGCAGACACTAACGGTTACGCAGTCAATTCAACATTCGAGGGCGAACTCAAGTCGGTGAACTGGCGCGTGCGCAGCAATGGCTGGGTGCAGTGCGACTACAAATACACCGCGTCCGGCACGCAGGCTTTCTTTGGCGTGGTGTTCAACTATCTGGAAGCGCAGGTGAAAAAGAAACGCTGGCTGGGCGACGGCCCCCACCGCGTCTGGAAGAATCGCCTGCGCGGCGGAACGCCCGGCGTTTGGGAAAACGACTACCTCAACCCCAGCCCCGACCACAGCGGTGGGGGGGCTCCCGAATTCAAAGGCTGTTTCGCCAACGTGCGCTGGCTGCAACTGGAAACAACCGAGGGCTGCATCACCGTGGTCCCGGAAAGAATTCCGTTCGTGCAGGTCCTCACACCCGCGCAACCTCCCGACGATCTCGCCGCCAA
>CAIKLQ010000374.1 GCA_903828255.1 uncultured Verrucomicrobiota bacterium
ATCAAAACCACGTCGGGCCGCAACGGCGGAAGTTCCCGCAGCGCTTACTCCGCCGATCCGTAAGCCCCCACGCACCGGCAGTCCGCCGCGCGCTCAAGAATACCGGCCAGACTCGCGCGCACGGCGCGGTCATCTTCCACGATGGCAACTGAGATCGGCATGTTTTGAATTGCGCTGATGGCGATCCACTTTGACGGAACCGCCGAACCGGTGACAGTCGGCAGTTCTGCCGATGGTTAAAGATCCTGACGCCGCCCGGGGCCGCGAGCCTTTCATTCACCCTCCACGCGCAAGGGTGCGGTGAGCGTGGTAATGGTTCCGCGGCCCGCTGCGCTCCGCTGTTCGATCGTGCCGCCAATCTCCCGCATCCGCTGCCGCAAGTTCTCCAAACCGTCGGCGCCCGGCGCGACTTCCGCAGCGGGCTGAAAGCCGCGGCCATTGTCTTCCAGAATCAAAGTGAGGGCGTCCGGCGCGAGTCTCAGTCGCAACCAGACTTCGGTTGCCTGCGCATGCTTGGCGATATTATGCAGGGACTCTTTGACGCTGAGGTGCAGATGATGCCGCACCCCGGCCGGCACCGGAACGGCCGGCAGTTCCTCGGGCACGTCCAGCCGGCAACGCACGCCCGCCGATTGCAGGAAACCCGGAGCGAAGGTGCAGAGGTGGGCGACGAAGTGCTCCAAGGTATCGTTGGCCGGATTCACCGCCCAAACGATTCCATCCAGGGAGCGCGTCAACGACTGGGCGGTGCGAAAGACTTCGTCCAGGTGCCCCCGGGCCTGTTCGGGTTTGCCGAAATCGCTTTGCGCCAATTCGCTCAACAAAGCGATCTGGGTCAGATTCGCACCCATTTCGTCGTGCAGGTCGCGGGCGATGCGCATCCGCTCGCGCTCGACGGCGTGCTGCCGTTCCAACGTCTCCATCCGCCGCCGAACCTTCCCTTTCTCAAACCGGCGGATGCTCCAGCCGAAGATCGCCAGAACCGAACCGCCAACTCCCAGCCGAAACCACCACGTCTGCCAGTAGAACGCAGCTACTGCAAACGTCAGCCCCACGTCTTGCTCGTTCCAGACGCCGACATTGTTGCGCGCCGTCACGCGAAACCGATAATCCCCGGCGGGCAGCCGCGAATAACTGACCGAGCGCTCCGTGCCGCCCTCCACCCAAGCCTCATCCAGCCCGTCCAACCGATGGCGGAAGCGGGTGCTCTCCGGTGCAATGAAACTCAGGGCGGTAAATTCAAACTCCAGCTTGCGGTGTCCCGGCGGCAGCCGCGGCGTTACGCCCGGACGGTTCCGCGCTGCCTGGCCCCAGTGGCTTTCCGCACCTGGCGACCATGCCAACTCCTGGCCGTCCAGCATCACTCGCTCGATGATCACAGGCGGTGGCGTTCGGTCAGCGGGCACGCGCTCGGGGCGCACCATTGCCAGGCCGGTCAGCGTCGGCATCCAGGTGCGGCCATCCCGGCTGCGCACCGCGCCCAGTCCGAAACCATAACTGCCCTGCAGATTGGGCAACGCTTCGTCCCGGCCGTAACTAACCGAAAGCACCTGATCCGCCCGTCCTTCGGCCACGCTGGGCAGCGGCGCCCTCACCGGCGCGCTCTGGCGGGACCCCGCCCGCGCCGCGGGCTTGGGCGCGCGGACCTACGTGCCTGGCGTGGGCGACGGGGCCGAGTGGATTCGCACCCTGTTTCAGGAACAGTTTGGCGCCCAAGGCAAGTATCTGGTGGATTTCTACCACGTCAGCGAATATCTCGCGGCCGCCGCCCTGATGACCAAACCCAAAGACCCGCGCGGCTGGCGGCGCCGGCCACAGGGGCGGTTGCTGGCGAACCCAGTAACCGCCGTGCGGCCGCGCCCTGAGCGCGCACCTGGAACCCGAAGGGCTGGTGCCCGCCCCCGTGCGCGCGGCGCACCGGTATCTGAGCCAACGGCGGCAGCACTTGGACTACGCGGGGCCGCGGGCCGCCGAACTCTGCATCGGTTCCGGGGAAATCGAAAGCGGGCACCGGCATGTGATTCAACACCGCCTCAAACTGGCCGGCAGCTGGTGGAAGGAGCCGAATGCCGAGGCGATGCTCGGCTTGCGTGCTGCCCGTGCCAACAACCTATGGCTCCGCTACTGGTCAATTCCCCAATCCGCCCTCAACCGACCGCCACTTCCAGTCGCACCCCATTAAGCCAATTCAAACCATTCCTTCCTCATTTCAATGCGCGTGCCTTTGCCGATCGCTTCGTTCGCCTTGATGGCGAGCACGGTCGCCGCATAACCGTCCATGTAGCTGGCCGCGTTGCTGAGTTTGAGGCCGGCGAGATTTTCCGCCAGCGCCTTCTGGTCCGTCGCACCGAAGGAGGCGGTGAAATCCTCCACGGCCTCGCTCACCTCCGCGCAGTTGCCGAGGAAGGAATGCAGCGCATGATAAAGCGGCGGCAGAGCGTTCGCGGTTTCGTCCCCGCCCTTGTCGGAGCGCGCGGCCAGCTTCGAACCGCCCGCCACGAGCGCTATACCGGTTTCCTTGTAGAACGCCTCTTTGCGCGCATAAACTTCCCAGCCCAGCAGCGGCGAATCCGCTTCCTTGAACAGCCACGCCTTGCTTTCGCGGATCATGACCGCCGCGTCGCTGCCGAAATACACCTCGTATTCCGCGTCGAATGAATTGGCGAGCGTGGCATCGTAGTTTAGCCGCACGCCGTCCGGATACTCGACCACGAGTTGCACCGTGTCCGCCACATCGCGGCCATCGTCGCGCCAAAACGCAATCGAACCAAAGCCCGTCACCGCCGTCGGTACGCCGTTCAAGAACCAGCCCGCCTGGTCCAGTTGATGAATGCCGATCTCGCCGATCAGCCCGGTCGAGGTGGCTTTGCTCAAGCGCCAGTTCATCGCTTGCTCGCGCGAGGCGTCCGGGGAAGCCGTGCGCCAGCTTTGCTTTTTGTGCCACTGCGCGCGGGCCAACAGCGTTTTGCCGAGCGCGCCGGACCGGATGAAGGGCACGAGAAAATGGCGCTGCGGATCGGAGCGCGCCTGCAAGCCAGGTTGAAAAACTTTTCCGACCGCATCCTTGGCGGCGAGCGCAATGGCTTTGGCGTCCGCGACCGTGTTGGCCAGCGGCGCTTCGCAATACACATGCTTGCCCGCCTTCAACGCGGCCATGGCAATGTCTTTGTGCTGATGCGAACCGGTGGAAATGATGACGGCTTGAAGGTCCTTGTTGGCGAGAATGGTGCGGTAGTCCTCGATCTGCGCGGCGCCCGGGGCCTTGGCGGTAGCGCGGCGCAGCATGGCGGGGTAGTGGTCGCAGATCGCAACGATCTCAGCGTGCGGCTCGTCCGTCGGAAGCCGGCCCAGTTGATCCAGAATTTCCCGCCCCCACGCGCCCAACCCGATGAGCGCCGTCTTGATCTTCGCGCCGGAAGATTTGTTTTCGCTGGCCGGTTTCGGCGCCTCTTGGGCCAGCAATTCCACCCCGCCCATCATCGTCATCACCGTGGCCAGCGAGCCGCCCTTGAGAAAATCGCGCCGGTTGAACTCGGGGCCGCTGACTTCCGACGCGATCATGGCTTGCGACGGTTATTCCGGGCAAATGGGTCGGTGAGATTCGGCGTCGCGCCGAGTCGGACACTACTGGGGACTTTGCGGTTTCGCGTCGCCTTTAGCCAACCCGAGCGCCCACTTGATGCCGCCGAGGATGTGCTTCTGGTAAGCCGCGCTGACTTCGGGCGGATTCTCGCGTTTGAAGTTTGTCGCGGTGTTCGGGTCCCAGACATCCTCGCGATGGCCCAGCGAGGTGTAAAACACCCGGCCCTGACCATACATCTTGCACCACGAAATCGGATAATCGCCGGGCGTTTTTTCGTTTGGATGCTTGTCGAGCGCGAGCAAGCCGTGAACTTGGTTCCGCTCGAAACCGTTCATCAGATAAATCTCGTCCTTCAGATGGAACGTCGGCCCCAAATGGCAGCACGCCGGATGCTGCGGGTCTTGGTTGATGCAATCCACCACCGCCTGGGCGTGGTGCGTTTTGAATTCCGCGCCGATCATGAGCGTGTAGGGATCGAGCGGCACATGGCCGCGATACGTGTCTGTGGCCGAGTGCATGCCCATGAAGGCGTGGCCCGCCTTGAGCCAGTCGAGAAACGCCGCCTGATCTGGTACCGGCAGATCCCCGGTGGTGTTGGCGAAGATGACGCCATCGTAATTCTTCAAAGCTGCGGCGCTCATCTTTTCCGCGAGCACGGCGCGAATCGCCGCCTCAACCTTGGCTTTGTCCGGTTTGCCGTCCGCGCCCTTAAACTGCGCATCGTTCGGCTCGACGCGCGCGTAATCCACCGTGAATGCGCCGCTTTGCTGCGCCAGTTCGGCGAGCACTTTTTCCGCCGTCGGAATCGAGCTGTGGCGGAAACCCATCGTGGTGGAAACGACGAGCACGCGTTTGGGCGAATTGGTCTGCGTGGGCGCGGTGCCAGCACAGCCAGCGGTGAACAGCAGGCAAGCGCCAGCCAACAAACCGGCGGCGACGATATTACCGAAACCGGAAGGAGAATTTGTTTTCATTTGATATGGGCCAATTACTGCAAAACGCTACGTGATTTAGGATTCAACAAGGCCGTATAGAATTCAATTTCCTGCGTGGGGTCAAGCGCGGGCGTGGTTCTATTCCGGGCGGCGGCACATCGGGACACTTCCCCTGAACCGCGCGCCGTCCCTGGCTCGCAGCGGCCCCGCTTCGAGGCGGAGTTCGGCGCTCCAAGGCTGACCTAAACCTCCACCGCTTTGCCCGGCATCGGCTGGATGATTTTGATTTTCGGATGGCGGGTGCGGATCTGTTCCTCAAACCACTTGCGCGAATCCTCGTCACCGTGGCCGAGCAACACGGCGCGCGGCGCAACCTGCCCCACGAAATCCAGCAACTCCGCGCGGTTCGCATGGGCAGTGAGATCAAAATCCTGCACGTCGCAACGGCGGGTGACGCGGCCCGCGCCGGGACTGAGCACGAACGTCTCGCCCGGCTTGGCGGCTTTCAACCGGCCCCCGGGCGTTTCCGGATCGGCATAGCCGACGAAGAAAATGGATTGCCGCTCGTCGCCCGCCATTCGCACGGCGAGATCGTGGGCGGCGGTATTTTCCGCCATCATCCCCGAGGTGAGCACGAAGATGCGGCCGCCGCTGAGTTTCATTTTTTCGGCCTGACCCTTTTCGAGCACAATGAGATTGTGCGCTTCATGCAGTTGCAGGCTGGTGTGCTGCCGGTGCGTGCGGTGGGCTTCGAGATCGTAAATTTCCGTGAACACGCGGCCCAGTCCGCCGATGTAAATCGGCTGTTGCTTCAACTTCCCTTCGCGCATCAGCAGTGCCAGCAACGCGAGAATTTCCTGCGTGCGCCCGAGCGCGAAGGACGGGAGGAGCACGCAACCGCGGCGTTTGAGCGCGCTCTGGATCGCTGCTGTGAGCCGCTCGATCTCTGCCGTGCGCGTGAAACCGGGCGGCGTGGCGCGATTGCCACGGGTGGTTTCCATGATGAGCACGTCGGCCTTCACATCTTGAAACCGCGCGGCCCGCAGCAGGGTCTGGTCGTGAAAACACACGTCGCCGGTGTAGAACAGGGTTTCCTTTTTGCCGCGCAACAACATGCCCGCCGAGCCGAGCGTGTGGCCGGCGTCAAAAAATTCCAGCGTGGGCGAGGCAAACCCGGCACGCGTTTTGTTGTACGCGGCCCATTCGATTTCGCGGTTGTAGCGGAAGGCTTGGAAAACCGGCGCGATCTCGTCCACCTCGTCGTGCGTGAAGAGCGGATACTCCTTGATGCCGCGCTCGTCGCGCTGGCGGGTCATGACGTTCACGGAGTTGTGCAGGACGCGCTCGACGATGAAATAGCTTTGCTCCGGCAACATCACATGGGCCTTGGGAAAATGCCGCAGCGCCACCGGCAACGTGCCGACGTGGTCGTGATGACAATGCGAGATGGCGATGGCGTCGAGATCCTCGTTCTGGATGGTTTTGAAGAGCGGCAAACCCTCGCGGCCCTCGCGTTTCGGGTGCATGCCGGAGTCCAGCAGGATGCGGTGGCCGTCGAGGTCCACGAACCACGCGCTGGCGCCGATGTCGGTTTCAGGATTGAGATTGATGATACGCATGGGGATTGGGGATTTTGGATTTCGGTTTTACGATTTACGAAGGGCAGGTCGCTGGCCGCAAACTCTCCCGGAGCGTGCCCGTCCTCGGGCGCAGCAGCCTCCGAGGCTGGGGCGGGGTTGGAGGTTCTGGTCTCGCGTGAAAGTTTGGAGGTTGCTGCGCCCGAGGACGGGCGCACTCCAGTTCCGGGGCGCAAAGTGCGCCGAAAATTCGGGGCGATTTCGCTCCGCCCGGCCAGCTTCGCCGGAACAGCAAGCTCGCGGCCAAAACCGCGTAAATCGCAAACCGTAAATCGTAAATCCCGCTTTCATTTCGGCGGCGGCGAGCCCCCGCCGAGGGACTTCTTCATCATGCCGACTTGGAACGCTGCCAGCCCTTTGAACTCCTCGAAGCCGGCGGGCGGCTCGAATTCTTTCGCATCCGGTCGCTGGAGTTGAACCTCGGTGTACCGGGTGATGACGGTGTCTGCGTCCTGCCGGGTGAGGGTTTGCATGGGAAAACCCTTCAAGTCGGTTGCGTTCCAGACCGTGAAGGTTTGCGGGGGGCCTTTCGCGGGCGTAATCGTGATTTTGTTTTTGACGCAGGCATGACCATCGAGCGTTTCCTTGCCGAGAGCTTCTGTTTTCATCGCGGCCCTCTCCCCAGCCTCCAGTTCTTCGGGCTTGATCGGGAGGGTCAGGTAGCAGGCCGCCTTGGGATAGATGACGTAGAGGGTTTTGCGATCCGGCCGGCTGAGCGTCACGAATTTGTCCAGGCCTATTTGCTGAAGAGCATCAATGGTCCCGACCGGAAGGTCCTTGTTCTTCATCTTGGCGGCGTCAATCTCCATGCGGATGCTTTTGTCGAGCATGGCGAAATTCATCAGGACGCTGATCGTTTCCTTCTGGTTCTTGTCCAGCACCCGCACCTCGGACTTGGCGGTGAAAGCGCCGACTTTGCCAAACAACTTGCTCAGCACGGCGAAATCCGAACCTGGCGCTCCGCCGCCGCCACCGCTATCGAGATTAAGGACTTGGGCCCGACCACTCACGCAGGTCAGGGACAGGGCGAGCGCGAAAAAAAAGATTCGTTTCATGAGCGGAACAGGCCGGTTTTGCACTGGCTGGAGCATAGCTGGCTGCGGGATGCCGGCCAAAACAAATCTTCCCGCCGCAGGTCAGGGCGTCGCACCTGTCTCCATCTTCAGCAACGGTACTCGCCGCTTAACGGCCTGATCAAATGTTGGGAACCTCGAACCAAAGGCAGAGCGTCAAGAATTAGAGACCGGCGCGCCGCCGGCCCTATGACCCCGCGGCAAGAGCTCACCCGGACCCAATGCTTTTCCAAAAACTCCGATCAGCAGCATCCCAACCACCCGGCCAGATCTTCCTTGGAAAGACCGGACTGGTCGAGAATGTCGCTCAACGTGCCGGGTCGAAGCTCCCGGTGCAGCGGCCCAATCGTTCGCCAATAACCGGCGGCGCCGCGTGTTTCCAGCGCGCCATGACCCCCAACTTACCGCGGCCCCACGAAACCCGCACGGCGCAAGGCCCGGATCATTTCCCGCCCGGAGATGGCTGGCAGATGCCGGCTCAGGCGGCGATGAAGCTGGATACAGTTATCGCACCGCTAAACCCGGGGTTGCCAATTCCATTCGGATTGCTGGACTTGCAGGCCACCACCTTGCGCCACGTTCACCCCGCCCGCCTTCGCGTCGGGAATGGCGTGCCAGAATTGGCCTAACGTGATGCCGCCAACGAGGACCGCCAGCGCCAGACCATTCGAGAAAACTTTGCCAGCGACGATTTCCGCGCTGTTCAGGTTGGTCAGAAAAAGCAAGCCGAGGGGGCCTTCCCGCCGTTCGCGGCTGATGCTGTCCGCGGTGCCCGCCGCCTCGACGAACAGTCAATACACGAAAAGCACCGTGGCGGAAGTCTGGAACCCCGCCAGCCCGGCACTCTTGTTTTGAAATACGTTGAAGACCCAGCCGAGCCAGAGCAGGAAGGCAAACGCGCCCGCCGCCGTGAGCCAGCGCAAGAGCGACAGCCCTTTACGCCGCGCCGCGGCGCGCAACTCCCGCTCTACTACGGATACCAAACGCATGTCGTCCCGGCTCAAATACGCGAAAAGCCGGCGAATTGATAGCTTGAGCGGACCTTTGTTTCATAGGAGATCCGGCGGCGAAGTGAATCAAATAATCCCCGCCAACTCCTGCAAGGTGCGCCAGTTGTCGAGGCGTTCCTGTTTGGCGCGGAGCATCGTTTCGCTCGGGTTGCCATCCTTGTCGAAGTGCTTCGAGAAGCGGCCTTCGGTGCGGGCGAAGCGGATGAAGTCATAGACTTCGTTCGTCTTCGGCTCGATGTAGAAATCCTGTTTCTCGGACGGATTGCCCTGGAGGCTGAGGCGCTGGGCGATCTTGTCGCCTTTGCGCGGATCGTACATCAGCACCGGGAACGTGCGCGTGTCCACGGCGAGCTTGCTTTGTTCCATCGCCATGTTGTCGCCGACGCCGTGCTCCGGTTGGCAGGTCGTATAAACGCTCACCACCGCCGGGCCGTCGTATTCGTTCGCCGCCATGATGGCTTTGTAGAAGTGATTCGACATCGCGCAACTGGTCTGCGCCACGAACGTGTTCGGGTGCATCATGCAAATCTGCGCGAGTTCCTTGCGGCGCTCGATCTTGCCGGGGATGGCCGTGCCGTGGACGCTGAACTTCGTGTTCTGCCCCATGAACGTGGCGGTGGACGACTGCCCGCCGGTATTGGAATAAACCTGCGTGTCGAGCACGAGCACCTTGATGTTCATACCGCTGGCCAACATACGGCTGAGGCTCTGGAATCCGATGTCGAGCATCGCGCCGTCGCCGCCGATGACCCAGAGTTTCTTGTCGTGCCAACCCATCTGATCCCAGCGGGCCCGGATGCCCATAGCGTCGGCGGGAGCATTTTCAAAAAGTGAATTCGTCCACGGCACGAGATACGGATTGTAGGGATACGTGGAGGCGTAAACCGTCGAACAGCCGGTAGAGTTGACGATGCCGATGTTTTCCTTCCCGTAAACAAACCCCGTCGCCGCGAGCATCATGCGAAGAGCCGTGCCTTCGCCGCAGCCCATGCACGAACCCGCGCCGCCGACGTAGAGCAGCGACCGCTCGGCCAGCATCATGTCGGTGAGCAGCCGCTCGTTAATGAACTTCTTCGGCGTCTCCGGCATCTTCGTGTAGAAATTCCACGTGCGCTGAAACCGTTTCAGCGTCTGGTCATCCTTCTTGAGCATCGCCAGCGCGTCGTGATCGCCGCAGGCGTCCACG
This sequence comes from uncultured Verrucomicrobiota bacterium, assembly GCA_903828255.1. Lineage (GTDB taxonomy): Bacteria > Verrucomicrobiota > Verrucomicrobiia > Limisphaerales > JADLHS01 > CAIKLQ01. The sequence goes on from CAIKLQ010000374.1 coordinate 9,425, forward strand.
CACTCGGCGCAGCCTTTGCACTTGGTCGGGTCAATGAAGATGCCGAAGTAACCCGGCTCGTCGCCCTTCTTCTCATAGACGTTCCAGAACTTGGTCGTCTTGCCGAACTGCTTGCGATAATGCTCGCGCTCGGTTTCGTCGGGGATTTTGGCGAGTTCTTCGTCCAGCTTCGACTTGGTAACGACCTTGCCAAGGATGGCGGTGTCCGGGCACTCGGTGACGCACGCCATGCACGCGACGCAATTCTCGCTGTTGAGCAGCGGAATCTCGGGCGCGATGTAGGAAAAGTCACGCAGGATGCCCGTGCCGGCGGGGATGAACGAACGCAGGGTGCTCAGATCGGCGGGCAGGCCCATTTCGGCGCTGCCGTCGTTGTACGCGCCAACGATGCGGTTGTTGAAATCCGCGACGTTGAGGACGTCGTCGGTGATGGGCACTTGGTTGATGCGCCCGGTGGCGGGGACTGGGGCAGTAAGGGTTTCGCTCATAAATTCATTCTTTGGTTCTTGATCTGAATCTGCATGGGTGGTTTACAAAACTTTGCGTCGCTTGACTTGAAGGTTCGCAATCGGATGACCGGAAAGTTTTTCTCGCTTGCTCGTCTGGGCGAACAGCTTGTCCAGGTCGTGACCACATTCCGCCGAGAGCGTGTCCTTCGCACGCCACACCTCCTGAAGTACCAGGTCACCCTTTGCCTTCGGGTCTTGAATGTCAGTCGTTATGCTCATTGTCGTTCTCCAAAAGTTCTTCCGGCGTGCAAATACGACCTGTGACGCGAAAAGCTCGTGCTTCTGGCGTTGCAAATCCCACCAATCGCGTGTGAGTTGCTGGCGCGCGGCCTGCAAGAGATCGCGGGCGGGACGTGCCACCACGTAACTTGG
>CAIKLQ010000375.1 GCA_903828255.1 uncultured Verrucomicrobiota bacterium
GAAACGTGGGACCTGACGCGGAACTGGACTGCGGATGGCCTTCGTGTGGAAACCGCGCTCGGGCTGCTGGTCAGCGGCGTGGCGTGGCTCTTGGTCGCGGTGTTCTGGCGCGCGGATCGCCCAGCGCGCTGGGCCGTTCACTTCGGCTGGATTTGGGGCGCCGTGGGGATCGGGTGTTTCTATTGGCGGCAGGCAGCGGATCCTCATTGGTCGTGGCTACTACTCCTCGCCGGACTCTGGTTGCAAGGACTGTATTGGATTTGTCGCTACGATCTGGAGCCGCGGTGGGAATGGACTCGTGAACTGTTCACTGAACAGCTTCGGCCGGTTCTGACGGTGGGGAGTATGCTGGTGTTAGTGGTCGGCGTCAGCGGTTTGGTCTATGGCGTTGAGTTCGCTCGGCTGCAATGGCTGCTGGCTTTCGTCGCGGCGCAAAGCTTATGGCATGGACTGACGAAACGCGCTCCGGTGTTCGGCGTCGCTCTGTTCGTTTTGCTCTGGGTCAGCCTGCTGGCCGTGACCGCTCCGGGAGCGAGCCCGCTGTGGGAGCGGATGTCCGTTGCGCAAAGCCTGCTGCCGACACTGGGCCTATTGACCGCGATCCAATTGCTCTGGCTGGGTTTAGAGAGAGTCGAATCGCTTTACGTGCGGTGGCAGCCGCTCGTGTTACCAATGGGGCTTTTGTCCAGCGCGCTGGTCAGTCTGCTTGGCGTTGGGGCTTTGCTGGACGTCGTGATGCTTGAGTCGGTTCCCGCGGGCAGTCAATGGTTGCTGCTCGCTTTGATGCTCCTGACGGCTCGCGCGCATCGGTCGGGATGGCTGCTCTTGATGAGTTTGCTCCTGAGCTACGCGCTGGTGCAGGGCGCGGAACTGCGAAGTCTCGCCAATGCGGGTGAAAGGATGCTGCTGCTGGCGCTGCCTTGGCGACTGGGTGCGCTGGCTTTGGGAATGGTGATTCTCCTGCAAGCCGGTCGGTGGTTACGGGCGCGGCTGCCGTGGCTGTTTGAAGGGGACCGGCCGCACTTGGTCTTCTGCGCGCCGTCGCCGGCTTGGGTGCATTGGCCAGCAGTGCTCTTTGCCTGCGTGGCGGCGGCGTACCAGATTATCGAGCCGGCCTACCGTTCGAGTCCCGTACAGTTGTGGACGCCCTACTTCGGGGCGGCGGCGTGCGCGGCAATCGCGTGGTTCTGGCGCCGATCGCGGTACTATGGCTTCGCGGGACCGTTGTTGGTTGTCGGGGATCTGCATCTGGTGCGCGTGCTGGCCGGCGACTGGCTGCTAGCTCAAGGTCTCTCCGACCTGCATCTCCTTTGCCTTGGCCTGTGTCTCAGCCTAGCTCAAGCCTCCGCATTACGTTGGCGCGTCCGGAGCGATGCGGCCCTCACGGTGCTGAATCAAAGCTCCCTGGTGCTGGCGGCGCTGATCCTGGCGCTATTGTCGGTCAACTACGTTGGCGCGTCGAACCTCGAAGCTATCCGCCCGCTGCGCTTCATCGTTTCGGGCGTGATGGCTTGGCTGGCCGGCTGGTATTTCCGTCGCGCGGCCCGGCATCCCGGCCCGGGGGAAGCGGCGCACGCTGGCATCTTGGAAGGCCTTTATCACTACGGCATCGTGGTGGCGCTTTGGTGCGCGGCCTTACTCATACCGTGGCTGCGCCAACCTGCCTTAGCGCTCGTGGCCTTGAGCCTGCCGCTGTTCCTCTTCTATGCCCGGGCGGAAGTAGGACAAAGCCACGGTCAACCGGAAGGACGGCGCTATCGCAACTCCGCCGCGGTGCTGGGGTTCGTCATCATGGCGCTCTACATCTTCAAGAGCGGGGTGCAAATGGTGATGTTCCCCGACACTCCAATCGCAACGCGACATTATCACCAAAACGCGGCGCTGCTCATGATCGTGTCGCTGGTGTTGCTGCGTCTGCACGGATTGGGAGGGACGGGGTGGCTGGCCTTCTATGGCGGGCTGGGCTTGATGGGTGGGAGCTACTTCCTGCTCACCGCGTTGCCGGGCTTGAGTCCCTTTGAGCGGCCGTTGCCCGCAGCGTGGATGGCGATTCTGGCGGCCCAATTCTGGATCGTGTTGAGCTACGAGCGATCACCGCTGCGCACCGGCATTCAACGACTCTCCAAGCTCGACGATCCGGCGTGGCACCGGTTGCGGCGTTCCTGGGGAATCTGCTTGCTCGTGGCGGTCCACGGCGCCGGGCTGTGGGGACTCTTCGACCCGAGCGCGAGATCGCAATGGGTCGCACCGCTGGTGGTCGGAGTTGCCAGCGTGCTCCTGCACCAAGGAATCCTGCGCCGATCAGCGGCTTACCTCGCGATTGCCGGCCTGGAACTGGGCCTGGCGCTGCACTTGGACTTCCTGATTCCCAGTTGGCTGGGCAAAGATCAAATCATCTGGGTGTTGCTAGCGCTGCTGCTCGTGCTGCGCCTCGGAGGGGTGCTGAAACTGAAGTGGCTTTCGGCGATACGTTCGGGACCCGCGACTGCTGTCCTGGGAGGGTTGATCTTCGCGCACGTTCTCTATCATCACCCGTGGTCCATCACCGGGCTCTGGTCGCTCGCCTTGCTCGTCATCCTCGCGGCAACCCATCCGCTAAGAGCCTTGCCGTCAACCCAGGTTGGTGAGCGCGCCAGTGCCTGGCTGCTCTCGGTGACCCCGGTGTGGTTGGTCTATTTCAGTCAAGCGCCAATCGGCCAATTGGGCTCGGTTGGCGCAATTCAGTCGTGGCCGGTTTTGACGGCGGGCTTGGCGCTGTTTCTGACCGGGCTCGCAGTCGAATGGTACCAAGCCCACGGCGCCGTCCGTTATCACGCCTGGCCTCGCACGCGATGGTTTCTGCTCGACCAGATGCTGTGGGAATTCGAGGTGTGTGGAGCACGGCTGCATGTCGCCACGCTGGGGTTGGCCTTGTTGCTGGCGGTGGCCGTGCAAGTCGCCGGATATCAGCGGGCCTATGTTCCACGGGAATTGATCGCGCTTGTCACACTCTATCTCGGTCTGGCGCTGGCGTGGTATCGGCGGGCGCAAACGTCGCCCTCACTGCTGGCGTCCTTGCTGATGCAGTTGTGCGTGGTCGGCGCGTTGGCCGCAGTGCGCCGCCAACTCATGCTCACGACGAATCTCTGGAGCTACGAATACGATGTCTGGACCAGCCTGGCCGTGTCCACGCTGTTAACCGGTGCGCGCGGTTTGGTGGAGCGGCAGCCGCGGCCATTGGCTACGTCTCTTCTGATGAGTCTATGCGCGCTTCCGGTGTTGGCGATGGTCTGGGTGGTGGTGCATGGCTTGGGCGCGAATCTGGCGTTGTTATTGGTGGGATTGCACAGCGTGATGTTTGCCTACCTTGGTCGCAATGACCGCGAATCGCCCTTCACGATGGTCGCCTTGGGCGGATTCGTGTTGTTCGTCCTGCTGACTTTCTGGACCAAACTGCACTTCCGCGCCTTGCACGCCTACATTATTCCGGTCGGGCTGGGTGTGTTGGTGCTGGTTCATCTGCTGCGCGATCGGATCGTGCCAGGCACTCGCAATGCGATCCGGCTCGTAACGGTGCTGGCGATGCTGGGCAGCGCCGGATACTACGCCTTGGCGGACAATCGGCATCCGGTCACGTTCAATCTCACCCTCATCCTCCTTTGCCTGGTGGCTATGGGCTTGGGCAGTCTGCTGCTTGTGCGAATTTACCTGGCCTTGGGTTTCACGGGCTTGGTCGTGGCGCTGGGTAACTTGCTGGTGCGCGCTCTGGTTCACGCCGAACGCAGCGCGCGCATGACGGTGGTCGGCAGCCTCGTGCTGGTGATTGGCGCCGCCTTGGTCTTTGGCGCCATCTACTACAAGACCAACAAAGATCGGTTTGACGACTGGCTAGCGCGCCGTCGCGCGAAGTTCGGCACCTGGGAGTAGTCCGGACGCGCCGTCGCCAGTCGTGGGGCGACCGCCTCTTGCGCACCGCAACCGCATCCCCCAACGCCGCGCAAAGGATGACTCAATTGGGAGAAGCCCGCCGCATGCCGGGCGTCGCAGCGAGTCATCGCGCGGGGGTGTAAACCATGTTGCGACACGGACTGGATTGGGTTTGTATGAGGTCAAGCCCTTCATTGTTTACGAACGAAGAACGCCGTCGCCGGCTGGGGAAAAATAATCGTCACCCTTCAGCGCACCCGCCAATGTTCCAGCATCACCGGGCGGCTGTAGTCCTCGATTCCCTGCGGCATCCCCAGGCCCGCTCGCGCTTCTTCTTAGTCACCTCTTCGCGACGGGCGGAAAGGCACGCGGTGAGCCCGCTGTTCCGCACCTCCGGTTCGCGCACCGCACCCAAGATTTCCCGCCCAGAAAACGCCGTTGGAAGGCTGGCGGAGCATGACGGGCTTGGCGGTCGAGGGGGAGAGTTGCAACTGAGGCACACACAGCCACATACCATGAACACCGCCGCCGGCAGGCGGGGTGGGCATGGAGGGGGGCTGGCCCGGTTGCAAGCAGCCGCAAGTTGTCTGCCAGCCGCGCTGAATAATTAGCGTTTGGCGTGCGCGCGGCTTGCTGCGGCTGGTCGAGACCAACCCGCCGCGCTCCGGACTAAAATGAGAATTGCGTGACCTGAACGGTTGACACCAGCCGCCTGATCGAAAAACATCCCTTATGAGCAAACTCATTGAATCATCCTACCGACTCGCGCACGAGCGCTACGCCGCGCTCGGCGTGGACCCCGACCGCGTCCTGAAACAACTCGCCACCGTCCCCATCTCGCTCCACTGCTGGCAGGGTGACGACCTCGGCGGCTTTGAAAACTTCGGTGGCCCGCTCGGCGGCGGCTTGGTCGCCACGGGCAATTATCCCGGCAAAGCCCGCACGCCCGACGAACTCCGCGCCGATGCCGCCCAGGCGCTCGCGCTCATTCCGGGTACGCATCGCTTTAACCTGCACGCGTTTTACGGCGAGTTCGGCGGCCAGAAAGTGGATCGAAACGAAATCGAGCCGAAGCATTTCAAGAACTGGATCGCGTGGGCCAAGTCGCTCGGCATTGGCCTGGATTTCAACCCGACTTGCTTCTCGCATCCCAACGCCGCCAGCGGCTTCACGCTCTCGCATCACGACAAAGGCCTCCGCCAGTTTTGGATCGAGCATTGCCAGCTCAGCCGCGAAATCGGCGCGGGGATGGGGCGCGCACTGGGTTCGCCAACGGTCACGAACGTTTGGATTCCTGACGGCATGAAGGACACCCCCGCTGACCGCCGCGGGCCGCGCGAACGGCTGGAAGAAGCGCTCGACGAAGTTTTCAAACGGAAGCTGAATCCAAAACACAACCTCGACGCCGTGGAGGGCAAGCTCTTCGGCATCGGCGCGGAGAGTTACACCGTGGGCATGCATGAGTTCTATCTCGGCTACGCGGTGAAGCACCAGAAACTCGTCTGCCTCGACGCGGGCCATTACCACCCAACGGAGAACATGGCGGATAAGATCTCCTCGGTGCTGGGTTTCCTGCCGGAGATTCTGCTGCACGTCAGCCGCGGCGTCCGCTGGGACAGTGACCATGTGGTAACGCTGACCGACGAACTGAACGCCATCGCGCAGGAATTGGTGCGCGGCGACTATCTTAAGCGTACGCACATTGGCCTGGATTTCTTCGACGCCAGCATCAACCGCATCGCCGCGTGGACGATTGGCGCCCGCAACGTCCTCCGCGCCCTTTGCCTCGCGCTGCTGGAACCGCACGCGCAATACAAGCAGCTCGAACGCGAAGGCGATTATACCTCCCGACTCGCACTGATGGAGGAAGCCAAGACCCTGCCTTTCGGTGCGGTATGGGATTATTACTGCCTCAAACAAAGCGTGCCCGTGGGCGAGGCGTGGCTGGCTGAGGTGAAGCGCTACGAAAAGGACGTTCTCAGCCACCGGACCTAAACCCCAAACTGGTCCGCAAACCACAACATGAATCCCTTCCTCGGGGTCTTCTTTCACTGGCTCGGCGGCCTGGCTTCCGGGAGTTTTTACGTTCCCTACAAAGGTGTTAAAAAATGGTCATGGGAAACCTACTGGCTCGTCGGAGGCTTCTTCTCGTGGATCATCTGCCCGCTCTTCCTCGCCTCTCTGCTCACGAACGACGTGTTCGGCGTGCTCCAGCAACAGTCTGCTGGCACCCTGTGGTGGACGTACTTCTTTGGCGCGATGTGGGGCTTCGGCGGTCTGACCTTTGGCCTGACCATGCGCTATCTCGGTATGTCGCTGGGCATGGGGGTGGCGTTGGGTTACTGCGCGGCCTTCGGCACGCTCCTTCCGCCCATCTTTAAGGCGTTCATCCCGAACATTCCGGTGGCGGAGACCATCGCGCAGATTGCCGCCACGACTCCGGGCAAGATCACCCTGCTCGGCGTGTTCGTTTGTCTGGCGGGGATCGCGGTGGCAGCGTACGCCGGCCTCACCAAGGAACGCGAAATGCCCGAGGCCGAGAAGAAGAAAGTCATCACCGAATTCAACTTCACCAAGGGGATCCTCGTGGCGACTTTCTCCGGGATCATGAGCGCGGGCTTCTCGTTTGCGCTGACCGCCGGCGCGCCGATTGGCACGGCTTCCGCAGCCGCTGGCACATCCACGTTGTGGACCGGCTTGCCGAAATTGGTCGTGGTATTGCTCGGCGGCTTTACCACCAACTTCATCTGGTGTGCGCTATTGAACCTCAAGAACCGCACGGCCTACCAGTATCTGGCCGCCGAAGTGCGACCCGAACACGCCGGGTTAAAGGCCGCAGGCGGCGAGCCGGGTGGCGGGGCGGCAGTCGCAGCCGGAGCGGCGGACTTAAGAGTTCCCCGGCTGGGTAACTACTTCTTCTCGGCCCTGGCGGGCACCTGCTGGTACTTCCAGTTCTTTTTCTACACGATGGGCGAGACGCAGATGGGCAAATATGGCTTCGCTTCGTGGACGCTGCACATGGCGAGCATCATCATTTTCAGCACGATGTGGGGTTGGATTTTCCAGGAGTGGAAAGGCTCGAGCAAGAAGGCGCATGGGCTGATCGCCGGCGGCATCCTCATGCTGATCTTGTCCACCATCATCATCGGCTACGGCACTTATCTGAAGGGGCAGGCTGGTGGGCACTAGCACCCTCGCGTTTGAAACCCCATGATTAAAGATCGTCTCACCGCCGCCCTCAGCGGCCTTTTGCTGCTCAGCGCCAACGGCATCCAGGCTCAGTCAAACTCGCTGACGCCGCTTGCGTTCAAAGCCGGGACCAACGGCGCGTTCACCTTCGACACCGGCGTTTTGCGCGGGGTGCTGCGGGCGGATGGCAAATCCGTCGGGCTTCAGTCGGTGTCACACACCGCCTCGGGTAAGCGCCTGGATCAGAGCATGGGGCTGTTCGGCCACTACCGGGTTTTCACCACCGGCCAGCGCCACGGTGTCGGCGCGTGGGATTGGCCGAGCACCGCCAGGCTCACGCAAAACGGCACCGTGGAGGTGCTTTGGCCGGCGACGGAAGAGCGGCCGTTTGAACTGCGGGCGGTTTACCGCTGGAGTGCGCCGGCAATTCTTGACTTGGAAACCAGCGTCACCGCCCGGCAAAATCTGTCCAAGTTTGAATCGTTTCTGGCCTCTTATTTCACCCCCGGCTTCACCAACGAGTTAGCGCTGACCCGGAACGAAGCCCCGCCCGGAGCCCCGCCGACGTTTGTCCCGGTGCTCCGCGCGTCCGGCGAGTGGCAGATGTTCCCGCGCGATACCGACGCGGTCAGCGTGATCCAGGACGGTCGCTGGAAACTGCCGCCGAATCCCGTGGAGTGGGCGATTCGTCCGCGCTTCGCTCAGCCCGTGGCCGTTCGTCGCGATGTCACCAGCCGCCTTTCGGCGCTCGTCATGGCACGGAGTGAAGAGTGTTTTGCGCTGGCCATGCCGCACGAAACCGAGAGCCACTGCTCACTCTACCTTTGCCAGTTTGGCCACGACCTCAAAGCCGGCGAAACCGCCCGCGCCCACGCTTGCCTTGTCATTCTCGACCACCCAGACGAACAGGATTATCTGCGCGAGTGGACAGAATTCCGTGGCCGCTGAGATTGAACCATAGGCGTGCGGCGGCAGGCGCGACACGGCTCACTGCGTTTGCCGAATGCACCCGATTGCAAACCCGGCGGCTCTAACTTGATCCTCAGACCAATTTGAAAATGAAAACCCGGCACCGGCCTGAGCTTGCGAACCTCAACCCCCTTGCCTCCGTGGCGACTATCTGCCGGGGCGCAATTCTCTGAGAGCCTGTTTGATAACTCCAATTGCGGTCATAGCAGCCGACATAAAGGAGGCTCAAATCTGTTGGTTTTTGCAGACCCGCCCGCTTAAAAGTCAGAGCCTCCTTACGTCGGCTGCTACTTTTCAAACAGACTCTGAGACTGTTTTAGAAGTTGCGTTGGCGGTAGGGACGGAATGAGGCGGAGTGCGCCTGGCCTCGGGCGCAGCAAGTCACCTGCGCTTGGCGCATGGGTGGTTCGGACGTATTCCGACGGCTGTCGGACACTAATTCCAATTCCTGTCGGACCACGTTCCAATTTCAGCCGGACCACGTTCCGATGCCTAGCGAACAATGTTCCGGGCTGAGGTCGGACAGCTCTTGGGCGACATTGGAACAGTGTCCGACAGGCATCGGAATCCCGGGCCGGAAGGAGTAGAGTGATGCGGGAATGAGCGTCAGGGTGAGAGCTCGATTCAGTTGGATCGGGAAAGCCCCCTCATGGCAGGAACCCAATTAGCTCTGCGTCAAATTCACGAGCTGCTCCGGCTCAAACATCAACATCAACTCTCCCTCCGGGAAACTGCCCGCAGTTGCGGTTTGCCCACCAGCACGGTGGGCGATTACCTCAAGCGGGCGGCAGCGGCGGGCAACCAAGAGCTCAAACGCCGCACCGCGTGGCCCGAATGTTTCCGAACGAAGCTTCGCGGCTCCGCTTGGTCAGCGCCCTCCTGGCCGAGATCAGCGACGAATTGCGTATTCCGGGGGCTGTCGGACAGTGATTCCGATTTCTGTCGGACAGCGTTCCGATTCATATCGGACAGTGTTCCGGGCTGAGGTCGGACAGTTTTTGGGGCCCATTGGAATGCTGTCCGACAGGATCGGAACGGTGTC
>CAIKLQ010000376.1 GCA_903828255.1 uncultured Verrucomicrobiota bacterium
TCATTGCTGGCGTCGTGTCGAAAAAAGGCACAATGAGCGCCGAGGGCCGGGCCAGAGTCAAAGCCGCCCAAATAGCGCGTTGGGCGAAGATTAAGGCCGTCAACACTACCCCAACCCCGGCGGTTACGACTAAGCCCATAACCTCGAAGCAATCCACGATGACCCCAGCCGCCAAGGCCCTGCTTTCGAAGAAGCTGAAGGCGTATTGGGCCGCAAAGAAGAAGGCGAACAAGTAGTAATCGGATGAAGCGCCGGACGCTGAGGCAGCTTCGCCCCAAACGGCAGCCGGAAAACCACCACAGCGTTTACGTCGTGCTGCTCGATCCAGCGGTAGGAAAAATCCGCACCGTCCGCGCCGCCAACCCGGATCGTAAACGCAAGCTGCCCTGCGTGTATGTGGGGATGACGGGGCTGACACCGGAAGAACGCTTTGGCAATCACAAGGCGGGCAACAAGGCGGCTTCCGTGGTGACACGTTACGGCCTCCGCCTGCTGCCGGAGCTTTTCGCACACCTGAACCCAATGCCGTTCGAGGCAGCCGCCCGGATGGAAGTGGATTTGGCCGAGGATTTGCGCCGGACTGGTTACACGGTCACGGGCGGGCACTAGATCGAATCCTGCCGTTTAGAAGGCCCGCCTCGAACGGCTTCAAGCCGGTGACCCCACCGGAGCCGCAGGGTTACGGCGAACCACCCACAAGGTTACCAGCCCAGCCCCGGCGCAAATCAGCGCCCCCACCGCAATGGTCAAGGGCACCCCGACTGCGTGCGACAACAAGCCGGATTCCAGGCCACCCACGGGCATCATGCCGCCGAACACCAGCGCCCAGATGCCCATCACTCGCCCGCGCATCGCGTCCGATACGCTGGTCTGGATGAGCGTGTTCGTCGTCGAGAAATAGAGGAGCATCCCCCATCCACCCACTGCAAAGCACCCCAGCACCAGCGGAAACCAGCGCACGACCGCCAAGAGCAACAGCATGGCCGAGAACAGCCACAGCCCACCCAGGATCATAACCCGTGGCCGCACGCGATAGCCGTACGTGGCCACCGTCAGCGCCCCCAGAAGCGCCCCCAATCCGTTGGCGCTGAGCAGGGCGCTGTAACCGCCTTCCCCCACATGGAGAATGTCCGCAGCGTACGCCGGTAGCAGGACGGAATACGACCACCCGAAAATTCCCACCACGCCAAAGAGCAGGAGCAGGATGCGCAGCCGCCGATGCCCGGCCACATAGGCGAAGCCTTCCAGCATGTGCCGCCCCGTCGAATGGGGCTGTGCGGGCGGGACAAACTTGGGCAACCGCATCATCAGCAATCCCGCGAGGACGGCAATGAAACTAAGGCCGTTCAGGAGAAAGCACCAGGTCATGCCCACCTGCGCCATGAGGAAACCCGCCACGGCGGGGCCGATGACCCGTGCGCCATTGACGATGGAGCTGTTCAACGACACCGCGTTCATCAGGTCTTCGCGGCTGGTCATCTGGGAAAGCCTGCCTCGGGAATGCCGCCCCTGGCTGATGTGCGGCGACACCAGTTACGGCCACGAAGGCCTGCTGACCGAGTGCGAGACGCACCGCCAGCAGTATTTGTTTCGGTTGCGCCTGAGCACAGGCGTGAAGCAACTCGTGCAAACCCGCGCCAGCAAAAGTGGCTGGCAGCCGGCGGTCAACGGATGGGAAGGAGCCGAGGGGCGGGTGCAACTCACCGGCTGGACGACCTCCCGCCGAGTCATCGTGCTGCGCCGGAAACGGGAAGCGAAAGCGCCGCCGGTGCCGGAACGCGCGCTAGGCTGGGCGTGGTTGGCGACGTGCGGGCCGGCGCCGGAGTATGAATACCAAGTGCTGGTGACCAACCTCACCGAGGAACTGCTGACCGTGTCGGACCTCTATCGGCAGCGGGCCGACGCGGAGAATGTCTATGACGAGTTGAAGAACCAGTGGGGTTGGGGCGGGTTCACCACGAAAGACCTGCGGCGCTGCCAGGTGGCGGCCCGGAACGTGGCCCTGATCTACAACTGGTGGAGCTTGTTTGTGCGGTGCGCGGAACCGCACCTGGCGCGGGAAGCCGTGACGAGCCGCCCGCTGCTGCTGCATGCGGTGGGACGAGTGATCGAGAGTGGGCGGCAACTGACCTTGCGGCTGACCAGCACGCATGGGGAAGCGGCGCAGGCGCAGACGCTTTTGACGAACCTGAGCCGGTTCCTGAGCGGGTTGAAAACCGCTGCGGAGCAGTTGAGTCCGGCACAGTGTTGGGAGCGAATCTGGGCGCGGATCTTAGTGCCGTGGCTGACGGCGGTGGCCGCCTTGCCCGCTCCCAGCGGGTGAAACGTCGGGCGCCCGCCTCCAGCGCCCCGGAAAACGAGATCCGCCGCCCCCGCCCCAGCCGCGGTGGTAGCGGAGCACGCCTTCTACTGCCGTTTTTAGGTTAAAGACCGAGGCCCACTGCTTGAAGGGTTTGTTGGTCGTCAAAACAATCGAACCCCGTTCGTAGCGCTGGCTGATGACTTGGAAGAGCAGGTCGGCCCCGTGCTGGTCGATCGGCAGATACCCGAGTTCGTCCAGGAGCAAAAGTTCCGGGGCCAGATAGCGCTTGAGTTGGCGTTTGAGCAGGCCGCGTTTTTGGGCGGCGGCCAGGTCGTTGATGACGCTGATGGCGTCGGCAAAGAGGACGGCGTAGCCTTCCTGACACGCGGCGTAGCCCAAGGCGGTGGCCAGATGGGTTTTGCCCA
>CAIKLQ010000377.1 GCA_903828255.1 uncultured Verrucomicrobiota bacterium
GTGCTGTCGCCCGGCGCGGCGTCGGTGCATCCGAACCTCCCTGGCATAGATCTGCCGGGCATCTTCCACGTGCGGACCGTGCCGGACGCGCGGACCATCCGCGAGTGGATCGAGAAGGGCACAACCTTCCTTGCCGGGATGTTCAACTACTCCGGCATCCAGATGGTGAAGCCGGTGCGCCGCGCGGTCGTCGTGGGCGGCGGCTTCATCGGCCTGGAGACGGCGGAAAATCTGGTCCATGCCGGGTTCGACGTGACGCTCATCCAGAAGCCCGATCACGTCCTCGGCCCGCTGGACCCGGAGATCGCCTGCCTCGTCCAGGCCCATGTGCGAAAGAACGGCGTGAAGGTGATCGCCAACGACGGCGTGAACGGATTCAAACAGTTGGATGGCGGCGCTATCGAGGTTCAGACCAGCGCCGGCAAAACCTTTCCGGCGGACATCGTGATCCTCGCGATTGGCGTGAAGCCGGACACGACGCTCGCCAAGTCGGCCGGCCTCACGATCGGCGAACGCGGCGGCATCCGCGTGGACGACCACATGCGGACCAGCGACCCTGACATCTTTGCCGTCGGCGATGCCATCGAGGTGAAAGACTTTGGCACGGGCGAATGGAGTCTGGTGGCGCTGGCCGGGCCGGCGAACCGGCAGGGGCGCATCGCGGCCGACGTGATTTGCGGTCGCAATTCGCGTTACCGCGGCACGCAGGGGACCTCGATCATCGGACTGTTCGGCGGTGCCGCCGCGTGGACTGGTGTCAGCGAGAAAACGCTCAAGCGCCTTGGCGACACGGACTATGAGAAAGTTTACCTGTTCCCAAATTCGCACGCCGGCTACTACCCGGGCGCGAAGATGCTCGGGTTGAAGTTCATCTTCCGCAAATCCAACGGCAAAGTCCTCGGAGCGCAGGCGCTGGGGGAGGACGGGCCGGCGGTGGACAAGCGGATCAGCGCCCTCGCCATGGCGATCCAGATGGGGGCGACGGTCTATGATCTGGAAGAGTCCGAGTTGTGCTACGCGCCGCAGTTCGGCAGCGCGAAGGATGCGGTGAACTTCGCCGGGATGATCGCCGCCAATGTCCTGCGCGGCGACATGCCGATCAGTCATTGGGATTCCCTGGACGGCGCGTTCCTATTGGACGTGCGCGAGCCGGTGGAACTGGCCATTGAGCAAGTGCCCGGCGCGGTCAACATTCCCATGGGCCAACTCCGTGCGCGCCTCGGCGAACTGCCCCGCGACCGCGTGATCCACGTCATCTGCCGTTCCGCCCAGCGCGCCTACTACGCGACGCGCATCCTGATGCAAAACGGATTCCAAGCTAAAAATATCTCCGGCGGCACGCTGTGCCGCGCAATGCGCTCGATCTGTGAATTGAAATGAGGGAAGTCTTCCATGAACCATGAACAGGACCAAGCCAATGAAAACCAATGCCTTGCAAACCCCCGAGCAAACCCGGCTGGAAGCAGCCCGAACCAAACAATCGCCCTGGAAGAAGTGGGGGCCTTACCTGAGCGAGCGGCAATGGGGAACCGTGCGCGAGGATTACAGCGAAAGCGGCGACGCCTGGAATTACTTCACCCACGATCACGCGCGGTCGCGCGCCTACCGCTCCGGCGAAGACGGGCTGGCCGGCATTTCGGATGACCAACAGCGGCTATGCTTCGCCATCGCCTTGTGGAATGGAAAGGACCCGATCCTCAAGGAGCGGCTCTTCGGCCTGACCAACAGCGAGGGCAACCATGGCGAGGACGTGAAGGAGTACTACTTCTATCTCGACTCGACGCCGACCCATTCCTACATGAAGTACCTATACAAGTATCCCCAGGCGGCTTACCCCTACGACAACCTGGTCGCGACTAACCGGGACCGTGGCCGGGACAAACCGGAATATGAGTTGCTCGACACAGGGGTGTTTGACCAAGACCGTTATTTTGATGTCTTCGTGGAATACGCCAAAGCGGCGCCCGAGGACCTGCTCATTCAGATCACCGTGCATAACCACGGCGCGGAAGCGGCGACGCTCCAGCTCCTGCCCACCCTCTGGTTCCGCAATGACTGGTCCTGGGGCGGTGCGGTCGCTCGTCCCAACCTCCGCCAGGTGGCTCAGGATAAAGCCGGCGGGATCATCGCGCTCTCGCAGCGGGAGCTTGGAGAGCGGTTCTGTTACGCGGAAGGCGCATCGGCGCTGCTCTTCACGGAGAACGAAACCAATAGTGAGCGGCTCGTCGGGACGCCCAATACCTCCCCCTACGTGAAGGATGGCATCGGGAACTATGTCGTTCACGGAAAGCAGGACGCGGTCAATCCCGGGAAGCAGGGGACCAAAGTGTCCGCCCATTACCCGCTGACGCTGAAGGCCGGAGAATCCCGCACGATTCGCCTGCGACTCTGCGACCCGCCGGTGAAGGGTTCCAAAAAAGCGTTGGGCGAGTTATTCGGGAAGGGGTTTGAATCCGTCTTCCAGACCCGGCGCCAGGAAGCCAATGAGTTCTATGCCACGGTTATTCCTCCCTCGCTTAATGCTGACGCGGCCAGCGTCATGCGGCAGGCCTTGGCAGGAATGCTCTGGTCCAAGCAGTTCTTTTGCTATGACGTCGGTCGGTGGCTTAAAGAGCACGGCGTCCAGCCATACAAAGCTAATCAGCGTTCCATCCGCAATGACCGTTGGGGACACATGGTCAACGTGGACGTGATCTCGATGCCTGACAAATGGGAGTATCCCTGGTACGCCGCCTGGGATCTGGCCTTCCATGTCACGGCCCTGACCTTGGTGGATCAGGACTTCGGCAAGGAACAGTTGGAACTCCTTCTCCGGTCCCGTTACCTCCACCCCAGCGGGCAGATCCCGGCCTATGAGTGGAACTTCGGAGACGTGAATCCCCCGGTCCATGCCTGGTCCACGATCTTCACCTACTTGACGGAGAAGGCGGCTCGGGGGCAGGGCGACATCGCCTGGCTTGAACGTTGTTTCCACAAGCTGCTGCTGAACTTCAACTGGTGGGTCAACCGTAAAGATCGCACCGGAAACAATGCCTTCGAAGGTGGCTTCCTAGGGTTGGACAACATCGGGGTCTTCGACCGGTCGTCGCCCTTGCCGACCGGCGGCTACCTGGAACAGGCTGACGGCACTGCCTGGATGGCTCTGTTCTGCCAGAACATGCTCGAGATCGGTGCCGAGCTGGCGGTGAACAATCCGGCGTACGTCAATCTCACGCTGAAGTTCCTCGATCATTTCCTCTTGATCGCTTCGGGGATGATTCGGCCGAGTGAGCAAGGCGGGATGTGGGATGAGGAGGACGGTTTCTTCTACGATGTGCTACGGTCGCCGGACGGGCGCTCCGAACGCCTGAAGGTTCGGTCAATGGTCGGGCTGCTACCCTTGTGTGCGGTGACCATTTTCGAAGGGAAGCTCTCGGCGAAATACCCGGAGATCGGCGCGACGGTGCGCGAGTATTTCAAGGCCCGCCCGGAATTGATCGCGTTCATTCACGACCCGTTCAAACCCGGCCACAACGATCGGCTCCTGTGCTCGATCTTGAATGAAACCAATCTCCGGCGGGTGCTGAAGATCATGCTTGATGAGAACGAGTTCTTGAGCCCCTTCGGAATCCGGGCCCTCTCGCGCATCCATCAGGACCATCCCTACATTTACCGGGCCGGGGATCAGGATTACCGGGTGAACTACGTCCCCGGGGATGGGGATAGCGGCATGTTCGGTGGCAATTCGAACTGGCGCGGCCCGATCTGGATGCCGATGAACATGCTGATTGTGCGGGCGCTGCTGCAATACCACCTCTACTACGGAAAGTCCTTCACCATCGAATGTCCGACGGGTTCCGGGCAGCAGATGAACCTCTACGAAGTGGCGGAGGAGATCGGGCGCCGTCTGGCCAGCATCTTCCAGAAGGATGCGAACGGGAAACGGCCCGTGCATGGGGCTTCACCAAAATTTCAGGAAGATCCCCATTGGAGAGATTACCCCTTGTTCTATGAGTACTTCCACGGGGACACCGGCGCAGGGGTCGGTGCCAGCCATCAGACCGGGTGGTCCGGGGCCATCGCACGGATCATGCAGTTATTTGGGTCTTTGGATTCGCAAATGGTCCTGGACCAGAAGAAGGATCAATCGGCGGGCGGGGTCGCCAAAGCGGGAGGCAAGCGATGACCAAAAGCCTTTATCCATTTGAACCACCAAAGCAAGCGACCACGAAATGAAAGCCATCACCGTTGAACCAAAGCAACCGGGGTCTGCCCGTTTGGAAGAAGTTGCCGAGCCTAACGAGCGCGACGGCTCGGTCTTGGTCGAAGCCATTGCGGTCGGCGTCTGCGGGACCGACGTCGAGATTGCGGACGGCAAGTATGGCTGGGCCCCGCCCAGCCAGACGCGCCTCGTGCTCGGCCATGAGTCTCTGGGTCGCGTCCTGGACCCGGGGCCAGCCAGCGGACTGATGCGCGGCGACCTGGTGGTGGGCATCGTCCGCCGCCCCGATCCGGTGCCGTGCCCGAACTGTGCCGTGGGCGAGTGGGACATGTGCCGCAACGGCCAATATACCGAGCGCGGCATCAAACAGATTCACGGCTTCATGTCCGAGCGTTGGCGCATCGAGCCGGAATACGCGATCAAGGTGGATCCGACATTGGGGATTCTCGGTGTGCTCCTGGAGCCCACCACGGTGGTTGTCAAGGCTTGGGAGCATATTCTCACCGTGGGACGGCGCGCCTTTTGGGAACCGAAAACCGTGCTGATCACCGGGGCGGGGCCGATTGGCCTGCTCGGGGCTTTGCTCGGCAAGCAACTCGGGTTGGAGGTTCACGTTCTGGCCCGGGGCGAAACCGGGCCCAAGCCCGAACTCGTGCGCGCTCTGGGCGCGACCTACCACTCCTGCAGCGTCGCCAACGTCGGGTTTGAGCCGGACGTTATCCTGGAGTGTACCGGCGTCGGGCAGGTCATCGCCGAGGCGATGTTCGCCATCGGGGCGAGCGGCGTCGTGTGTCTCGCCGGCGTGGGGCATGGCGGCGCGGTGCCGAAGATCGCCACGGCAAATGTCGCCGCTTCGGCGGTGCTGAAAAACAACGTCATCATCGGCAGTGTCAACGCCAACAAGCGGCACTGGTACAAGGCCGGTGAAGCCCTGGCCCGCGCGGATCGCTCCTGGCTGGGGCGGCTCATCACCCGTCGCGAGCAGCCGGAGAACTTTGCCCTGGCCCTGGCCCGGAATTCAGAAGACATCAAGGTCGTCATTCAGTTTTCCGAGATATGATGGATTGAAATAACGGAAATCTCTTTATGCAAACAACTCCAACAACAGCCTTTAACTTGAAAGGAAAAAGCCCATGATGCAGTTTCTTCAGAGCACCTTCGGTCCGTTGGTGCTCATCTTCACCGTGTCGAACCTGGCGGCCATGGGCCTCCAAGTGAGGATGCCTGAGGTTCTGGTGGCGTTGCGGAATAAGAAGTCCATAGCGCTGATCTTCGTCTGGGGCTGGTTGTTGGGGCCGGCGTTCGCCTATCTGATCACCACGGTTCTTCCGCTAGCGGAGCCATACGTGGTTGTGGTGTTCCTCGCCAGCCTGGCACCCGTCGCGCCGTTCCTCCAGCAGATGGTGGGAAAAGCCCGCGGCGACATGGGCTTCGCAGGAGCCCTCGTCCCGCTGGTGATGGTAGGCACGGTGGTGTTGATGCCATTGATGGCCCCGATGTTGATCAAGGGAGTGACCATCAGCACCTCGGCGCTCGCAAAGCCGCTCCTCCTGACCATCCTCTTGCCACTGGTGATTGGCGCGGTGTTCCGGCATTATGCCGACAAGGGGGCGACCAAGATCTTCCCGGCGGTCAAGAAGCTGGCCCTGCTCTCCACGCTGCTGACCATCGTGTGGTGCCTGGTGATCTACGGCCGCGGCATGCTCAACACGGCGGGCGAACTTGCCCTCCTTTCCATGACCCTGTTCATGGTCGGGATGGGTTTGATCACTTATCTCGTCGGCTTCGGCATGAAACAGAATCAGCGGAGCGTCATGGCGCTCGGGATGGGCACGCGTAACATCGCCGCGGTGCTGGCGGCGGCGCTGGCCATTCCGAACGGGGACTCGCGGATCGTGGTAATGACCGTCTTGTGGACGTTGTGGTCGGTTGTCCTCGCCGCCATTGGAGCCAAAATATTCGCCAAGCTGGCCGGCAAAGCCGAAGCGGGAGGTCAGGCAGCAACACCGTCCTCAACTTGATCGGAATGCTTAAATCAATCCCGGTTCACCGGAAAGGAGAACGGCGATGAATGCTCAGAACGCCTTCAGCATTGTGGCTGTGTTTTACTCCGTGGCGAATCTGGGATCCATGGGCCTCGAGATCAACCTGCGCGAAACGATCAAGTCATTGCGCAGCGTCCGGGTTCTGGGGCTCACACTGGGGTGGAGTTGGATTCTGGGGCCAGCCTTGGGGGTGCTGCTGACAAAAATCCTTCCGATGGCGGAGCCCTATGCAATGGGGTTGCTCATCTTCTCCCTGGCGCCGACCGCGCCGGCATTGCCATTGTTCATTAGAAAGGCCCGGGCCGACATGTCCCTCGCGGCTGCCATCATGCCGCTTTCGGTTGTGGGCACGGTGGTGCTGATGCCTTTGCTGGCGCCGCTCCTGATCCCGGGGCTGGCGTTGAGCAGTTGGGCGATCGGGAAACCGCTTCTGATCACCGTGCTGTTACCACTGGTGATCGGCGTCGGCATAAAGGTTTACGCGGCGCGGGTGGCAGACAAGATTTTCCCGGCGGTTGAAAGGACCGCAGGGATCTCCACTTTGCTCCTGATCGGTTTCGTGGTGTTCCTTCACTGGCGGGAACTCCTCAGCGCACTGGGCAGTTTTGGCATCGCGGCCCAAGTCCTCTTTATCCTCGGAATGGCGCTGGTGTCTTACACCTTTGGTTTCGACCTGAATCACGCCCAGCGCAGCGCCATGGCGCTGGCAGTCTGCACGCGCAATGGCAGTGCCATGTTGGTGGCCATCACGGCCTTTCCGATCCTCGATCCGAACTTGATGGCGATGATTCTCTTGGCAGTCCCGGTGCCGCTGGTCGTCTGGCTGGCTCTGGCGAAGTTCTTCGCTTCCCGGGCCGGCAAGACCGCCGAAGGAAGTGCGCCAGGACTTCCGGTGCTGGTAGTAAAATGAAACGATAACCTATGAACAATGCTATGAAGTCGAAACTCAACCTATTGGTGGCAACCTGCGCTCTGCTGGTGTCGGTAACTCAGGCCCAATCCGAATCAGTCTTTGAGCGCCCGCTCACGCTCGCACCTGAGGACGCGGCTGCCTTCGCTGGCGGGGGCGCGGGCGACGACGCGAAGGCCAATGCCGCCGACCTGGCCAAGACCCTCGCGAATCCCATTGGGGCTCTCATCAGCGTGCCCTTCCAGAACAACTTCGACTTCGGCGGAGGCCCGGACGGCGATGGCTTTCAATACAAGCTGAACTTGCAGCCGATCATTCCCTTCTCGCTGAACGAGGACTGGCTCCTCATCTCCCGCACGATTCTGCCGGTCGTTTACCAGGAGAAAATCGCCGGCACGTCCAGCGTGCTGAATCACGTCGACTCCCACAGTTTTGGCCTCGCAGGGGAAATGAATTTCCGCGCCCCTGAGCGAATCAAAAGCCGCCTCGGCCATGCACCCTTCCCCCGCTCCGGCCAACTCCGAATTGCTTTGCGCCCGCCGCCCGTGTAAAACCCTGCCATGCCGAGCCGGGACAAACTTGCCGAATTCACCGCCTGGTGCGGGAAGCACATAACGGGGGACGAAAAGGGGCAGGCGCAAATCTTCCTCGATCGCCTCTTTCAAGCCTTCGCCCAGCCCGGCTGCCTGGATGTCGGCGGGGCGACCGAATTCCGCATCCGCAAAGCCAGCGAAGATGGCGGCGGCACCGCGTTCGCCGATTACGTCTGGAAACCCATCGTGCTGATCGAAATGAAACGGCGCGGCGTGGATTTGCGGAAGCATTACCGCCAGGCTTTCGACAATTGGTCCCGCTTGGTGCCGAACCGCCCGCGCTACGTCGTCCAGTGCAACTTCGACGAGTTTCGCGTTTACGACTTCGACACCGATCTCGACGCGCCCAAAGACACCGTCGCGCTGACCGAGTTGCCGGATCGCTGGGGACCGCTGGCGTTCCTCGCGCCCGGTTCGCCCAAACCCACCTTTGACAACGACCGCGAAGTCGTCACCCGGCAAGCCGCCGATTGCCTCGCCGAATGTTTCCGCAAACTCGTGAAACGCGGCGTGCCGCGCGAAACTGCTCAGCGCTTCATCCTGCAAATGCTCGTCGCGCTCTTTGCCGAGGACATTGACCTGCTGCCCAAGTATTTCGTCACGCAAATCCTCGAAGATTGCAGCACGCCCGCCAGCGCCTACGACCTCATCGGTGGCTTGTTCGCCGCCATGAACACCAGCCCGCCCACGACCGGTGGGCGGTTCAAGGGCGTGCGCTATTTCAACGGCGGTCTGTTCCGCGAACCGGCCCGCTTGGAGATTCACGACCTCGAACTCGTGCTGCTCCGCAAAGCCGCCAAGTTCGACTGGTCCAAGGTGCAGCCGGAAGTGTTCGGCACGCTGTTCCAACACTCGATGGACGATGACGAACGCCACGCATTCGGCGCGCACTTCACCAGCCCGTCCGACATCATGAAAATTGTCGGGCCGACCATCGTCGAGCCGTGGCGCGAACAGGTGGAAAAGGCGAAGACCCTCAAGGAACTCTACGCGCTCACCGACCGCCTCCATCATTTCCGCGTGCTCGATCCGGCGTGCGGCTCGGGCAACTTCCTCTACATCGCCTACCGCGAACTCAAGCGCGTGGAAGCACGCATCTTCGACCGCCTGGAAACGGAATTCAAAAGCGAGGCGAAGAAGTCCGACCAGATGCGGCTCTCGTTTCTCAGCGCGCAAAACTTCTACGGCCTCGACATTCTGCCCTTCGCCGTCGAGATCGCCAAGGTGACGATGATGATTGCGCGCAAGCTGGCGATTGACGAACTGCACATCACCGAACAACCGCTCCCGCTCGACAACCTCGATCAGAATTTCATCGCCGCCGACGCGCTGCTCACGCCCGAGGGTTTGCCCGCGCAATGGCCCAAAGCCGATGTCATCATCGGCAACCCGCCGTTTCTCGGCGCGAAGCGGCTCAAGCCCGAACGCGGACTCGACTACGTGAAGAAACTCCGCAAAGCATACGCCGAAGTGCCAGGCATGGCCGACTACTGCGTCTATTGGATTAAGAAAGCGCACGATCATTTGCCCGATTGCACCGCCAATGACCCGGTGGCCGGACGCGCCGGGCTCGTCGGCACGCAGAACATCCGCAACAACCAGTCCCGCGTGGGCGGACTCGATTACGTCGTGAAGACCGGCACGATTGTGGAGGCCGTTGAAAACCAGCCGTGGTCGGGCGAGGCCGTCGTGCATGTCTCCATCGCCAACTGGGCAAAGACGCAGGATGCCGCTCTGCTGCCCAAGGTCCACAAACTTTGGACCAAAATCGAACCCGTTGCTGGCGCAAAGAAAATTCGGAAACGTGGCAGCGGTTCAGCAGCCAAGGAATACGAACTTGATGTCCGCGATTGCGATTTAATCAACTCAACGCTTTCTGATAGGTCTGATGTCTCTGGGGCAAAACAACTCTCAGCGAATGAGGGTGTCTGCTACACCGGACAGTATGCCCGACACGATGGTTTCATAATTGATGGTAACCAAGCCCGCCGGATGCTCGCAGCTGACAAAAAGAACCGCGAAGTTCTGTGGCCGTTTCTTGTGGGTCGCGAAATGTTGTCAGAGGGACTGAACGACAGATGGATCATTGATTTCCAGTCGCGAACAATTCTTGAAGCAAAGGGTTATTCTGCTCCATTCAATCACGTCGAGAAAGTCACACTCCCATACATCGCTGCGCTGGCGGCTGAAGAAAAGTCGAAAACTAACAAGGACTCTGGCCAGGACCAAAACTGGCTGAAGACTTGGTGGCAGCTTTTTCGTCCACGGCCTGAGTTGATCGAAAAAATCGAACAGCTTGGCCGCTACATTGTTTGCTCAAGGCATACGAAGCGCCCCATCTTCCTTTTAATTTCTCCGGATATTCGTCCGGGTGACGCCTTGTCGTGTTTTGCGCTGGCCGACGATTACAGTTT
The DNA here is from genome assembly GCA_903828255.1 of uncultured Verrucomicrobiota bacterium. GTDB lineage: Bacteria > Verrucomicrobiota > Verrucomicrobiia > Limisphaerales > JADLHS01 > CAIKLQ01. The sequence goes on from CAIKLQ010000377.1 coordinate 10,164, forward strand.
TGGAATTCTGCAATCGAATCCCCACTGGCATTGGTTCATGGAGAAGTCTTCAAAAATAAAATCCGATTTCCGTTACACTCCTGAATCCGTCTTCGACACGTTCCCGTGGCCGCAGACGGCGACGGTGAAGCAGATTGACGCCGTGGCGGCGGCGGCGCGCGGGTTGCGCCGCGTGCGCGCCGGGGCATTGCCGAAACTGAAGGGCGGCTTGCGGGCGCTCTATCGCACCCTCGAATTGCCCGGCGCGAATCCCCTCAAAGACGCCCACGCCGCGCTGGACGCCGCCGTCCTCGCCGCCTACGGCTTCAGCGCGAAGAAAGATTTGCTCGCTCAACTCCTCGCCCTCAACCAGGAAGTTGCCGCGAGGATTGAGCGCGGCGAACCCGTCACCGCCCCCGGCTTGCCGCCGAATTATCCCGACCCGAAGCAACTGGTGACGGAAGATTGCATCCGGGCGGGAGATCCCGATCGCACGTTCTCCTACGCTGATCCGCCGCCCGCCCCCACGCACCCGAGTTTGACCCCGGAACAAGCCTACGCCGACGCGGCGCACTACTATTCCGGGAAGGAAGAAGCCCCGCCGTATGGAACTCAAAGAAAATGACCGCCGCGCAAACCCGCCCAGAGACGCCCGCGCCGCGCTCGACACCGCCGTCCTCACCGCCTACGGCTTCAGCGCGAAAAAAGATTTGCTCGCCCAACTGCTCGCGCTAAATTTGGAACGCGCCGCTGAGGAAGCCGAGGCCGCCAAAGTGGAAAAGCCGAAAACGGCCGGCGTGAAGCGGACGGAACAAACAACATGACTCCCGGCATTGAACGCGGCGAACCCGTCACCGCCCCCGGAGTTCCGCCCGGTTATCCGGCTCCCGCGCAACTGGTGACGGAAGATTGTATCCGGCCGGTGGAAGGCAACGCATGAACATGTTTGACCCAGCACCCCAACGGGATTCCAGCCTCCAGCCAAGGGTTGCGGGGCGCGGCGGCTTCTACACCCGTGCCGCCGAAACCTCACGTCCCGCCCCTCCAGGAGAGTTGTTATGAGCCTCCCCAGTCAACACACCATCACCTGCGGAGGCTGCGGCCGCCGGCAGGCATTCACCATGTGGGATTCCTTGAATGTGTCCCTCAATCGTGACCTGAAGGCGGAGTTGCTCCGTGGGGAGCTGACCCGGTTTGTCTGTGCCGGGTGCGGTTGGTCTGGCGACGTGTTTTATCCGATGCTCTATCACGACATGGAGCAAAAGGTGATGATTCACCTGTGTGCGCCGCAAGGGGAACCTGAATCGCTGGGTTCCGGCGGCCTCCCGCAGATGGAGCGTTTCCTGGAGGGTTACCGCTTCCGGCGAGTGAACACCCGGAACGAATTGCGTGAAAAAATCCTGATTTTCGACGCCGGCCTGGACGATGGCCTGCTGGAGTGCCTGAAGTGCTTTATGCGTGCCCAAATGGCCGGTTGCAACCGGCCGCTCGCCGGCGAACTGTTGTTCGCCGGCACCTCGGAAGCCCCGGGCGGAGGGCGGGTGATCCGGTTGGAGCATCTCACCGCAGGGGTCACCGAGACGGTGGACCTCCCGCTGGCTGCTCTCACCGAAGTCGGCGGCTATGTGGCAGGTCGTCTGCCGACAGCCGGTTCCGACGCCCGGAAATGGCTGAGAGTGGACGCGGATTATGCCGGCGCGCTCATTGGCAGCGTGCGGGAGGACGAGGCGGCTGACGGCGGAAGCACCTGAGCCTGCCATGAGCGCCGCCCCGCAGGCCCACCCCGCCGCCAGAATCATGGCTGTCGCGCCACGTTTTCCCCTTTGTCGGAGTCGAGGTAACGAGACTCTGGGTTCCGTGAAAAGCGGAACGTCAGAGACCCCTTACGTCGTCTCCTACAGGCCGGGCGGGGGGCGCCAAGCCTGGACGCATCGCCGGTCTGACCCCGGAACAAGCCTACGGCGACGCGGCGCACTATTATTCCGGGAAGGAAGAAGGCCCGCCGTACCGGGAAAAATAAACTTGGACCTCGGATCGTATTTGCCCGACCGCTCCCATTAAACTGAGGGAGAAGATTATGGACCTGAACGAACAACCCGCTGACGGAAGCAGTGAAGCTAGCCCAGCCGACAACCCGGCGGAAACTTCTTCCGCCGATTTCGCCGATTGGCTCGCCACGCCGCATCTCTCCGTCGGCAGTACCAAAGACCCGGTGTTGTGCTTCCTGTTGCGGGCGGTCTATGAGAAGCGGGAGGTGGAGTTCACTTACCTGGGCGGCACCAAGCCTGGCCAGCGCCGGCGCGTCCGGCCCCTCGAACTCTTCCGGTTGAGCGATTACGGCAGTTCGTATCTCACCGGCTTTTGCGCGCTCCGCCAGGCCAACCGGACGTTTCGGGTGGATAACCTGTGGATCGCGGGCGTGGGGCCGGCCCCGCCCACGGCGGCCAACTCCAAGGCACGGACAAAACCCGCCCCTAAAGTGGCGCTCCAGACGCTCCGGAAGCAGTGGGACACCGAATTGCACATGCCGTTCCCGCTGCTGGCGTGGACTGACTTCGAGAGGTTCCTCCAGGCGCACGAGGAAACCATGCTCTGGTTTCTCGCGCAGTGGGACGGCACGGCACGGATGAACCTGGCGGCCCTGCAATCCTTGGGCGAGGAATACTTTACCGGCCTGCCCTTCGCGGCCCTGGATATGGATGAGGCTTTTGCGGAGCAGAATGACCTGGTACGGCGCCTGGCTTTGCCTGCGACAAACAACTTCCTGCTTTTCTCCGCTGGCCGGGAAATCTGGCGTGAGCAGGGACCAGGAGACGCCACGGAATTCCGCAAGTGGTTCAAGGCCTTGCGTCGCAGCGCCCGCAATCAGCCCGTTTCCAGGCCTCCGAGCGCAACTCCGCAGCGCGCGGCTTACCGGCCTACGAAACTACACTTTGCAATCAGCGGATGTCCCTGGCCTTGGGATAAGGTGGTGTGGGACGGGAAGGTTCTGGTAGTCCAGCAGGAAAAAGCGCCGCCATGTTTCCAGCGAGCCAAGCCGACCCGCTGTAATCCATCGCCAGAACAGTGGGGTGCTTTTTGGGCCGTCGTGGAGCAGGCTCGCGTCTGGCACTGGGTACCGAACTATTGGCGTGCGGTTCTTGACGGCACGTATTGGACGCTGCACCTCTCCCACGCGGGCCGAACGGTGCGCTGCCACGGCAGCAATGCTTACCCGGGGTCTATGGAGCCAGCGTATGCGCCAAATACACCGTTCGCCGAGTTCCAGGACGCGCTTTACCGCTTGGCCGGCATCCCGCCAAATGAGGGCCACCGCTGAACCCCGGCGCAGTCCTGCCCGGGCATTTCAACCCCGGTTTCACGCCGCGTGGGCCGGTGCAGGTTTTGGCAGGAAACTGAAAAACAATTGAAAAAATCGCTTGACAGGGCCTTCGCCCGAAATCCCGCGAGACCTCCGCGGAGCCACCGCGGAGCCACCGCGGAGCCACCGCGGGACCGTCGCGGCAACCACGTTCCGCCCGCCTCGGCGTAAACCATTTATTACCAATGCCATCCGGTGGCCCCCAAACGGCGGTGGCGGGTTTGGTAGAATCGGGGGAATGATATTCGAAAAACACACGCCGGTCCTCCTTTCCTGGAAAGGCGGCTTCACCCTGGCCCACCTCACCGACTACCAGCCGCGGCAAATCCTCTTGGAACTGCGCGGTCTGCCGGAGCCCCCCACGGCGGCCACCGCTGGTTGATCGTGGCCCGCCGGACCGTCGGGCAGCCGCCGCAGGCCTCGGAACTGATCTGGAAGCTCCGGCTGCCCGTCCGCACGGAAATAGCCGCCCGCATGGTTCTCGCCGAAATATGCACCGGGCTGGAGGCCAAGCGCCAACCGGCCCCACCTGCCGGCGGCGGAGAAGCCCCGCCGCTCTTTGAAAGCCAACTCCGCTTTCTGGCCAGGCGGTACCCGCGCACCATCGCCGTCTTGCGGGCCTTGTCCCAAGCGGCGACATCCCCCGCGCGCAGCCAACCGGGCAAGACCCTCGCCGCCATTTACGCCGAGGAATTTTTCGCGCAGACGGGTGAGGTGCTCGAACCGGTCACAGATGGGGAGGTATTGCTCCGTCTGTCCCAACTTCATGCCAACGCCCAAGCCCGCAAGCGCAAGCTGGATCCGGTGGAGTATGAGCTTATCGTGGGCTGTTCCCTCAAAGGCTACTACCAGATGCCGTTCCCCGCGCTGCAAGCGGCCATCCGCCGGGCGACCGGCTGCGGTGTGACAACGGAAGTCTTGCGCCAGAAGTGGAAGCGGCTCGCGCTGCCCTCCCGGCGCAGGCGGGGGCGTCCGCCGGTTCGCCGGTGAAATCCGGACAAAGTGCCTGCCGTGTTTGTCACTTTTACCCCGCAGGTTTTGAGTCAAGATAGCGTTATATGTTTGAAGTTAACTTAAGCGCCAACGCCGACGACACCTTGACGCCGGACTCCCGCGAACGCCTCCGCCGGGCCCTGACGCCGCTGGCCCGGCCCTTCCCGGTCGGTCGGGCGGTGATCGCCAACGAACTGACGCGGGCCGTCGCTCAACACATCACCAACCAACTGCGCGACCAGCACCGGGGCGATGAATTCGGTCGTGCGGCGCGGCTGTGGCGCCGCTTGCAAGCCAGCCAACGGAGGGTGGTGTGATCCCTCTGGCTTCCTCCAATTTGCGGGCGGCAGGTTACGCTGCCTCAAGCGCCCGGCTCACGATCCACTTCCGCCACGGCGGCGTGTATGAGTATCAGCGCGTGCCGCCGCAGATTTTCCAGGCGTTGTTACGGGCGGCGTCGCCCGGCGGGTATTTTCACGCCTCCATCAAGCACACCTACCCGTGGCGCAAGGTCTCCCGATGAGAAAACCGCGCGACGATTCCACTTGGGGTCAACTCACACCCGAACAGCGCGAGACGTTGGAGGGCTGGTTGTTTGACGAAAACCTCGGCTATGCCAAAACCCTGGAACGGGTGCGGCAGGAATTCGGCCTGGCGGCGACCACCGCCAGTCTCGGGCGGTATTACCGCCGCCGCGCGCGGGAACGGCAGGTCGCGGAATTGGTGGAGGCGCAGGCCACGGCCAGGGAGTTGAATGACCTGCCGGTGGACGTGGCCAGCTTGCGGGAGGCGGCGGTGAAGCTCGTGGGCAAGGCGGTCCTGAAGCTGGCCGGCGAAAAGCCGGCGGGGTTGGAGCACCTGGTCGCATTCACCAAGCTGCTGCTCGAAAGCGAAGGCAATGACATCCGGCGGTCCCGATTGAAGCTGGCGGAAAAGTACTTTGATTATGAAGCGACCGCCGCATCGCTGGAGGAATTGCCGCGGTTGCGCGCGTATCTGGAGGCGATCGGTGATGACGCCAGTCTGAGCCACGACGAGAAAATGCAAAGGGTCCGCGCGGTTCTCTTTGGGTGGAACCGGGAGGCAGCAGCAGGGGACAGTCACGGCACCTCCCGCAAAGGGAATTGAATGAACCAAGGTGCACATAAATTCGCGTATCTGCGGCTGGGTTCGCTTATGACGTGGAAAAAGTTTCAGCGGCGGGCAGGCGGCCGCAACTGGAACGAAGCAATGGCTGAGGGCTTTCGACGCCTAATCCGAGGCGGTCGCGGATTCTGCGGAGACGTGGTGACCAGGCACCGGGGCGATCACCTCGGTGCGCGGTTGCAGCCAGAGCGGGAACGGCTGGAGCGGGTACGCGAGAACATCGAGGGTGAAGCTCCGGCCGATGAGAATGCGGACAAGGCGCAACACGTCGGCGAAATCTGCGGCCTGCCGCCGGAGCCAGTGACGGAAAGCGCCTCCACAGCCTCTGAGTCAAACCCAGTCAACCTAGAATTACGTTATTTCGGGCCCGGGGGGTGCTGGGAGGGCTACTTCCCTAAAGGGCAATTGTTGTCTGTTGTCGGCTTCGATATCGTCAACGACGGAAGAGATCAGGAAGACCTCAACCACGACATGGTGGTCGTCTGGCTGGCTTTGGCAGAGTTCTTTGCTGCTTGGGCCGGCAAAACCGTCGGCGGAAGGGCGTCATGACTTCCGGTGCTGGTAGTAAAATGAAACGATAACCTATGAACAATGCTATGAAGTCGAAACTCAACCTATTGGTGGCAACCTGCGCTCTGCTGGTGTCGGTAACTCAGGCCCAATCCGAATCAGTCTTTGA
>CAIKLQ010000378.1 GCA_903828255.1 uncultured Verrucomicrobiota bacterium
CACCGGCATCGAGATTGATTCCGTTACCGCCCGGCTCACCAAACTGCTTTACCCCGATGCTGACATTCGCCACCAACCCTTCGAGGAGTCGCGCCTTGCCGATGACTTTTTTGACGTGGCGATTTCCAACATTCCCTTCGGCGATTACAAGCCCTTCGATGCCCGTTTCAAATCATGGAACTTCCTCATTCACGATTACTTTTTCGCCGCCACGTTAGCCAAGGTGCGGCCCGGCGGGCTGGTCTTGTTCATCACGTCCAAGGGCACGTTCGATAAACTCGACGGGGCCCTTCGCGAATATGTCTCCCACCAGGCCGACTTGCTCGGAGCCATTCGCCTCCCCAACGATGCCTTCAAGAAAAACGCCAACACGGAAGTCACCACTGACATCGTCATCCTGCGCAAGCGGCTCCCTGGCGAGTTACCCAATGGCGCGGCGTGGAAGGGCGTTGGCGAGATTACGAATTCCGTCGGCGACAAGATCACGGTGAACGAGTATTTCGTCGCGCGCCCGGAGATGATGCTGGGCGAGATGCGCTTGGAAGGGCGTATGTATGCGCGGGCCGAACCTACGTTGGTCGCTAATTGCCGACCATTGCCGGAGCGCCTGGCCGAGGCCATCGCGCTTTTCCCGCGCAATGTCTATCAGCCCACGCGCACCGTGGTCCGGCGCCCGATGGCGGAGCAACTATTCCCCGCGCCGGAACACGTCAAGCCCAATGCCTACGCGCTGGTCAACGAGCAGCTTGCCATCCGCGACGGCGATCAACTGCGCGTTGTCACCGGGCTGCCGGCGCACCGGCTTGCCCGCATCCGGGGAATGATTCGGGTGCGCGACGCCGTGCGCCGCTGTCTGCGTACCCAGATCGAATCACGCGACGAGAGCGACCTCGCACTCAGCCGCGCGCAACTCAATCAGGCTTACGACCGATTCGTCAGCCGGCATGGTTGCCTATCCGAGCGCGCGAACACGTCCGCCTTCCGTGGCGATCCCGACCTCCCGTTATTGCTTTCTTTGGAGCACTATGACGAACACAGCAAGCGCGCCGTCAAGGCGGCCATCTTCCGGGAGCGCACCATCCAACGGGGTGCTTCCGTCATCGAAATTAAAACTCCCCAGGACGCCTTGCTCGTCACCTTGGGCGAGCGTGGCGGCGTGGACCTCGACCATCTCGCCGGTTTGCTGCACCGGAAACCGGCGGACTTTCTAGCGGAACTGCGGGGCGCAATTTTCCTCAATCCCCAGACCCATCGCTATGAGACGGAAGATGAATATCTGTCCGGGAATGTCCGCGCGAAACTGGCCGTCGCGGAGGCCGCCGCGTTGTCGGATGAGTCTTTCCAGCCCAACGCCGGGGCCCTCAAACTGGTGCAACCGGTGGACCTCAACGCCTCGGAAATTGATGCGCGGTTGGGCAGCACCTGGATTCCGGCGGAGGACATCCAGCAGTTTGCCGAGGAACTCCTCGGGGAAACAGGCGTCAGCGTCAATCACGTCCCGCAACTCGCCCTCTGGGTGTTGCGGGCAAGTTACACGGTGAAGTTCTCCGTCGCCAACACCACGGAGCACGGCACCGATCGGCGCAGCGCCGTGGAACTGCTCGAAGATGCCTTGAATCTGCGCACCCCCACGGTTCACGACTACGACGACCGCGCTGACCGCGACGTGGTGAATGTACCGGCCACCGAAGCCGCGCGCGACAAGCAGGAGAAAATCAAAGAGCGCTTCAAGGCGTGGATTTGGAACCACGACGA
>CAIKLQ010000379.1 GCA_903828255.1 uncultured Verrucomicrobiota bacterium
ATTCCATGCAAACGGGGGTGAGTGTCAACGGCACGCTCTCGTCCGCGCAGGCGATCCAGGGGAATTTCGCCGCGGCCAGCGGACAAGCCATCTACACCGACCGGCCCACCATCACCTGCGTGCCCATGACCGGGGAGAAATTCCTGCGCGGACTCATGACGCCGATTGATCCCAAGCACATTTTCTTCATGCTCCAATCGGGCTATCCGGCGGACTTCCTCCTGGGCTTGACGGTCGAGTCTCTCAACGGCGTGCGCAATCGCTCGACGGCCGCGGGCGCGGGGCGGGAAGCAGACCCGGAATTTATTCGGGCGCTGGAACTAATGCGCGAAGTGCAGGCCGCCGGCGCGGTCGGGATGCGCGTGGAGGAGGACAAGGCCAAAGGCTCGACCGCCGTGCTGTTCTTCCGGCGTGACGACCTGCCCGCCGCCATCGTGGAGCAATCCGCGGAAATCCGGCGGCTGCTCAAATTGTCCCCGGACGCGCAAAAGTTCGTGCTCGCCTATTCGCCAGTCCGCGGAGCGGAAGGTGAACTGGCAGTGAACAGCCGTTCTATGCTGCAAATCATGGCCGCCTTCGCAAGCTACCTGGATGTGCCGGAGGCACACCTTAAAGACCATAGCGCCGTGTCCTCTCTCGAAAACGCCGCCTTGGGGAGCCACCAGGACTGCGTGCGGATTCACAGCGGCAAGGAGAAGCCCGCGAATGCCTTTGCTGCGGTGCAATACCGCCAGCACTGGTTCTGGATTGACGACGGCGACTGGAAAACGAAGCGGGCGCTCACCGCCGGGATGTTCTTCTTCACCCTGGCGGAAACCGGCGACCCCGGGAAGTTGCCCTTGATCACCATCCCGGCGCAGTAGGCGCGCGAGCCACATCCAATAAAGTGTCGAGAAGAGCTCACGACTTGGTCTTGGCCACCGCAAATTCCTTGGCGTTTAACGCTTGGTCCAGGCGGCGCTTTTCTAGGACATCCTTCAAGAGGATTCCGCGAAGTTGTTTGTCAACGGGCATGCAACAAACAATTGGGCCGGCGTGAAATTATGGAACAGGGCAAGCCGCTGGAAGAACGCCCAACCCGACTGGATTAAGCCTTCGCCCGTCCCAGCACCGCCAAACGAAAACGCGACCAGCCCCGAGCTCACCAGGAGGGGCCCATTCACGACACTCAATTGCAGTTGTTCTGAAAACTCCACGTATAAAAGATTATGCGGCATGAAATTGTCTCCCCCTGAAAAAAAGTTGCTGAGAACCGCCCAATTTTCGAAATCGCTGATAATCCGCGATATTCTCTCAAAAACGAACGGCTCGAAACGACCTTCTGTCCGGCATGCCTTTGTCCGACATGCCTTTGGGGCGAGCAGGACCGGGTAAACAAACCACCCCGGCGGTGTACCCCCTTCGTTCACAAATCTTTCCCGGCATTCGGTTCAACAAAGAAAACAAAGAAAAGCACATGGCAGACTCCGCAGATTGGAACAATTACGCAGAAAAGAATCGTCGCCTGGGCTGGTCCGACGTGAACGCTGAGGACCGCGATTGGCACGCGCGCGAACAGCGTCGGGCAGAGGAACAGGCTCGCTTGGCGCGCGAGCACGAAGAACGGCAACGGCTAGAACGACAGCGGCGGGAGGAAGAATAACGCCGCAACCGGTATGGCAGGGGAGCCCAGCGGCGGCGGCGGTGCACCCACAGGACCTCGGGGCGCTGGGCATCAACCTCGGCGTGAACCTGGCGAAGCGCCGTGAGCGTTGCGAGCGGCGCCAGGCTAAGAAGGGTGAACGGCGGGGACGTTCCCCGCAGAGGAAGCGGCGGCGGATCAGCCGCGGCATCAACCGCGCCCTGAATTCGCTGACGAAGCCGGGAATCCTCGTGGCCGTGGCAGGGCGGAGAGGGCAGTCACCCCGCTACCGTCTCAGCGAGCAGGTCATCGCGGACGGGGTGGTTTTGCTCCAGCGCCCCGCGGAAAAAGGGGGCGAAAAAAGTGAGACACACAAACCTTGTTTAATACGGAAGGAGGAGAAGGAAGAGAAGCCTCCTCGCCCGAAGTCCCTGCGCCTTGGGCCGGGCTTGTGTGGGGAGTTACCGATGGTCGCGGGTCGCTGGCGCAAAAAGGAGATTCAGTTCGCGGAGCAGGAGTTTTTGGTGCATGCCGTTCAACGGTTCACGAGCACGAAGGGTAGCTAATCCCCAGTTCCGCGGCAATCAGCGTCCCCGGTTTGCCGCTCTTGATCCAGTTCTCCACCGCCGCTTTCTTCAACGCGGCATCGGAGCGTTTGCTCTGGGGCGACATCTTCGCAGCCGGGTTGGGCAGCGGTTCTGTCGTCCCGTTCTGCGTCTCGGGCTTGTTGCTTTTGTGCCTGTGCGCTTTCTTTGTCGCGCATCCTCTCCACAAGGTGCCCATCAAACCGGGTTAAGCCCATCATCACGCTGGTGGTTTTCTGCGGCTTTGCGGTGTTCTATCTCGGGGAGAAAATTCGTTGGAATCACGTCACCGCGTTCGCCAGCATCCTCGCGGCGGTGGCGTTTACGTTCCTGCCGAAGAATTGAAAATACCGCCGCCACCTGCCAGCCAGGAAAAATTCCCCTTTGTTGCTTGGTTTCTTTGTGGTGCAATGGGGCTTCGATGAGCTTTTACGACAAATTGAAGTTCGACGCGAACGGGCTGATCCCGGCGATCATCCAGGAGAAATCCACCGGTCGTATCTTGATGATGGCTTGGATGAACCGCGCCTCGCTCGAATCCACCATCGCCACGGGCAAAACGCATTTCTGGAGCCGCTCGCGCCAGAAGTTTTGGATGAAGGGCGAGAGCAGCGGCCACACGCAACAGGTGAAGGACATCGCCTTCGATTGCGACGGCGACACACTGCTGATCCAGGTCGAGCAAATCGGCGCGGCGTGTCACGAGGGCTACCAGTCATGTTTCTTCCGCTCGGCTCAGGACGGCGGGGCGAACTTCAAAATCACCGAAGCCCAACTCGAAACGCCGGAGCAGATCTACGGTAAGAAATGAAGAATGAAGAAGTAGTTCGGCGCGCCGGCGGGAGGTTTTCAATTCTTCATTTGTCATTTTCCATTTTGCCTTCCTGACCATGGACGACACCATCCCATTCGGCAGCCGCGCGTATCTGGTGCTGCTTGTGCTGCTGGTATTTGCGCGTGGGATGGATTTTCTCAGCACCTGGGTCGCGACGCCGAACCTCGTGTTGGAGGGAAATCCCATCGCGAAAAAGCTTGGTTGGAAACGGGGGTTGGTGGTGAACGTGGTTCTGGTCACGGCGCTGGCGATGTGGCCGCTTTCGGCCATCGTTGTCGCCACGGCCAGCGTGCTGGTGGCGGCGCGGAATTTCCAGTCCGCCTGGCTGATGCACTCGATGGGCGAGCACGCCTATCGTGACTGGTGCGTGGCGCGCATCCGCGAAACGCGCCCGTCGCTTTACTTGTTTTGTCTCGCCGGGAACACGCTGCTCACTGCGGGCGTGGGCGTGGCGGCGGTTTGTTTCAGCGGGATGCAACTCGTGCCGCTGGGCATCGGCATGGGCATCGTCGCCTACGCCGTGGCGGTGGCGTTTTACACGTCCTTGGCGGCGTGGCGAATGCGCCGGGCGCACGCGCGCGAGGAAGCGTTGATCGCGGCGGCGGAGAAGCTGTTCGCCAACGGCAGCGCGCCCATCGGCTCGGAACTGACCGGTGCGTGGGGCAAACCGGAAGGGCGGCCGCCGGGCAACTGAACTGGCACGAAGGAGACAAAGCATGTATTCACCAACGCTCGAAGACTTTCTCAAACTAGCGGGGCAGGGCAACCTGATCCCCGTGACCTACCGCATCCTCGCCGATATTGAAACGCCGCTCTCGGCGTATCGCAAAATCCGTGGGCAGGGCGAATCGTTCCTGTTCGAGTCTGTGGAAGGTGGCGAACATCTGGGCCGCTACTCGTTCGTCGGCTGCAACCCGCGCGCGGTGATCAAGCAGACGAGCAACCGCGTGGAGGTGATTGAAGGCGGGAAGGTGGTGGAAAGTTTTTCAGTCGCAGGAAGCCCCTCCACCCCGTCCCTTTCCCCAGCGGATGGGGAGAGGGCGGCGAAGCCGGGTGCGGGGAAATCCGTTCGCGACGGCCTTGAGGTCGTCGAGCGCGTGATGAAGAAATACCGCCCCGTCACGCTGCCTGGACTGCCCCGCTTTACGGGCGGCGCGATCGGGTTCATCGGCTACGAGTTTATTCACGACGTCGAACCCATTGTGCCGCGTCCGGCGCATGATGAGTTAAGCACGCCGACGATGTATTTCCTCGTCGCCGACCAGTTGCTCGTGTTCGACCGCGTTGCGCAGACCATCACCGTGCTCGTCAACGCCGCCATTGATGAAGCCGACAGCCCAACCGACGCCTACGAAAACGCCGTCAGCGAAATCGAGCGCCTGCTCTCGTTGCTCGAACAACCTAGCGAACATCACCCTGTCAGCGTGCCCGGCGAAGTGCCTTCGATTCCGTTCACCTCGAACGTAGCGAAGGAAAAATTTCTCACGAACGTCACTGCCTCCAAGAAATACATCACCGCTGGCGACATTATTCAGGTCGTCGGCTCGCAACGCTTCAGCGTGAACACCAAGGCGTCGCCCGTGGATGTTTACCGCGCCGCGCGCTCGGTAAATCCCTCGCCCTACATGTTCCTGCTCGAACTGGACGGCTTCTCGCTCGTGGGCGCGTCCCCGGAAATTCATGTGCGCTGCGAGGATAGCAAGGTGGAGATTCGCCCCATCGCCGGCACGCGCCGTCGCGGCAAGACGCCGGACGAGGACGCCGCGTTGGAAAAGGAACTGCTTGCCGACCCAAAGGAGCGCGCCGAACACGTCATGCTCGTGGACCTCGCGCGCAACGACATCGGGCGCGTGTGCGATTTCGGGAGCGTGCAGGTGCGCGACCTGATGATCATCGAGCGTTACAGCCACGTCATGCACATCGTGTCGAGCGTGGAGGGAAAACTATCCGCCGACAAAACCCCTTACGATCTGATGCGCGCGACCTTCCCGGCGGGCACAGTGAGCGGCGCGCCGAAGATTCGCGCCATGCAACTCATCGCCGCCCTCGAAGGCACGACGCGCGGCCCGTATGGCGGCTGCGTGGGCTACTTCAGCTTCAACGGCAATCTGGACACCTGCATCACCATCCGCACGGCGCTGCTCAAGGACGGCAAAGCCTACGTGCAAGCCGGCGGCGGCTGGGTGAACGACTCTGAACCCGAAGCGGAATTTCAAGAAACGGTGAACAAGAGCAAAGCCATGCTCAAAGCCGTGGCGCTGGCGGAGACGTTTGCGAAAACGCCGTAGCCGAGGTAACGAGGCTCAAACTACTTGGCCACGTCCTGCGAAGCCTCGTAATTCGCTAGCACTTCGCCCCAAACCACAGTGAACGTCAGCGTGCCGTGTTGAAGATCGACATCGGGCAAGTAGTCCTCATCAAGTGAGGCCAGCAATTGCGGAATATCATCTTCCGCAATCCCGGCTGAACGCAGAACAATCACGGTCCCTGAAACCGTTCCGTTTTGCAGGTAATGCAGGTCAACTGCCGCCGCATCTTTGCCATCTTGAACTGCCAAGAATCGCTCAGAGGTTGGCGTCCGCAGCGTTCGTTTCCAAATGAGGTTCTTGATCATAGCAGCAGTAATCCCGTAAATGCCGCGAGCGCGGCGACAGCAATCAACACGACGAGGCATCCAGCCTTGCTTTCCGAGGTTCTGTACCCGAGCCCTGTCCCCGGCAATGAAAATGTCGTGTACTTCTTGCCCCGTGACGAGACGCCTGTGCGGAATCCCGGGCCGCCCACAGAATAACCGACCCCGGATTTGCTCACGTTCACGCGAAAGGGTCCGACGCCAATTGATTTTCTATAATAGAAACCCATAACTCGGATGCCGCATCATACTTGGTTTTGTGTGCGGCTAAGTCAATTTAAGATTGATGGCGCTTTGCCCAAGGCGGCCAAGCACTTGAATAATGCCTTGGCCTTGGTGTCCGCGATCCGTCGTCGCAGTTTTGTCCGCTCCGTTGGCGATGAGTAATTGGGCAACCTGTGTTTTTTGGTTAGCCTCTGCCAAAATGAGCGGGGTGGCCCCAGCTAATTCATATCCATAGGAGCAGTTGAGAAATCCCAAGCGAGGCTCGGTTTCGGCCCCGCTGTCGAGAAGTAGTCGCACCACCTCCATGTGGCCCTTGCTGGCGGCGATGTGGAGGGTGGTTACGCCCAGAGGCTTCGGCGGGACAAGCCCCACGCGCAGTCCCGCCGCCCGCAGCCGTTCCGACAACCGCCGCACCCGCGGTTTGTCCGCCTGGTTGTGGCTCAGAAACACGTCGTGTTGGAAGTTGTCGGGCATGGTCGTCTCCTCGGCTGGTGGTTCAGGTGTTGTCCCCGGTTTCGATCGGCAGTCGGCGCAACCGGGCGCGGTGTTCGCCGATCACCAGCAGAGCGCCGGTTTCCAGGGCCGCAGTCGCGGTTCGTAGCAACGTGCAAACGCGGGCTTGTTGCGCGGTATCCAATTCGTTGCGAATTGGCGGAGCATTACGACACTCGGGGCTCCGGCTTGCGTGTGGAAAAGAACTTCGGCGAAGTCGAGGTCCTACGTCATCACCACCCATCCGTACTGCCTGGCCCAATCCAAGAGGTCAGTATCCGCCGCCGTTGGCGAGCCAACGGCACTCCAGTGGCGGGCCTGCCAGCCGGCCTGCTCCAAAACCGTCAACCACTCCGGGCTGAGGTTCATGTCCACCAGAACCTTCACACGGGGACAGAAACGAGCGCTTCATCCTCCACCCGCACGGAAGCGTAGAACAGGCAGGCATCAATGTCGGCGGCTTCCAAATGCGGATAGGCGGCGAGGATTCGCTGAGACGTGTGGCCGGCAGCGAGGAGGCGCAGGACATTGGCCACCGTAACGCGCAGGCCACGGATGCAAGGCTTGCCGGACATGACCAGTGGATTCACGGTGATTCGTTCAAGCTCATTCATAATGCTCAGATAGCACAACGGACGGCAGTTTGGCGAGGGTCCAATTGCTGGTCCGCACGCGACGGCGCACACCTTCCGGTTTCCGGGTCACTTCAATCCCATCACTAGAATCACCAGATCAATGATGAACAGCAGCACGATGGTGACTTCGAGCCAGACCATGAGGCGGTTGTTTTGGTCGTGCTTGAGCAATTGGTAGAGGTCGTCGAGGGTCTTGAGCTTGCCGTCAATCGTGCGATGCCACTCGGTGAGGTGGAAGCGGGCCGAGAGCTTTTCGTAGATGCGGGCGAGGTGCCAGTCGCCGAAGAACTTGGTGATGTTGGACAGCTCATCGCTGAAGCGCGCCATGTCAATGCGCAGTTCGCGCAATTCGCGCAAGATGTCGCCGCGCGAGCGCAACGGCCGCTCGCCGAGGTCGCGATACGAACGCTCCAGCGCGTCGTCGAGCAGCCGGTCGTAGGCCTCCAGTTCGGCGAGTTGGAGATTCGCCAGTTCCATGATGTAGAGCGTCTCGTCGAAATCGCGCGGCTCGTCAATCAACAACGCGGCGTCCCAGTCCACCACCACCAGATCGTCCTCGTAGTAGCTGAGGTAGCGCCCGGTGGATTCGTCGGACTCCTGTTTCGAGAGCCGCTCGATGTCCTGCTCCTGCGTGAGCAACGCGGCCACCGGACGGCGGTGCGCTTGAAACCAGTTTTCGGCGCTGACCTTCACGCCCTCCGCCGTCAGCAACGGCGAGTTGATGCAAAACACCGTGTAGGCTTCCTCCTCGATCACCTGCGGGTGGGGCCGGATGCAATGGGCCTTCAAGCCAGCCACGGTTTCCTCCGCGAGCCGGCGGACTTCCTGATGCAGGGAGCCGTTGTTGAACTGGAGATCGTGGAAGGCGACGAGGTCTTCCACATGCTCGACAGAGAACGGCACGCGCACGGTGATGCTGATCGCGCCGACGGGCAGGAGTTTAATGCTGCGTTCCACGCGCACCGGCCCCAGCGGCCCGATACGTTCCAGCGGCGGCAGGCGCACCATCTGTGGTTTGAAAAAGAAAAGCTGTTTCGGGCTGCGCTTGCTCGCGTCCATGACGAACTGCGCGACCGGCTGGCCGAACAACTCGCGAATCGGCTCGCGCGTCATGTCGTAGGCGACGTCGAACCCGTAGATGTAAACGACCTCGCCGGTGTAACGCGCGACTTTCGGCGAGGAAGAGTGGAGTTGTGCGGTGATGGTTGGCATGTCCGGGAGAAGATACCGTAAACAGCGGTGATTGTCGAAGCGGAGGGGGAGTAATACCCAAGCCCCCAGTACCCAATTTAGATGTGTATCGGACGCCTGTTCCGTTTGGAAAGCGGTGTCAGCCTCGTTTCCCTCCCGCTCCTCTGCCCTTGAATCGCCATGCTGTTCGCGTAGTGTCGGCCCATGCTGAAGGACAAAACTCTGTCTGGCCGGGCGCGTGCGATCCCGGCAACCGTAACGCGACTGGTCGCCGTAGCGATGCTGGTTCAACTGGGCCGGGCGGCAGATCTCCCCACGGTGGTCGGGAGCTCCGGCGAAATGCGCGAACTCCAGCGGTGGGTGGCCGCGAAGTTTGACAGCAACAAGCAACCGACCCCATCCCAGTGGGGTCTGGCCGTGCGGACCAACTTCGACGAGTTGTGCCTGAACGCGCGGATGGGGCAACCGCTCACGATTGGGAAAACGGAGTATTCGCGCGGGGTGTTCTGCCATGCGACCAGCAAACTGGCCGTGCGCTTGCCGGCGCCGGGCAAGAGCTTTTCGGCTTTCGTCGGTGTGGACAGTAACGCCCAGACGCGCAGCGGGCGCGGCAGCATTGTTTTTTCGGTGACGGTCGCGGGGAAGGAAGCGTTTCGCTCGAAGGTCACGCACGAAGGCACCCCGGCTGAACGAGTGAACCTCCATCTCGGCGGCGCGACGGAGTTTCTGTTGGAAGTCGGCGACGCCGGCGATGGCATTTCCTGCGATCAGGCGGATTGGGCGGAGGCGAAGATCACGTTGGCTGACGGTCGCATTCTGTGGCTGGGCGACCTGCCGATGATTGAGGGGCAGGTTACTCCGGCGGTCTCCACTGATTTGCCGTTCTCTTTCAGCTATGGCGGCCTGTCTGCGGCTGGTTTGCTCAAGGAATGGCCGTTGGATCGCCAAGTGAAGAAGCTCGACGACCAGCGGACGCAGCGAACCTGGACGTGGACCGATCCGAAAACCAAATTGGCGCTCCGTTGGGCGGCGATTGAGTATCACGATTTTCCGACGGTCGAATGGACGCTGTATTTCACGAACGGCGGGGCGACGGATACGCCGATCATCGCGGACGTCCAGGCCTTGGACGCCCGGTTCGAGCGGAAGCAGGATGAGGTTTATGCCCGATTCGCCGCGCCCGGTGAGTTTGTTCTGAATCACCACGTCGGCAGCCCGTGTGCCGCCAATGATTACCAACCGCTTCGGACTGCCCTGCCCCACAAGACGGATAAGCGCATCGCCACGTCGGGCGGGCGCGGGTCAAACAGCGACTGGCCCTATTTCAATGTCGAGTGGCCGGGCGAAGGCGTGATCGCCGTGGTCGGTTGGCCTGGACAGTGGGCGGCGAGTTTCACGCGCGACGAAGCCAACGGGCTGCGGGTGCGGGCGGGGCAGGAACAAACTCACTTCAAATTGCTGCCCGGCGAGGAAGTGCGCACGCCGCTGGTCGTTTTGCAGTTTTGGAAGGGCGACCGGATTCGCTCGCAGAACACGTTTCGTCGCTGGATGCTCGCCCACAACGTTCCCAAGCCGGGCGGCAAGCCAATTGAGCCGATGCTGTTTGGCTGCAGTTCGCATTTCACCCAGGAGATGGTAGATGCGAACGAGGAGAACCAATTGCAGTTCATCAATCGCTACGTGGAGGAGCGGTTGAAAATTGACTATTGGTGGATGGACGCCGGGTGGTATTTCTGCGACGGCAACTGGCCCAAAACCGGCACATGGGAGGTTGACACCAAACGGTTTCCTCGCGGCCTTCGGGCGATCAGCGACCAAGCTCATTCCAAGGGCATCAAAACGATCGTCTGGTTCGAGCCGGAGCGGGTTGCGCCCGGAACGTGGCTTACCGAAAACCACGCTGCGTGGATTTTAGGCGGCAAAAACGGCGGCCTGTTGGACCTGGGGAATGCCGAAGCTCGCGAATGGCTCACGGACCACGTCAGCAAACTGATCACGGCGCAGGGCATTGATCTGTATCGCCAAGACTTCAACATGGACCCGCTCGACTCGTGGCGGAAGAACGACGCTCCAGATCGTCAGGGCATCACCGAGAATCATCACATCACTGGCTACCTGGCGTATTGGGACGAACTGCTGCGCCGGCACCCGGGGTTGCTGATTGATTCGTGTGCGAGCGGCGGCCGGCGGAATGATCTGGAGACCATGCGCCGTTCGGTGCCGTTGTGGCGGACGGATTTCCGGCTCGATCCGGTCGGCACGCAATGCCACAGCTACGGGATTTCGTTCTGGCTTCCGCTGAGCGGGACCGGCACGGGGACTTACGCCGCGTATGATTTCCGCAGCAACATGACGCCGCTGTTGAACTGCATCTGGGACGTGCGGATCAAGGACGCCGATTACGACCTGATGCGGCGGTTGTGCGAACAGTTCCGTCAAGTGGCGGACAATTATCTCGGCGATTACTACCCGCTGACGCCCTACAGTCTGGAGAACACTTCCTGGCTGGGCTGGCAATTCGACCGGCCCGAACTCGGCACGGGCCTCGTGCAAGTCTTCCGGCGCAGCGAGAGCATTTACAAGGCGGCGGACCTGCGGCTCTCCGGCCTGGACGCCGAAGCCCGCTACCGGGTGCGAAACCTTGACGCCCCGGAGGTCGACATTCTCACGGGCCGACAATTGATGGAGGGCGGGGTGCCGGTGGTATTGAACGAACGCCCCAGCGCGGTGGTGATCCGGTATGAGAAGGTGGGCAATTAGCATCCAACCGTTGACCCGGCTGGGGGAAAGAACGCGTCCCGGTTTCGAAAAAATGGGTGCGACTTTTCGCGCTTAAGGCGAAGCCGAAACTCCGAAACTCAGAAACGGAAAGAGGCTTTATGAGTTTCGGCTCTCTCTCACTGGAGTTCAGGCAGCACCACGCCACCGGAACGCTATTTCTTCATGATGAGGTCGGACATCTTGAAGATGGGCAGGAACATGCAGATCACCATGCCGCCCACCACCACGCCCAGAACCACGATCAAAATCGGCTCGATCAGCGAGGTCAGGCCCGAAAGGGTGGTGTCAATCTCTTCATCCAGGAAGTCCGAAATGCGCTCGAGCATGTTGTCAATCTTGCCGGTCTGCTCCCCGGCGGTGATCATGCGGATGATCATGTTCGGGAAAACCGGGTGTTTCCCCAGCGCGGCGGAAATGCTCTCCCCCCGCTCGATGTCGCCGGCAGCGGTCTTGATGGCTTTTTCCATGACAACATTTCCGACGGTCTGCGAAACGATCTGAAGCACGTCCAGAATTGGGACACCGCTGCGCACAAGTGAGGCGAGTGTGCGGGTGAACCGGGCGAGACAGATTTTGTGGGCAATGGGGCCGAAGATGGGAAGTTTGATGCGCCGGGAATCCCAAAAGAAGCGTCCCGTTTTGGTTTTGATGAAATAAAGCCATCCGTAAACCGCGCCCCCGCCGCCCAACAAGAACAGGATAAAGTAGCTCTTCATCATGTTGCTGAGGTCAACGAGGAATTGGGTTGGCCCCGGCAACTGGCCGCCGAAACCCGTGTAAATCTCCCCAAAGACGGGCACTACTTTGATGAGCAGGAAAACGGTGATCGCGATCGCGACCAGCGTGACCACGATGGGGTACATCATGGAGGATTTCACCTTCTTGCGCAGCCGGGCCGTGTTCTCCAGGTACGTCGCCAACCGGGCCAGAATCTCTGCCAGCAAGCCCCCGCGCTCGCCCGCCCCCACCATGGAAACATAAAGCTGCGTGAAGGCTTTGGGGTGCTTTTGCAGGGCTTCCGAGAAACTGTCGCCCCCTTCGACGCGCGTGCAGACGTCCTTGATGACATCGCGCATCACTTTGTTCGTGGTTTGTTCGGCCAAACCTTGGAGCGATTGCACCATCGCCAAACCGGCATCAATCATCGTTGCCAGTTGCCGGGTAAAAATCACCAAATCCGCCAGCGCAACGCTCCCTCCGCCCGTCTTGCCCCGCTTGCCAACCTTCTCCTGAATCGAAACCACCAGGAGATTGCGGTTCAGCAGGGCGACGACGGCGGCCTGTTCCGTCGCGGCTTCGACCGTGCTGCGGATTTCACGACCGGTGCCGGTTTCTCTTGCTACATAAGCAAATGATGCCATATCAGTTGATCTGCGTTGTACCTTTCAGGCCAGCAAAACTCAAGGTCGAACTGCCTGGCACACTTGGAACGACTCGCAGCCACAGAGCCAGCAAGCGTCATTCCATCGTGGGTTCGCCCCCCGCCCCGCAGTGCTCCGAAGGATGGGCCGAGTTGCGCCACCATCCTTAGCGATCTGCGGCAGGCGATCACCCAATAAAGGA
>CAIKLQ010000380.1 GCA_903828255.1 uncultured Verrucomicrobiota bacterium
AGCGGCCAAACCCTCAAAGGCAACGGCACGGTGGTTGGCGAGTTGACGGTGGGCAGTGGGGCCACGATTTCGCCCGGCTTATCCATCGGGAGCCTGACGTTCTTAGCGGATACCACGTTGGAGGGCACGGCGAACATGGAAATCAACAAATCCGGGGTTACCTGGACGAGCGACAAGATTCAGGTGTTGTCGCCTGGCGTCACGCTGACTTACGGCGGCACGCTGGCGGTGACCCTAGTTAGTGGCAGTGATGCGCTGAGCGGCGGCGAGGTGTTTGACTTGTTTGACGCGCCAACTTTCAGCGGCAGCTTCGGCACCATAACTCTTCCGACCTTGCCCGTGGCAACCCCGGCGCTCAATTGGTACACTGGCGGACTGGCGGTGGACGGGACGATTGCGGTCAACCGCGCGCCGGTGGGTGGCAGCCATGCGGTTACCACCCGGATCAGTCAGGCTTTGGCGATCAATACCACGAAACTCAAGGCGAAGGACAGTGACGCCGATAGCGACAGCTTGAGCATCACGGCGGTTAGTTCACCGCTGCCGTCCGGCGCTTTGGTTTCGCTCTCCGGGACGACGATCACTTACACGCCGCTCGGCACCGCCGGGAGCGGGAGCTTCCAATACACCTTGGACGATAACCACGGTGGGACGTCGTTGGTCACGGTGGATGTAACCATCACCGCCGGCTCGGCGGGTGGGGTTTCACCGAACGTGGTTTACGGGCCAGTGGTTGATACGGCCGCTAATCCGGACCAATTCGTGGTCCGGTTCGCCGGTGTGCCGGGCAGCAGCTATACCATTGAGCGGTCGGTTGATGGCAGCCCACCGTGGACCAAGGTGGTTAATCTGACCGCCCCCACGCTCAACACCGCTGGCTTTGGGGTTGGCGTCTTTGAGTTTCGGGAGAACATTGACGTGGCCGGCTCCGGGTTCTTCCGGACGGTGTTTCCGAGCTATTGAGCGAAACCTGATAACTGAACCGAAACTGAATGAAACGATTTATGAAAAACTTGATTCGCACAATGTTGGTATCTGTGGTTCTAGGCACGGCCTTTTCGTGTTGGGGCGCGATGGATTTTAGCGGGAGTGCCGGGAATTTTTCGGTGGGGGCTTCGCCCGGTGCGACCATCTCGGATTACGGGTCTGGCACCCCGGGTCCCGCCTACAGCTTGAGCTTCGATTCGGCTGGCTACACCAGTATCAGCACCATCTCCGTCACATTCACGACCACGGGTGGTTGGAACGGGGATTTGTACGCCTCCCTTTCGCACGACGGCGGCCAGTATGCGGTGCTCCTCAATCGCGTTGGGGCAAGTGCGGTAGGTGACCCTGGCTATGGCGCCGCGGGGTTCAATAACATCACGCTTGCCATGTCCGGGGGGACTGACATTCATGGGGTTTCGGCGCCGACTACCGGCACGTATGCTGCCGACGGTAGAGCGAACTACACCAGTTCCACGCGAGCTAACACCCTGGACGTCTTCAGTGGCGTGAACCCGAATGGGGGCTGGACGCTCAGCTTCCAGGATATGTCAGCGTTAGAGGTGGCTACCCTTACCAGTTTCAGCGTGAACATCACCGCCGTCCCCGAACCGATCAATGTGGCATTGGGAGTCTTCGGTGCGGTATTTGCGGCGGTCGCGGTCGGCCGCCGGCTGCGCACCAAGGCCCAAGGCCGGGCCTAGCGGCGGAGGGAAGACCACGGCCCCTGACGGAAGTGCCGCGGATCGTGGTTCTAAGTCATTGGCTTAAACCCGGACTCCGAAATAGGAGTGGGATCGCGCCCGCCGCGGGCGCGATCCTCGCAACTGATACCGCTTGGGCGCTTGCTAACCCTGGAATTCTACCCGGGGGGCGCACGCGCCCTCGCGTGCCGCAGTTGCCGTCCCCGGCACCCGCTCGGGCGCGCCTTGGCGCTCGGGGACACGCGCGGGGGCGCGCTCTCGTTCCGGCCGCGGGGCGCGTGTCATTCGATCACAACAAGGCAATAGCTGCATAACGACTTTCAGGTTTTGGGCGAACTGGCGGTCGTGGCTCCGGCTACGGGCTGACTCGCCCCGTCGGTGCGGGTCGCAGTGCCGTTATCGCTGGCGGCGATGTAATGAATGGCGGCGGCGAGGGTGTGGATGTCCGCTTGCAACTGGCCTTGTGCGACATACCAACCCAGGCGGGCGCTGAATCCCGGCAAGCGGTTCGACGCTTTCGGCACTAGCTGGTTCACCGCGACTGCTCCCAGCGCGAGGGATACCCCCAACGCTGCGCCCAGCAAGCCTAGACGGACTTTCCGGGATTTCCGCGGGGTTGGGCAGGGGTTCAGGTTTTGATCCACCGTTTGTTCGTTCACAGTTTGTTCGTTCATATTGCTTGCTTTGTTTTGTTAATTGTTAGGTTCGTCTGTTCGCTGATTACTACCCGCGACCCGGTTCATTTGTTTCAAAATTGTTTCTCTTTTTCTTTGGTCCGGCGTCGCACGGTTGGTGGATTGGGTGAATTATGCGCGGCCCAGCCCGGAGGGCGGAAGCGGAGAGCCCCGCGATTTATCGCTGGGCCTGGAATCCAGCGATGAACCGTCGGGCAGTTTAGGCACCCGCTGCGGAGCTGATATTGATGGAATGGTAAAACCATTCGGCCCGGAATTGCGGACGGGGAATTTGCACAGGGCGGACAATGGCTTGCCTGCGGAAACTCGCCGGCGTTAGGGAACAACGCCGCGCCACCCCAGCCCCGCAGCGGCATGGGGCGACCATTGCTTCGCGACTGTTTTCGCTTTCGCGCCGCGCGGCCCTGAGTTACTTCTTCCAGCGGCCGCGTATTCTATGAAACAATTTCTCCTTGGCATGAGCTCGCCAGGTAAAGCCCTGGCGTTGACCTTTATCTTCCTGGCGTGGTTGCCGCTGACCGCGGCGGAGATCGCGCCGCTTCCGGAAAAGGTTCTCCCAGCTATCCCCGACCGGCAGGACTTTCAGCCACCCGACCGGGTGCAATTGACCGGCTGGCTGGGCCGGCGCATTCAGGGCAACGAAGCGAATCGCCTGGTGAAACTCGAGGCGGCACGTTTGTTGGAAGGCTACCGCAAACGTCCCGGGCGCCAGTCGTGGGATGGCGAGCATGTCGGCAAGTGGCTCCACGCCGCCACGCTCGCCTGGGCCAATACCGGCGATCCGGCGTTGCGCGCGAAGCTCGATTACATCGCGGCGGAACTGGTCAAATGCCAGATGGAAGACGGCTATCTGGGCACCTATGTCGAGAGCAACCGGTGGCGATCATGGGATGTTTGGGCGCACAAATACAACTTGATCGGTTTGCTGACCTACGTGCGCTACACGGGCAACCTGGCTCCGCTGCCGACCTGTCGCCGCATGGCGGATTTGCTCTGCCAAACTTTCGGCGAGCAACCGGGACAGCGCGACATCATCAAGTCTGGCCCGCAAGTTGGCATGGCTCCTACCAGCGTGCTCGAACCGATGCTGCTACTCTATCGCCTAACCGGGGAGCCGCGCTATCTCGACTTCTGCAAATACATCTTGCGCGCCTGGGAGCAACCGCACGGGCCGAAGATCATCTCGACGCTGCTGACTACCAAACGCGTGGACCAGATCGCCAATGGCAAAGCTTACGAGATGCTCTCCTGTCTCAATGGCGTGCTCGAATACTACCGCACCACCGGGGAGCCGCAGTTTCTGCAAGCTGGTCTCAATGCCTGGCAGGACATCGTAGAGCACCGCCTTTACCTCACCGGCGCGGCCAGTTATTGGGAGGTCTTTCACGAGGATTACGATTTGCCCAATAACAACATCATGGGCGAAACCTGTGTGACGGTGACGTGGCTGCAATTCAACGCGCAGTTGTTGCGCCTCACGGGCGAGGCCCGGTTCGCCGACCAGCTTGAGAATGTCGTGTTGAACCAACTGCTCGGTGCGCAACGTTGCGATGGCGGGGCCTGGGGTTATTACGTCCAGATGGAAGGCCGCAAACCTTACACTAGCAACTTGGACGGCCAGTGTTGTCTTTCCAGCGGCCCGCGCGGGGTCGCGCTAATTCCTACTTTTGCCCAGACCACCGATGCTGAAGGTCTGGTCATCAACCTTTACGAGGCGGGGATTGCCCACCTTAACCTTCGCGATCACACTTCAGTCATCCTTACCACCGAGACGCAGTATCCTAGCAAGGAGCTAGTCCGCATCGCCGTGGAGCCGGCGGAGCCTAAAATGTTTGCGATCAAGCTTCGCGTCCCGGCCTGGTGTCCCAGCGCGGTGGTGGAAGTCAACGGCCAGCAGAGGCCAACGCTCCCGAAGGTCGCGGGCTACGTGGTCCTCCAGCGCCAATGGCGCAAGGGCGACCGAATCACACTCCGCTTGAAACTGGGGCCCCGCCTCATTCGCGGGGACCACTTGAACCAAGGCAAGGTGGCTTTAATGTACGGTCCCCTGGTTCTGGCGGCAGACGAGGCGCTGCTGGAAAAGGCGAGACCGGCCAAGGGCCGAAATACGACGCCGGCACTGGAGCCGATTCCGCTCAATGGCATCGCCGTCGCCAGCCCGCAACTGTCCAAGCTCAAGCTGACGCCGGAACCTGCGCCGGAGGAATTCCAGACTTGGCCGGGCGCCCAGGTGTTCCGCATCCGCGCGGTCACCCGCAAACCACTGCCCGCACTTCCGGTCGGCACGCCACTGCCGATCCGCTTGGTTCCATTTGCGGATGCCGGCAGCACCGGGGCGCGCTACAAGGTCTGGCTGCCGTTGTCGCGCGAGCTTTATCGAGGCAACTTACTCTTGGACGGTAAGTCGAGCCACTCCCGGCAGCACCACCTAGATGGGGCGATGACTGATGAGGACTTTGAGACTTTCGTCACCGCGTCCGACGGGAAGTTGGCGGACGAAGACTGGTTCGCGGTGGAACTGAACGAGCCAGTGATGGTGAAGCGCGTCCTGTTTGCGCACGGCAAAACCACGCCCAACGGCGGGTGGTTTGACGCCACCGCCGGCAAACCGCGGGTCCAGGTGAAACCGACGCCGGATGGCGCGTGGGAAACCGTGGCCGAGATTACTGCTTATCCCGCCACCACCCCGAAGAACTCCGCAGAGATGGAAGGCGGCGAGCATGTGATCTGCATACTCCCCCGCGCGATCAAAGTCTGGGCGGTGCGAGTTATTGGCAAACCTGCTGGTGGCGACAATCCGCAACAGACGTCCGCCTCCTGCGCCGAGCTCCAGGCGTTCACCGAGTGACAAGCACCGCCGGGGCGCGGCTCCTATTGAATACTCCTGGCCGGCTTTGGTTTCGGGAGTTGCAGCGGCGGGAACGCCGCGCTCCGCTCGCGTCCATTCCTTGTCCCCCTATTTGGCGAGCCTTAATAAATGTGCGCCAGGATAAATTCTGAGCTTGGAAGTCAGGTCCACCTGACCGACGCTCCGCGCCCGTATGACTGTTCGTTTCAACCTCGGCAGATCCTCCCGTGGCTAACCAGGACCTTCCGATCTGGCAAATCCACGGGGAGGTAGTCAGGGTCTTGACCCGGGGCAACCGTCTGGTGCTCGTGGCGCCGACCGGCTCCGGCAAGACCACCCAAGTGCCACAGATGCTGCTGGAGGCCGGCCTGGCGGGCGGGAACTCAACCCGCGACTCCCGGCCCGCAACTCCGCAGAAGATCGTGGTGCTGCAACCGCGCCGCGTCGCGGCCCGCACGGTGGCGGCCCGCGTGGCTTGGGAACGCGGCGTCCGACTGGGCGGTGAGGTCGGCTACCAGATTCGTTTCGACGACCAGACTGGCTTGGGCACGCGCATCTGTTTCGTCACCGAAGGCATCTTACTGCGCTGGCTTCAGGACGATCCCTCGCTTGCCGGCATCGCCGTGATTCTGTTCGATGAATTTCATGAACGGAACCTCCTCAGTGACGTGGCGCTGGCGCTGGCCAAGCAGTTGCAGGTCACCACGCGACCGGACCTGAAGCTCGCCGTCATGTCGGCGACGCTCGATGCCGAACCCGTGGCAGAGTATCTGGATAATTGTCCGATCCTGATTTCCGAGGGGCAGAGTTGGCCGGTGGAAACCCGCTTCCTCGAGCAG
>CAIKLQ010000381.1 GCA_903828255.1 uncultured Verrucomicrobiota bacterium
CCTACGCGCCGCCCTTCGGCTCGGCCAAGGATGCGGTGAACATGGCGGGCATGGCCGCGCAAAACGTGCTGGCGGGCGATGTGCAGTTGGCGCAATGGAATGAAGTCGCGTCCTTTGATCCGTTGCAAACGGTTTTACTCGACGTGCGCCGCCCTGACGAGCGCGCCAAAGGCCACATCCCCGGCTCGATCCACATTCCGCTGGACGAAATTCGCGCCCGGATGAACGAACTGCCGCGCGACCGCGAAATCATCGTGCATTGCCAAAGCGGGCAGCGTTCGTATTTCGCCTGCCGGATTTTATCGCAGCACGGTTTTGGCGTGCGCAACCTGACCGGATCCTTCCGCACTTGGAAAACCGCAACCACCCCCATCGCGCCTTGAGCGCAAACCCCGGATAATTTTATGAACTGGCCTGTCACCATCGGCATTGTTGTCGTCATCGTAGGCTTCGTCGTTTTCAAACGGCTCTCGTTCGTATCGGTCGAAGTCGCCCGCAAACATCTGGCCGCGGGGGCGCTGGTGATTGACGTGCGTTCGCCGGAGGAATTCCGCAGCGGCCAGGTGCCGGGGGCGATCAACATTCCGCTGGGCGATCTGCGCGAAAGCCTGCCGCGGCGGGTGAAGGACAAGAACCAGGTCTTGCTGGTGCATTGTCTGAGCGGCGGCCGCAGCGGCATTGCGAAGCAGCAGCTCAAAGGCATGGGCTACCCCAACGTGTTCAACCTCGGCTCCCTCGGGCGCGCTCAACAAATTGTCGCTGGTAAGTGATTTGTCGCGAGCTTCCAGCCACAGCCAACGCATCTAAATTCCGAGGAAAGAATACAAAAATGGATGCCGACTTTTGGAACAATCGATATGCCGCGCCGCATTTTGTTTACGGCGAAGAACCGAACGGTTTTCTGGCCTCCATGTCCTCCAACATCCCGGCCGGGCCGGTGCTTTGTCTCGCCGAGGGCGAAGGACGTAACGCCGCCCATATCGCAACGCGGGGGCATCAGGTGACGGCGGTGGATCAGGCCGAATCGGGTTTGGCCAAAGCCCGGCGACTTGCCGCATTGCGTCGCGTGGCGATTGAGACGGTGGTTGCCGACTTGTCAGACTTCGAGATCAAGCCAGCCACTTGGGCGGGAATCGTTGCGATTTTTGCCCATCTTCCACGAGCGATTCGGCGTCGAGTTCACGCTCAAGCAGTGCGAGGGCTTCGGCCCGGCGGCCTGTTCGTTCTTGAAGCCTATGCTCCGGCGCAGTTGGCGTTCACCACCGGCGGCCCAAAGTCCCCTGACCTGCTCATGGATTTGCCCAGCCTTCGCGAAGAACTCGCCGGATTGGAATTCGTGATTGCCCGCGAGGTCGAGCGCAACGTTGTCGAAGGCGATTACCATACCGGTCGCGGTGCGGTCGTCCAAATACTTGCTCGCCGACATGAGTAACCGTTTCACCCAGCGCGGCGGGTGGTGGGTGGTGGGACAATTCATGCTCATGCTGGCGATCGCGCTTCTGGGAATCGTCTGTCGCGATGAATCGAAGCATCGCCTGCTTCTCCTTTCCCGGGGGGATCTTCCTGGCGACCGCTGCGATCTGTGGCGTTGGCGGCACAATGGCCTTGGGGCGAAACCTGACGCCGTTTCCAAAACCGTTGGCTGGGACAATCCTGATTCAGCACGGCCCTATGGGTTGCTCCGGCAGCCCCTCTACACTGCCGTAATTTACGCCGCGCTCGGCTGGTCATTGATCCGGTCAAGTTGGTCGGCTTTCGCAGTATCGCTGGCGCTCGCCATTTTCTTCGACACCAAAGCCCGCCATGAAGAATTGTGGCTGCGGCGGCAATTCCCCGACTACGAGATCTATGAACAGCGCGTGCGGCGCTTCATTCCATGGATTTAGCGGCTCAATTCGGGAAGATCGGTGTGTAGCTTTTTTGCGACTTGCGGCTCGGTATTGGTAGCGATGAAGACTGTTAACGCCAAAAGCAACATGGTCGAGCTGACCGAGGCCAATTTTGAATCAGAAGTCCTTCAGCCGGCCATTCCGGTAGTCGTGGACTTTTACGCCCCTTGGTGTGGCCCCTGCAAGGTGATCGCGCCCCATCTGGGGCAGCTTGCTGGCGAATTTGCAGGCCGGTTGAAGTTCGCCAAGGCGAATGTAGATCAAACACCCGACCTGGCAGCGGGGCTGGACATCACCAGTGTGCCGACGCTGATGCTGTTCCGCGGCGGCGAACCGGTCGATCAGTTGGTGGGTTTTCCCGGCCCACGCCAGTTCAAAGCGTGGCTGGATGCCGCGGCGGTTGCAGTCGCCACGGCTTAAACATGAAACGCACCATGATTCTACGCGTCATCCTCGGAATTCTCGCCGGCGGCGGACTCGGCTTCGGCTACTACAAATTCGTCGGCTGCTCGACTGGCACCTGCCCCCTCACCAGCAATCCTCTCATCAGCACGATTTACGGCGCCATTCTCGGCGGGTTGCTGGCGAGCAGCTTCCGTTAAACAATAAACATCCCAATTTTATGAAAATGCACCTCATTATCCGCCGGTTCGCCGGCTTCTTCATCCTCCTGAGTCTCGTGCTCGCGCACTATCACAGCCCATACTGGCTCTGGTTCACCGCTTTTGTCGGCTTCAACCTGCTGCAATCGTCCTTCACGGATTTCTGTCC
The DNA here is from genome assembly GCA_903828255.1 of uncultured Verrucomicrobiota bacterium. GTDB lineage: Bacteria > Verrucomicrobiota > Verrucomicrobiia > Limisphaerales > JADLHS01 > CAIKLQ01. Next base: position 2,661 of record CAIKLQ010000381.1, read on the forward strand.
GTTGGAGATCGTTCGCAAAAAGCTCGGCGTGGGCGGGGCTTGCTGCGAAGGTGATAAATCACGTGGGTCGTGCTGCGCAAAATGAAACAGCAAC
>CAIKLQ010000382.1 GCA_903828255.1 uncultured Verrucomicrobiota bacterium
GACGGGATTGTTTCCCAACCCGATGCGGACCGCGACGGCGTGGGCGACGCCTGCGACCGCTGCCCGGGCAAGGACGACCGCCTCGACCGTGACGGCGACACCATCCCCGACGGCTGTGACAACTGTCCGAACTTACCCAACCCCGATCAAGCCGACTACGACGGTGACGGCACCGGCGATGCCTGCGACCCATGCCCGACGGACAAGACGCCGCCCACCATTGTCTGCCCGGCCGGCATTGTGACGACACTGGGGTATGCCAAGGGTTTCGTGAAGCAGGAATTGTATTTCGATATTCCCGGCTGGACCCTCGCGGACCTGCGAGGCTCGCCCAAGTTTCCGAATGCGCCTGATGCCGTGCGCCTCCGAACTTCGCTCGAAGCCAACCTGTTCGATGAGTTCGATAAATACGGCACGCGCCTCAGCGGCTACATCATCGCTCCGACCAGCGGGTCCTACACCTTCTATCTGGCGGCTGATGACGAGGGGGAGTTCCGGCTGAGTTCGGATGACGATCCGGCCAACCTCGTCCTGCTTGCGCATGAGCCAGTTTGGGCGAACCGGCGGAATTTTATCGGCGAGGCCGAAGGCGGCGGACGCCTCGGCACTCCCTCCCCCAATGGGGGCCCGCAGCAAAACATCTCCGCGCCCGTCACGCTGGTCGCCGGTCAGGCGTATTACTTCGAGGCTCTGATGAAAGAAGGCCCCGGCAATGACAACTTGGCGGTGGCCTGGCAGATGCCGGGCGGCGAGGCACCAGTTGACTTCTCGGAGCCGATCCCAGGCGCGTATCTGGCAACCCTGTCCGAGCCAGAATGCACTCAGTATGTCAACTTCGCGCCGACCGCGACCGACGACTGCGACGGGACGTATGGGGCGGGATTCCTGAAGCAAGAGCTGTACTTCAACATTCCTGGCTGGACCCTGGATTATTTGCGCGCTTCGCCCAAGTTCCCGAACTCGCCCGACCTCGTGCGCCAGCGGAGTTCCTTCGAGGCCAATTCGTTCGACGAGTTCGAGTTCTACGGCACACGCATGAGCGGCTACCTTCTCCCGCCGGTCAGCGGTGATTACACGTTTTACCTCGCGGCGGACGACGAGGCGGAGCTCTGGCTGAGTTCCGATGATGATCCGGCCAACCTGATCCAAATTGCACGGGAGCCGGTTTGGGCCAGTCGGCGGCAATACTGGGGCGAAGCTGGTGGCGGCGGGCGAGGTTTCCCGCAGGCCAACATCTCAGTGCCGATTCCGCTCGTTGCCGGCCAGCGTTACTACGTCCAAGCCCTGATGAAGGAGGGCAACTTCGGCGATCACTTGGCCGTAACCTGGCAGATGCCGGGTGGTCCGGTACCTGTCAATGGCGACGAGCCGATCCCGGGCCAATATCTGGCCTCTTTGAAGCCTGCTCCGACCGTCGTGTGCAATCCGCCGTCCGGCTCCGCCTTCCCTGTGGGCACTACTCAGGTCACCTGCACCGCGACGGATAGCTCGGGCAATTCCTCGACCTGCACTTTCAACATCACGGTGATGGGCTCCATCTCGGGCCGGAAATTCTACGATGCCAACGCCAATGGCACGCAGGACGCCGGCGAGCCGGGCATCAGCGGCTGGAAGATCGCGGTGAAGAATGCCGGCGGTGCCACCGCGACGACCTACACCGATGTCAACGGCGATTATCTGTTCAATGCGCCGGTCGGGTCTTACCGTGTGGCCGAGTTGCCGCCCAGAGCGCGCGGCTGGAACCTGGACGATGAAAATGAGTGTTGGTCTGACCGCGACGACGATGATCAGGTGTTGGCCGACTCCAAATGGCGTTCGACCACCCGCAGATTGCGTCGTGTCACGGTGAGTGCCGCGGCTTGTAACCAGATATCTAACTTTGGAGGCGTATGCGTCCACCCGCTCGCCAACGGCTTTACCCTCGGCTATTGGTCGAACCCGAACGGCAAGGCCGTGCTGACGCCCAACGATCCTGCGTGGCGGACTCTGCTGAATGGTTGCAACCTGCGGAACGCGAATGGCTCGGCCTACAGTGTACCCGGCGGTTCCTTCAGCACGGCCTATAGCAACTTCCGGACATGGCTGCTCGGCGCGAAGGCCGTTAACATGGCCAATTTGCTGTCGGCCCAGTTGGCCGCCACAACGCTGGATGTCCAGTACAAGGGGCTGGATGACAACGCCGGCCTGGTGGTGCCGGCCTGCCTGACGACGTCCGGTGGCGCCAATGTAGTCTCTACGCTAGGGCTGCCGATTATCGGTCGTCCGCTGGGAGTGCGGGCTTGTCTCGGGACATCCTGCGCGAGTGGCAATGGCTTCATCACCATTGGAACCTTGCGGGCGATGGCCAAGGCGTCGCTCCTCGCCAACGGAAATACCCCTGCCGGGAACGCGGCTCGAACCTACCAGGAATCCCTGAAGGATCTTTTGGATCAGGTGAACAACAATGGCGGCTTGGGGAACTACCCCTTGTTGTGGATGATCTCGCCCACGGCGTGTCCGTTCACGACGCCGTATTGAGTCGAGTGGTCGGCGGTGGCTTTTAGCAGCAACTGGGCTCTCACACCGGGAGCCCAGTTGGTTTATGAACCGGACCAACTGTGGCCTGAGATTGCCATTGCCTGCGGTTCTACTAAACAGTCTGTCGCGTGCGGCGTCTGGCCACGGCACGGATCGAAAGAACTACAACACGATGAAACCGCATTGGATCTTGATACTCGCCGTGCTGGCGATATGCCCGGCCGTGGCAATGGCGGCGGGCGTTGAGCATGCGTTCGAGACCGTAGATTACGAGGGGCGACTCACCGTCGCCGGGCAACCGTTCACCGGGAAAGGGAATTTCAAGTTCGCATTGCTCCGAAAGGACGGCACTAGACTGTGGACCAGTGGCGACAATGAGCCGCCCATCGAAGAAGGAGTGCCATCCGGCTCGGTGACGCTTTCCGTGCAGGATGGAATTTACCGCGTACGGTTGGGTGATCCCAATTTGGGGATGAAGATGCTGACCTCCGGCCGCGACCGGCAGGCTTCCCAGGTCCTAATTTGGTTCAACGACGGGAAACACGGGTGGTCCCACCTTGGCATTTTTGATCTCGTAACCAACGCAGGCCGCGCGGCGGCAACGGCAGCACCCGACGCGACCAACACCGACATGGCTGCCATCCTGTCCGAATTGCGCGCCCTCCGGACGGAAGTGGCGGAGCTCCGCGGACAATTCCCGGGAGCCAAGGACCGCCCCGCCGCGCCGCCGCCTATGACGTCCACCCAGCCCGTGGCCAAGCCCGAAGTGAAACCCGTGTTCGTCATAATGCAGGAGGCGAAGCGCCACTCCCTCGGCAAGGCCGATGCCCCAGTGGTGCTGGTGGAGTTCACGGATTACGAATGCGGCTATTGCAAGCGGTTCTTTGAACAGACCTTTCCGCTCCTGAAACGGGACTTCATCGACACCGGCAAACTGCGGTTTATCAGCCGGAACATGCCGGCAGCCGCTCATCCGCAGGCGGAACCCGCCGCCCTGGCCCTGCTGGGCGCGGCGGAGCGTGCGGATGATTACTACTGGAAGATGCGTGCCTGGCTCTTCGCCAACCAACGGGATTTGGGCCCGGCCGGGCTGGCTCGCTACGCGGAGGAAGCAGGACTGGACCGCGCGACGCTTCTTGCCGACAATGCGGCAAGAAAACATGGTGCGGAAATTCAAGAAGATCTGGCCGCCGCGCGTTCTGTCGGAATCACCGGGACGCCTTCGTTTGTGCTGGGAACCAGCGATGGCCAGATCATCCGGGGCGAGCGGATCACCGGCGCCAAATCCTTCCAGATGTTTGAAAGCAGAATCCAGGCGCTTCTGGCCAAGGCGGGTTCACCCATGACCGTCAATGAGGCAAAATCCCGATAAACCGACTCTGCGACAGGCCGCGTATCTCCTCCTGGCATCTGCGGGCCTTGGCCTTGCCAGCAACGCCCTCAATCCCGCTGGGATCCGCTGGGGAGATGCCGGAGCCGGCTCGGTTGGGATTTACCGGAACGAGACGCTCTATCAGAACGAGACACTTTCCGCGAGGCCGGCGCCGCAAGATCCTCCGGTTGCCGCTCAATCCCTTCACCCGACACCAGCAGCGATCGCGACGGTCGCCGCCACGCCCTTGCGCGGCACTTGGGCGGAAGTGAAACCGCTGGTGGAGAGTGGACGGATTGTGCTGGTTGACGCCCGTCCACGGACGGCTTTCGATGCCGGGCATATCCCCGGTGCCGTGTGCCTGCCATTCAAAAGCCTTCAGGCCGAGATAAAAGCCTTCATGGCGGCGCATCCCCCGAGCACGCCGCTGGCGATCTACTGCGCCAACGCCAACTGCGGCACTTCCAGCCAGTTGGCCGCCGCCCTGACTCAGGCGTATAGGTATAAGGATGTGTGTTATCTGCCGGGCGGTTACCAGGAATGGCGAAACGCGGAAGGTAAATGAACGCGACGAAACCAGGGAAGGCGGTGGTCAGGAACACCCCTCGTGCTGCCTACCCTAACAGGAGTCCCGGCTCCCCGAGTGTTCAAGACCCGCAGGCAACGCCGGGCAAGCCCGCCAGATTTCTCCGGACGACCGTCCGCTCTCTGCTCGCCGTTCTGCTGATCTGGGCCGGGCTGTCCAAGCTCGGCGACCCGGTCAGCGCATATACGACTTTGCTCGAATATCAACTGCCGGCCCCCACGGCTCTCTTGAAACCGGTCGCACTTGTCCTGCCGTGGTTGGAGCTGCTCTGTGGTCTGATGTTGGTGGCCAACTTTCATCGGCGTCTGGCAACGCTCATGGTTACTGTGCTCTTCGGCGTCTTTCTCGGCATGGTGGGGCAGGCGGTCGTGCGCGGGTTGGACATCTCCTGCGGCTGTTTCAATCTGGGCATCTTTGGAATCGACGAAGCCTCAGCCGCCGCTCGCTTCATCGAGTCCGTCGGTTTTGCCTTCTTTCGTAATCTCATTCTGCTCGGTGTCGCCATTTACCTGCTCCTTGACGACAGCAACGGAGCGCCCGCTGGGGTGAACGGTCAAGAGTGAAAATAGATTTCCGGCAACCAGCCTTTCTTTTCTCAAAAGCTGTTCTGGTCTTTACAGGCCGTTGCGGGCGGAGCCAATGTGCAATCCTTCCATGGCAGGTTCTGTCACTTCATTTTTTCATTTCTTCAACCGCGCGTCCATCCAGTCCAGCGTTTTCGCCCACATCTCCGGCGTATAGACATGGCCTTGTCCCGGATACACGACGCTCTGAAAATCTCCCGCCTGGCCGTAAAGCGAGTAGGCCCGGCTCACAACTGATTCAATGGCGTGAATGCCATCCACCGGTGAACCGCCGTCCTGATCGCCGTTCATAAACAGTACCGGGCGCGGCGCGAGCAGTGAGACGACCGCTTCGGTGTCAAAATGGTTCAGCAGTCCCGGCACAAAATAATAAATGCCGTGCGCCTTCAACGCTTCGTGCGCGATGAGGTTCCGATAGCGCGTCAGACAAGCGACCGCGACTCCGGTTCGCAACCGCTCGTCCAGTGCCATCAACCACCACGAGCGCGTCGCGCCCATGCTCATGCCCGTGACGCCAATCCGCCGCGCGTCCACTTCCGGTCGGGATGCCAGATAATCCAGCGCCATCAAGTCATCGCGCAGAATCATGCCCCAGAGCGTACGACCGACCCAGAGATTGAATTTGCTGGCGGTCATTTCACCGGCTCCGCCTTTCTCCGCCGCGCCGCCCGGCCCCTGCCCATTACGCTCGCCGAAGCAATAGGCGTCAATCGCCAGCACGGCGAACCCGCGCTTTGCGAAGGCCGGACCGGGGGCTTCCGACGTGTGTTTGGCTTGGAACAACTCTTCCTTGCCGATCTCATATTCGCCGCCGTGCCAGTGGCAATAAAGGATCGCCGGCAATTTGCCGGAAACATTTTTTGGCAGGAATAGATAGCCGGGGACGGTCGCGCCCGCGCCGTTGTTGAATTGGAATTTCTCCAGCGTATAATCCCCGCGATCCTCCCGTGACAGCGTTTCGACTTTGGGTAACTTTGGCCGCGACGGCAATTTGCCGAGCAGTTCGCCTAGTTGCGCGCGTACCTGCTTGCGTTGCTTTTCCCAGGCGGCCGGCGTCGCCGGAATCGTGAACGCCGGCGTCGGTGCCGCGTGCTCCAGCCAGCGGTGGGCAGTGCTTTGATTGGTTTGAGCCACGGCGGAAGTTTCGGCGCAACCGATCCCGGTGGCAACCCCCAAGGCGATCAGTCGAACAAGGGTTTTCATTTTAACTGGAGAGGCTCTTTCAAAACCCCCGCCCACTGAGGGCCGCGGGCCTGCAAATGCGGACTTGGTCCGGTTTCCCGTAGGCCGCGTGCCTTCACTTTTCGGGCCATTGAATTTCAAACGCCCGATGTTGGGGAGTGGCGGCGCCAACCAAATAGAAACGGGCGACCATCGCTGGTCGCCCGAGGGAAAAATAACTGCCGAAAACTGCTCAGGCCTTGGCCGCTTTGGTCTTGAGCGCGCCCTGAGCAAGCTTCACCAATTCCCCGAAGGCAGGGGCATCCGTGGCCGCGAGATCGGCGATGACCTTCCGGTCAAGCGCGCACTGGGCGGCCTTCAATCCTTCGATGAAGCGGCTATAAGTAATGCCCGCAGCGCGCGCGGCGGCGTTGATGCGGATTTGCCAGAGGTAGCGGAAGGTGCGCTTTTTGACGCGGCGGTCGCGATAGGCGTATTGCCGACCATGATCCACGGCGTCGGAAGCGTAGCGGTAAAGCTTCGAGCGTTTAAGGCGAAAGCCTTTCGCCGCTTGGAGCATGCGATTGCGGCGTTTTCGGGAGGCGGGGGCGTTTGTTACTCGCATAAAAGTGTCAGGTGCAGGGTGTCAGAGGTCCAGTGCTCAGTGGCTGAACGGGAGGTTTTGCTTGATCCGATACACGTCAGTCTCGTGAACGAGGTGCGCGCCGCGCAAGCTGCGCCGGCGTTTCGGACTTTTGGTCTGGCAGAGATGGCGTCGGCCAGCTCGACCGCGCAAGACTTTGCCACGAGCGGTGATTTTGAACCGCTTGGCCACCGATTTCTTTGTTTTGATACCTTTAGGGCGTCGCATAAATTAAGTTTCTTACCAAAAGAGCGCGCAATATAGGTAGCTCACCGCTACTGTGCAAGCCGTAATTTTCTCAAATTGCTTCAGCCGTCGCCCGGCAACCGCAAAGGCAAATCGAGCAGCTTCACGTCTGCCAGTTCCTTGCCACTCGCGCCACCGCCCAGCTCCACGAGCCGCACCCCCGCCGGGCGCACGCGCGTCTGGAAACTCGCCGCCGAGTCGTTGAACGCGCTGTTCGCCCGCTCCAGCCCGTCTCGGATTTTTGCGAAATGCTCGGTGAACTTCACCACGCGGGCATAAAATTCCCGGGCCGCCTCGGCAATCTTCTGCGCATTCTCCGTCTGCGCGTGCTGCTGCCAACTCACACTCACCGAGCGCAACAAAGCGATGAGCGACGCCGGGGTGGCCAGCATGATGCGTTTGCCCGCCGCCCAGACGATCAAATCCCGGTCGCCCTCCAGCGCCGCGCTGAACAAAGACTCCGCAGGCAAAAACAACACCACGTAATCCAACGCGTTCGGAAATTGGCTCGGATAATCACGGTCCGCCAGTGCCTTGATCGTGGCCTTCAACTTCGCCGCGTGCGCGACCAGGGACTCGGCGCGCTTGGTCGGATCAGCCGCTTCAAGCGCGCTCAGGAAATCAAGTTCCGGCACCTTCGCGTCCACGATGATGAGTCGCTCGCCAGGCAGGCGGACGACCAAATCGGGCTTCGCGTCGCCCGCCAGCGTCTGCTCGCTGAAGTCGCAGTGGGCGCTCAGGCCCGCCGCCTCCACCACGCGGCGCAAAGTCTCCTCGCCCCATCGTCCGCGGGCCTGGTTGGACTTTAGCACCATGCGGAACCGCTGCGTCTCCGCGGCGAGCGAGAGATTGGATTGCGAGAGCGTCTCCAGTTGTTTCCTCACTTCGCCGAGCGTGGAGGCCTGCGAACTTTCGGCCTGTTGCAACTGCTTCTGATACGTTTCCAACTGTTGCTTCAACGGCTCGACCAAACCCTTAATGGCCTCCTGCCGCTCGGTCAAATCGCCTTTGGCCTTGGCTCGCAACGTTTCAAAACTCTGCTCCGCCAGGCGCAAAAACTCCGGCGCGGTTTGCTTGAGCGCGTCGGCGCTCAACGCCCTGAACGCCTCGCGCAAATCCGCCAGCGCCTTGACCTGTGCCTCCTTGGCTTCGGCCATCGCCCTTTCCTGCAACGTGCGTTGGTCGCCGAGCAATTTCTCCGCGCTCGCCTGATTTGCTTGGGCCGTGGCGAGCGCGGTTTTGACCTGTCCCAATTCACCGCGCGACTGGTTCAACTCCCCCTCACGCTGGGCGAGTTGCTGCCGCAATTCATTCTCCAACCGCGCGTCCGGCGCCCCGCCCCGCCCGCGCCCCAGCAGCCAGCCGATGACCGCGCCAAGCCCGCCGCCCGCCACGAACGCCAGCAGTATTTGGATGCCGACAGGCATTTTCGATTTGCGATTGCGAATTTACGATTAACGAGCCGGTCGCGAAAACCGCGGCAATCGCAAACGGTAAATTCAGAAATGCGCCACGACTTCGATCTCCACGTTCGCCGCCTTCGGCAACGCGGCGACCTGAATGGTGGATCGCGCCGGAAAATCCGCCGTGAAATACTTCGCGTAAACCTCGTTCATCCCGGCGAAGTCGGCGAGGTTGGTCAGGAACACCGTGCTCTTCACGACGTTGGCGAACGTGAGCCCCTGATCGTCCAGGATCGCCTTCACGTTTTGCAGCACGCGTTCGGTTTGCACCTTGATGTCGCCGGTGACGAGATTGCCGGTGGCCGGCTCAATCGGGATTTGCCCGGCGCAGAACAACAGGTCGCCGACGCGCACGGCGTGATTGTAGGGACCGACGGCAGCAGGTGACTTTGCGGGTTTGATAATGGTCTTGGTTGGCATAGATAAATTCGTTTCGGCCAAATGGAACGGGAAAAGCCGCCGCCTGCCAAGCTTCAATCCCACGCGCAAACGAACTGGATGCGATTAAGGGCCGGTGAAGGATGCTCCGGTTTTGAACAATTGTGGCGGAGTGCGCCCGTCCTCGGGCGCAGGAAGCCCCGCACGCTTGGGGATTTGGAAGTTCAAGAGACTTCCGTAAGAACCCACTTTGCTGTGGCCGAGGACGACCACACCCCGGGCCGGAGCCGGGGCTTGACTTGGCTGGCGCAGCCGTGAGACTTGCCCGCATGAAGACCGAACTGCGCTTTGACCCTGCTGCTGCGGGGTCCGAAAGGTTCAAACAACCGGGGTGGAGGATTTCAATATCCGAATGTGAACTTCAATATTCGGTCCCATGTAATAAATAATAGTTGGGCCATACGCAACCTTGAGAGTCGTGATCAAAGCGGTTGGGGAAAGGCATAATATGAATAGGAAATCGAAAGTGTTTCTCCGAGCGGGAGCTTCTTGCCTGATGATTATGTTTGGGGAGATTGTGACCGTCAGGGGGACGACGGTATATTATAACAGTTTTGATTCTGGAGCGGCTTCCCTTAACGGGCTGACCATCGTGGACCAGTCACTAGGTCCGCCATGGTCCTCAGTTGGAGTGGATGCGGGTCAACTGAGGATCGACCCGGTAGGCTCATGGAACACCTTTGTGGTTGCGAACACCGCTTCGTTCGCCGCTCCATATTCCCCAATCCTCAAGAATAATCCCGGCACGGTGACTTGGGCTTTCAACGTCTCCAACCAGGACTCGGCGTCGTACTTGAACAACGGGTTCTTCTTCTGCCTCGGCAGCGACTCGATGTCTCCCACCAGCTACACGAGTTCTTCATACCTGTTGTTTGGTGGGGCGTTCGCTGGAAACCGGATGGAGTTCAATGGCGTTGGGATCGAGTTTCCGTCCGTCGTGCTTTTTGAGATTCCCAGCGCCGAAGGCCTTGGCCCCCTCCCATCAAAAGGGTCATTTCGCATCACCTACCAGCCGTCAACGGATCTCTGGAGTGTGTTTGGAGAGGTGGGTTCGGATTACGTTGATACGACAACAGTCACCAATCTCTTGGGCTCTGTGGTGGACAGCACTTACACAGATGTTCCCCTCTCCTACATGGCATTTGGCGGTCAGTATTACGGGAGCGATTTTTTTGATAACGTCAGCGTCAGCGTCGCGCCTGAGCCTTCCGCCATTGGCTTCGCTTTTTTGGCAACGGCAGCGGGCTTCATCTTGCGCTTGCGCATCGGATCGGCCCAACCAACCAATTGCAAGCAACGCCGGGATCGCGTCTCGGTCGACAATCGGACATCACTGACTCGGCGTGCCTGAGCCGAAGCGTTTTGCTGCGAGCGCGGCGGCCTAGCGCGTGGCCAGCGATTGGGTGACAGTCCTGCTGGTGAGGATTTTCTGGGTCTTGGCGGCGTGCCACGTGCCCACGCCGGTCCTGGTGGGCAATCAAGAGTGAGCCACGCGGGAAAAGGAAGCCGGAATTTTGTCCTTCTCGCGCCGGGACGACTTCTCTACGGTGTCGGCAATCAAACTCAGCACCATGCAAACCTCACTCAAACTCAAACTCTGCTGCTTCATGTTCCTCCAATACTTCATCTGGGGATCGTGGTATGTGAGCATGGCCACGTTCCTGGGCAAGACGCTGGGTTTCGAGGGCGGGCAGATCGGCCTGGCCTACGGCGCGTTTGCGATTGGCGCGATGATCTCGCCGTTCTTTGTCGGCTTGATCGCCGATCGCTATTTCGCCTCGGAAAAACTGCTCGCGTTTCTCGGCATTCTCGGCGGCGCGCTGCTGTTCGCGCTGCCCAAGCTGACGACGTTCAGCGCGTTTTATCCGGTGCTGATCATCTACTGCGCGACTTACGTGCCCACGCTGGCGCTCGGCAATTCGCTTTCGCTGCATCATCTCGCGAACCCCAAGCGCGACTTCCCGCTCGTCAAAACCCTCTCCGCCGTCGGCTGGATTGCGGGCGGCGTCACGCTCAGCGTCGTGCTCAAAGGCGAGCAATCCGCGGTGCAGTTTTATCTGGCCGGCGCGGCGTCCATCGCGCTGGGTTTGTTCTCGCTCACGCTGCCCCACACGCCGCCGAAGAAAACCGGCAAGGACGTGCGCCTTGGCGAAATCCTCGGGCTGGATGCGCTGGCGCTGTTGAAGAAACCGTCGTTCGCGATCTTTATCGCGTGCATGTTCCTCATCTGCGTGCCGCTATATTTCTATTTCGTGAACATGAATCTGTATGTGACCGAACTCGGCTGGACCTACACGGCGGCGAAGATGTCGCTGGCGCAGGTGTCGGACGTCATCTTCCTGCTCCTGCTGCCGCTGATGCTGCGCACGCTCGGCTACAAGAAGACGATCTTCCTCGGCATTTTCGCCTGGGTGACGCGCTATTTTCTGCTCGCCGGCAGCGTGAACAACTCCGGTCTCACCACGTCGCTCATCTTCGCGGCCATCCTGCTGCACGGGGTCTGTTACGATTTCCTGTTCATCGCGGGCCAGCTTTATGTGGACGACGAATCCAACGAGCGCATCCGCGGCGCGGCGCAAGGTTTCATCGC
>CAIKLQ010000383.1 GCA_903828255.1 uncultured Verrucomicrobiota bacterium
CGAAGTTGTCTGGCGGAAAGTCAAGTACGAATGGATTCACCGGAGTGCCTATGCCTCGTTTGAAAGCTTATGGAATTCACTTTCAAATATCTTTGCTGATATTGGTAAAACATATAATATTAATTTTGCATAACTACTTATGTCGATAACACAGCAGCGGGAAGAAATATTCTGGCGCATCGGCCAGTTACCGCCAAGGAAGGCGGCGGTGATAGCCTCACGGGTGGCTTTGCGGGTGTTGCCAATGTTAGCGGGGCTAGCGGAATTGGTGGAACTGATGCCAGCCAAGGCAGGGCTGTGGGCACGTATTACTGGACGCAAATCAGTACTGGTATCTTCAGAAAGTGCAATACATCTGATTTTTTATACATTTCGTGCAAATCAATATTCTGCAATTATTGGCAATACCCTCACCAACTCCGTTATGGCCCATGAGCCCATTTCCAAAGCCGCCATAGCCAATGCCCATTCTGCTTCCAACAAAGTCGAGGCCATAGCCAAAACTTATAACGCCGTCAGGGCCGATACATACACCGCTGCCGTTTCTGATAGCGTCAAAGCTACCGTAGCTGCTTCCTTAGCATCCTCCTATGGCGCATCCTTTGCTGTCAGAACACGCGGCGATTTCGTCGGCGACAGAGCCGCTGACGCCGCCTATGGAACTTCGCTGGAAGCAGTCACCTTCGGTATAGCTATCTCTGCTACTCGCATCCTATCCTCTATCAAAACCGACTTAGCATTGCTAGATGATGGCATCGATCCATCCAGCCAACCACTATGGGAGAAGTCTGAACTTTTGCCCCCAGCTTTTGAAGAACAATGGAGAACCCTTCAAGCCTTCATGCTGAAGCTTGATCCCAGCTTCCAATACTGGATCGATTGGTATGAATCGCGGGTGCGGGGCAATCCTATCGTCTGGGAAGACATCAAGGATCAAATCCTGCTGCCCGAGGAAATCCTCAAACAGGACATTTCAGCAATAAATGCCTATCTGTTTAAGGTAAGTCACCATTTGGTGGCTAGAGGAGTGATTAACTTATCTGTTTCAATGAAAGCATTTGCTTGGGCTGAAGTCATTCGTCCTCTTAACCGCGTCCGTGTGATCCTCATTGGCCCCGGCGAGGCCGGCAAGACTTCGCTGCTACGTGCACTGCACGCCGAAAAGGTGGTGGAAGGTAAAGAGCCGATGACCCCTGGTATCGAAATCCGGGAATCCTGCTTCGATAACGAACGGGGTTACTACCGCCCGGCTGTCGAGCAGGAAGACAGCCCCATCGTGCATTTTTGGGATTTCGGTGGGCAGGTTATGTACCACGCTACCCATCAATTCTTCCTGCGCTCCAATTGCGTCTATATCTTGGTGCTGGATGGCCGTCGAGCTGCCGCCGGGGGGAGCGAGGCAGATTATTGGCTGGAACACATCAAGGCCTTTACGAAAATGAATCCCGACGACCCAGGAGCCCCCGTACTGATCGTCGGCAACAAGGCCGACCAACCTGGGCCAATGGATTGGGAGCAGAACCGTCTGCGCACCAAGTATCCTAATATCCGACCCGGCGGCTTCTACCGACTGGCCTGTACCCAGTGCGAGGACGGGAATAGCCGCTTCCGCCACGATTTTGCCCGCTTCAAAGAGGATTTGCGGGAAGCCTTAGATGCGGTGGGCACTGTGCAAGTGAAATTCAGCCCAGCAGAATTCAAAGTATTGAGCGAACTGCGCCGCCGCTCGCCCAAAGAAACCTTCCTGCTCAAAGCTGAATACCAGCGTCTATGCCAAGAGAGTAAGCTGGATTCTAGCCCCGAAAACCTGCTGGATTTGCTGGACAAGCTGGGGGTCGTGATTCATTTCCCGAACCTGCACCGCCTGGACGAATTCCTGCTCAATCCGCGATGGCTAACCTATGGGGTTTACCAGCTTATCACCCGCGAGCAAGCACGGGTTAGCGAAGCCGATGCTTACGACTGTCTGTCGCGAGCCGAGGTAACCGATAACTTGGGCCATCGGCTGGAGTATCCTCGCCACCGATGCGGCCATATCCTCGACGCGATGGAGCAATTTAAGGTAGCTTATCGAGTCAGCGAAGGGAATGCAGCCCACTTTGAGATTCCCAGCCTCTTGCCCACCGACGAGCCGACATTGGATTTCCCAGAGAACCAAGCGCGGGCATTCCGCTTCCGTTTTGACGGGTTGCTGCCGCCGCAACTGTTGCCGCAATTGATTGTTGCCCGCCATGCCGACATCGACCAAGGCAAAGTCTGGCGACATGGGGCGCAGTTGCACACCCGCAACCATGGCGGCGCGTCGGCATTGATACGCGGCGATGCCTATGACCGCACCCTAACCCTGTGGATTACCGGCGCGGGGCTGGATCGCTATTTTGCGGTGCTTTACCAAAACGTGAAGGACATCCTAGCCGACATGCCGGAACTGCCCTGCGATGAACTCATCCGCCTGCCTCACACGGCGCGGCGTGATGGCGCTGGATTCAGGCCGGACGAGACCGAGCCTTGGGCGGACTGGATCGATGTGCTGCATGCCGAACGCAAGAAGGAGGCGGTTTATGCGAAACATGGGGTGGATTACGACCTAAAGACCGCGCTCGACATCATGACGAAAACTGACCGGCAAGGCTTAATGGCCGATATGAACCGGGATTTACACATTCATCACCACTATTCGGAGACAGACATCATGGGCGACACTTACCAAATCAACAGTAGCCAAGTGGGTGCCATCGGCAAACACGCCAAAGCCGAGAACAACACCTTCAATTTCCAGGAAAACCCAGCGCTGGCCGACTTGGCCGAATTACTGCCCCGGTTGTTGGCCGACCTACAAAACGCCCCGCAATTGGCCCAAGAACAGCGGGACGCGGTGGTCTACGAACTGCAAACCGCGACAGAAGCTTTGGACGATCTGCGCCAAGGCAACGAGCGAGGCAAATCCCGACTGGCACGAATTCTTGGTGGCATCAAGAGCAATGTCGGCCCGATTGCCGATGGGATCACGGTTTTTAAGGAAGCGGGTAACGCCGCGCTGCCTTACTGGCCTGCACTGCTGGCGGCCATCGACGTGGCGTTGAAGAGGCTAAGTTAAGGAATGAACGCGGCTTAACGTTTTCCGATCATCCAGATATGCAGTTCTTCCACCGATGCCGTCCACGCCTCGCTGTCGCCAAACCCTTTCAAGTAAACCCGGCCAACTGCGGTTTGGATGAACTCGCGTCCCGAATCCATCACTCAAGGCCGCTTGAGTGCAGCAATTCTCATTTTGGCGAATTCACCCGGTTTCCGGCTTCTGGGGTGTCGGTTTCTTGAAGCTTTCCAGCATGAAATCCATCAAGGCATCCCAACTGTCAAAGCACAGGTAGCTGGTTAGC
>CAIKLQ010000384.1 GCA_903828255.1 uncultured Verrucomicrobiota bacterium
AACACCGTGACCATCGTGGGCGCGGGCAGTGCGGTGATCACCGCCAGCCAGGCGGGCAATAGCAATTACATCGCGGCGGCGAATGTGACGCGAACGCTGACGGTGACCAAAGCCGCGGCGACGGTGATGTTGAGCGGTCTGAGCGCCACGTATGACGGTACGGCCAAGAGCGCGACGGCGACGCCCATTCCCGGCGGTTTGCCGGTGACGATCACTTACAACGGCAGTGCGACGGTGCCCGTAAACGCCGGGCGCTACGCGGTGGTGGCGATGGTCAATCACGCCAACTACACCGGCAGCGCGAGCGGCACGCTGACGATCGCGAAGGCAAAACGGACGATTACCTTCGCCGCGCTGCCGGCGAAGACGTTGGGCGACGCGGCGTTCCCGCTGGACGCGACGGCCTCCACGGACTTGCCGGTGAGTTACACGAGCGGGGATCCGAGCGTGGCGACGATCGCGGGCAACACCGTGACCATTGTGGGCGTGGGCCGCGCAATGATTACGGCGAGCCAGGACGGCGACAACAATTACCTGGCAGCGGAGGAAGTGACGCAGACGCTGGAAGTGAGCCCCGCTTTGCCGGGCGAGTTGTTGATCTCGCAAACCCCCGACGGCCTGAGTCAGCAGCTTCGGTTTTCCGTCGGCCCGGACCAGCATTGGCAGCTTCAAGCCAGCGCCGACTCCCTTCGCTGGGACACCCTCTGCGCACTTGACGCCGTCACCAACGGTTGGGTTGACGTCTTCGATCCGATCATTCCTTCTGCGCCAGCCCGATCCTACCGCCTGGTCAATACCCCGACAATTACCCCCAACCAAGCGGTTGACGCCATCCCCGGTGCAGTGTTGCTTTCCAAGACCGACAACCCGCTGAATATGCAGGTTCGGTTTTCTGTCGGCCAGAACCGTCATTGGCAGCTTCAGGCAAGTGAAGACTTTCTTCACTGGACTATTATTTGCGAACTTACCGCGCTGGCGAATGGTGGGATCGATATTTTTGATCCGGTCATTCCCTCCCGGCCAGCGCGGTTCTACCGGGTGGCGAGCGCGTCAGTCGCCCCGTGAGCAAAGGCTGGGTTGGCTCTCAGTCCCACACTTCCGCCTTCACCGCAGGCAATTGCCCGATAAAATCCGGCCGCCGCAAGACCGGCTTGGGGTCGCAACGGTTTTTCCTCCAGCCTTCCAAACCACGTAACCGCCCCGGCCTGATTTAGCCCCAACGCCCTTGCTGGTGGGTGCCAACCGCACCATTACCTCTGCATCCAGCGCGGTCAGAATCTTCTTTCGCGCCCGCTCCGGGGCCTTCGGTAATTTGGTGGGTCGTGACGGTGCGGATGCTCGGCACAGGAATTCCCTCACCCGTAAATCAGGAGGCCGCCCCGATTGTCGGGTGGCCCCTACATGGTAAATTGGCATCAGTTAAAAGGTGATGCATGGAATACTAAAAGTTCGAGGCTGTGGATTGTCTGGTCGGGAGCCCGGCAGTTCAAGGGCCTGTCGGCAAACGTCAGGGCGATTGTGGAAATCGGCATTTCCAAATCTTGAATCGGAATTTCGCCGGGGCGATTTATTTGGGATGCACTGACGTCGGCTCTGCCGCTTGCTGTGGTTGGGAACGCAGTGGGCCAGGACATCTCGGATCGGCCGTACTTTGGTATTCAAATGCAGCGCCAAGCTAACCATTAAGTATGAAATTTGCAGCACTGTGGGACAAACTTGAACTGAGCCGGAGACGTAAGCAGGTAGCCGCGGTACCGATCCCGCGGTGGAAGCGGGTGCTGGATGTTGCGCTGATCGTGCTATCTGCCCCGATCACCCTTCTCGTCGGGGCGGTTATTGCTTGCCTCATCAAGGTTTCTTCCCGCGGCCCGGTCCTCTTCCGGCAGGAACGGGTCGGGTATCGCGGTCAGCGTTTCACCTGTCTCAAATTCCGCTCCATGCAGGTGGCCGCAGACATCAGCACGCATCGCGACCACTTCCATCAACTCATGCAGGCGGATACGCCCATGACCAAACTCGACCGGAAGGGAGACCCGCGCTTGATTCCTGGCGGCCGCCTCCTGCGCGCCACCGGCCTGGATGAACTGCCGCAGTTGCTCAACATCCTGTGCGGGGAGATGAGCCTCGTCGGGCCCCGGCCCTGCCTGCCCTACGAATGCGCGAAATATGCCGCGTGGCAATTGCAACGGCTCGAAACCGTGCCCGGCCTTACCGGTTGGTGGCAGGTGTGCGGCAAAAACCGGACGACCTTCAATGAAATGATCCGGATGGATATCTGGTACGCCCAGCACAAATCCCTCTGGCTCGACCTGGACATTATCATCCGCACGCTTCCCGCTCTGGCGGTACAACTGGCCGAAGTCCGTTTCGCGAACCGCGGCGCTACCGCGGCATCGGCTCAAAGAGCAACCACTTGAGCGAATTCGAGGAAAATACCATGAACAAACCAATTAGTGTCGGAGTCATCGGGTGCGGCTATTGGGGGCCGAACCTCATTCGTAATCTCCACCAACTCAAAGACTGCCATCTCAAGATGATGTGCGATGCCAGCGAGCAGCGCCTGGCTCACTTGCGAACGCTCTACTCCGGAGTCGAGGGCGCGACCGATTACAATGTCATGCTCAACGGCGTCGGCCTCGACGCCGTGGTGATCGCCACCCCCGTGCGCTTCCACCACGTCATGGCCAAGGCGGCCTTGCTCGCGGGCAAACATGTCTTTATCGAGAAACCCATGGCCGCTTCCGTCGCGGAATGTCAGGAACTCGTGGATTTGGCACGTCAGCAGGGCCTGGTGTTAATGGTCGGTCACACCTTCCTCTACTCGCCCGCCGTGCGGATGATCAAGGAGATCATTAATTCCGGCGACATCGGCGAGCTGCGCTACATCAGCGCCCGGCGCCTCAACCTCGGCCTGTTCCAGAAGGATATCAACGTCACCTGGGATCTCGCGCCGCATGACCTCTCCATCATCCTTCACATCATGGGTGAAACGCCCCATTCCGTGGCGTGTTACGGCGATGCCCACATCACGCCCGGCATCGAGGACGTCACCAACCTTTATCTCTCCTTCGGCAATAATCGCGCCGCCGTGGTTTACAGCAGTTGGCTCGATCCCAAGAAGGTCCGCGAAATGACCTTCGTCGGTTCGCGGCGCATGATCGTCTATGACGACATCGCCACTAACGAAAAGATCAAGATCTATGACGCGCGCGTCGAACGGCCGCCGCACTACGACACCTTCGCCGAGTTTCAATACTCCTACCACTACGGCGACATGTATGTGCCCTACGTCAAACAGGAGGAGCCGCTCAAGATTGAATGCCAGCACTTCCTCGATTGCATCCGCGAGGGTCGCGTGCCGATTACTTCGGGCGAGAAGGGCTTGGAAGTGGTCCGGATTCTGGAAAAGGCTTCCGAGTGTTTGAAGCGGAATCACATCCGGCCGCAGCCTACCGTAGCCGATTCGCGCCTCGTACCACCGGCGCCGCTTTTGGATCCGGCCCGCAAACCCGCCACCAGTGTTCCCGTATGAACCCCCTGCTCGCCTCTCTCCAGAACATCGCCCCCGATGTAAAGCTCGGCCAACGCGTGCGCATCTTCGCCTTTACCAACCTCTATGGTTGCGAGGTCGGCGACGACGTCAAAATCGGCACTTTTGTCGAAATCCAGAAGGGCGCGAAGATCGGGCATCGCTGTAAGATTTCCAGCCACTCCTTCATCTGCGAAGGCGTCACCTTGGAAGACGATGTCTTCATCGGGCACAATGTCACCTTTACCAACGACCGCTACCCGCGCGCCACCAACGCCGCCGGCCAACTCCAGACCGAAGCGGATTGGCACTGCGTTCCCACGCTCGTAAAGCGCGGCGCCTCCATCGGTTCCGGCGCCACCTTGCTGTGCGGCATCACGATTGGCGAGCGCGCCGTCGTCGGTGCGGGCAGTGTCGTGACCAAGAATGTTCCGCCGGA
>CAIKLQ010000385.1 GCA_903828255.1 uncultured Verrucomicrobiota bacterium
ACTCGCGCTGCAATCCAGGCAGGCGCGGGCTACATCATCTCGCCGGCCGTGCGGTCCGCAGTGATCGAAGCCTGTCGCCAGCAAGAAATCGCGTGCATGCCCGGGGCGATGACGCCGACCGAAGTGCTGGAGGCCTGGGAGTTGGGTGGCGATGTAATAAAAATTTTCCCGGCGAACGTGGCTGGGCCGCAGTTCTTCAAGGATTTGAAAGGGCCGTATCCAAAAATTGAGTTGATGCCGACAGGGGCGGTGAACCGTGAAACCGCACCACAATACATCAAGGCCGGTGCTTGCGCAGTCGGCCTGGGCGGCGAACTCGTCAGCAAGTCGCTGATGGCCGCGCGGGATTTCGACCGCATTTCGCAAAACGCCGCCGACTTGATTCGGGTCGTGAAGCAGGCGCGGGAACAAATGAGGACAGGAACATGAAGCGTTTGACAATGAAGCAAATTGTGGCGCACCGCGTCTCGCGCGGCGCGGTGACGATCTGGTGGCTGGGCCAGGCAGGATTCCTCGTGAAGTCGCCGCAAGGAAGGATCCTCGCGCTCGATCCCTATCTCTCCAATTCCTGCAAGGCCATCGGCGAGCAGCATGATTTCCGCATGGATCGCCAGGTGCCGCCGCCGATTGCGGCGAAGGACCTCGTGGGCATTGATCGCTACCTGATCACCCATAGCCACCAGGACCATCTCGACCCGGAAACCATCGGGCCGTATCGCAAGGCGGGCGGGCGGGGCCCGTTCGTCGCGCCGGCCGAAGCGCTGGAAAAACTCCATTCCTTTGGTGTGCCCGCCTCGGAAACCACGATGATCTGGCCGAACAAAACGGTCACTGTGGGTGATCTCGCCATCCGCGCCACGTTCGCCATTCCGTTCGGCGGCGACGACCTGACCCACGTCGGCTATCTTGTATTCGTGAAAAACGGCCCGACTGTTTATTTCACTGGCGACACGGCTTACCACGAGTTGCTTGCTGATGCCGTCGCGCCGCACAAGCCGGATGTGCTTGCCGTGGTAATCAACGGTGCTTTTCGAAATCTCGGCCCGGCGGAAGCGGCATTGCTGGCCAAGCGCCTGGGCGTGAAGCGCGTGATTCCCTGCCATCACGATCTGTTCCTCGACAATTGCCAGCCGCCCCAGATGTTGCATACCAACCTGAAGTTGCAGGGCATGGGCGACGCGTATCAATTGCTGGAACACGGCATTCCATTCACTTTCAGCCGCAAATGAAATCCACCTCCGTTCGGTTACCCCCCCTCCGACTGACATGCGTCAAAACCAACCAGAGCTAGGACGGTTTGCAAATCTGGCATGGCTGTTGGACGTCACCGAGTCACGCCAGCCGCTGACGGAAACCAGCCCGATCTGGGTCCGCAGCGCCACGATTACCGAAGGCCCACCTACGCCGCATCCAGAGCGCCATCCCTACTGCGAGATCAGCATCGCCCTGCAAGGCGGCCCGGGAACTTCGATGATTGAAAAGGAGCAGGTCCGCCGCGGCGTGGGCGAGTTGTTGTTGCTCGGTCCCGGCATTCCGCACTGGGGCGTGATTGATAGATTTCCGTTCAGTTACATCACCGTTTACTTTCTTCCTTGGGTGCTGGTTGAACTTGGTCCGGAGAGCGACGGCGTGCGTATCCTTCGCCGGTTCACCGTGCAGCAACCCGCCACCCAGCGCGTGGTGCGTTTTCCACCGAAGTACCGGGAGGAATTCCGTCACCGATTTGAGGAAATCAACCACGAATTCTCGCAGCCCGGATTCGGGCGCGAAGTGCGCTTGCGCACGCTGCTCATGGAAATGCTCGTGCGCCTTTTGCGCTGGGAACAGGCGCTGGGCCGCAACATTGGCGGTGGCGGATTGGAAATTGACTGGCAGCCAATTCTGAAGGCGCTCAAGTACCTTCGCGAAAATCACACCGAGCCGGTTTACGCCCAGGACATGGCCCGGGTAGTTGGTTTGAGCGAGTCCCGACTGAAGTGTATTTTTCAACAGGCGCTTGGTATTTCGTGGGTGAAATATCTGCAAGGTTACCGGATTCACCGGGCGGCGGCACTGCTGAATGAGGGCGGTCACAACGTGACCGAAGCCGCCATGACAGTCGGTTTCGATAGCTTGAGCCATTTCAATGTCACTTTCCGCTCGTTCATGGGAGTCTCGCCAAGAGATTACGGGCGCGTGAA
>CAIKLQ010000386.1 GCA_903828255.1 uncultured Verrucomicrobiota bacterium
ACGGCCATGCCCGGCCCGATGGCGGCTTGGGCCAAATCCACCGGCGCAATGTTGCCTTTCTGCAAATTCCGCAGCGCCTCGGGCAGTTCCCGCTTCATCGCGGCCAGGAAATCGCGGCGCGATGCCACGCCCGCTTCTTTCGGGCGTGGTCGGCATACCAGGACAATCGAGGATGCGAGGGCGTTCTTATCCATCGCAATCATTCGGTTGCCCATCTCGGTTCGCATTGGCCAAGTGCCGTCAATCTGCCAACCCGCATCAGCCAAGCCTTGCAGGAAAGTCTCCCAACCTGTCGAGGCGCGTGCCGAGTCAATCTCGTCATTGTCGTTTTCGCTCTCGTCTTCGTTCTCAGCTTGCTTGAAGGCATAGTAAATTGTGGTCGGATAACTTGGGTCACAGGCATCGCGCATTTGCTCCAACACGCGACCCATTCCACGCTCGAAGAACAAACGAGCTTCTTCTTTGCCACCTTGGCGGAAAGGATCAGCAATCAACTCTTCAGTCTTCGGAACAAGCACGGTGCCGAACAACTGTGGATAAACCGGAAGCAGACAGCGGCGGAGCCAGATGTAGAAGAAGTCGGAGAGGTCAGCGTAGCCAACATTATCATAGTAGGGCGGGTCAGTTGAGAAAAGACGCGACGTGGAAAATAAGGCAATTCTTCCGGGTTTATCGCTGGCGTCCTCGCTGCGAAAGTGTGAGGTCCGCATCCTTTCGCATTTCTCGGAGATGTCTCAATCCGGTCCTTGGGATAGATTCAAGTAAGTGCGTCCCTGGCCACCACCTCCACCACTGTTTGCTTCCGGGGAAATTCTTTCTGGAAATCCCCCCCCCCTTTGGCAGCTATACGGGGCGGCGGCGGGTGTGGTGTCGCAAGTTGTTGTGGGCCCGTATTATCCGCGCGTTGTTTTCCCGAATATGTGCGCGGCCTTTGGTGGTCGCGGGCCGGTGTTCGGCTCACGGTGCTGGTGGGCGGTATCGGGCCGACTGACTGCAAGCAATCCGCAAGCGGGCCGAGTTCGGGCCGTCCATCGGACACCATTCAAATGAGCACAAAACAAGGCAAGGCTGGCGGGCACGTCACGTCTGCTGACAAGGCAATGGCCACGGGCACGAGCGAGGAGCGCAAGGGCAAGCTGCAACTGGTCGCGGGGGTGCGGTTCACTGGCGATATTCCCTACCTCAGGGGGTGGCTGCACCACTTGAGGAGGTGAAAGCGGTCCGAATCTATCCCGCCGAAGCTAGTGAGTATGGCCTGCGCCAATTGAAGTTGAAACTGGCTTTTCGCGGCCTCGCGCGGGCGGCGAACGGCGTCTTGGATTACATCCACATCGACCTCTGAACGCCGCAACCTTCGCCCCCGGGGGGCGGGGAGGACGCCTGCCAGCGTCCCGCCGTTTCTCCCCGCCAGCCTGAAACTGCCAACCCCGCGAAACGGGGCTGCGCGGTTGACCCCCAAGCCCTAAGTTGACCGAGACCGGCGGAAGCATGGCGCGGTGGGAATTCCTCGACCGCACCGACCTACCACCACCCGCAAGCACCGCTTCGACGTCGCCGCGGCGACGGCTTCCGCCCGGCCCCGCGCCCCTCCAACTTCCACGAACCGCCGCGATACCCTGCCATTTTTTCCCACCAAGCGCGCCCCAATTCGCGCCGCAAGCTTGCGCCATTCCGCCACAGTCCAAGCCGCCAGAAGTCGGCTGCTTTCGATCAAAATCCGCCCCGACCGGGACCCCATTCTGCACCCGTCACCCAGCTTCGCCAGCACCCCGCCGCCGCCAA
>CAIKLQ010000387.1 GCA_903828255.1 uncultured Verrucomicrobiota bacterium
CCAACCGGACTTGACCTGCCCTCCGAACCGCGGCCTACCTTCGCCCAGGTGCCGCACTTTTGGACCGCCGCCCGCCGCACTTTTCAACCGCCGTTTACAGCAACCTGTTGCAACATAAACTGCTCTAAGTTAGTCACTTCGCTTTGATACCTTGGGATAGTTGTGGATGCTTTGGGATGGATTGGAAAGATGCGCCCACAGGAAGACCGTGGGCGTTTCAGAATCGAACCGAGGAAAATCCGACTAGCATTAGAGGGGAGGCTTGCGCCGTGCTTTTGGGGCTAACTCGGCAAGACGTTCCTTGATCTTTGCGCTATCGATTTCAGGAGCAAACTCGATCTGGAAGCCACTTAGGTCGTATTCGTTTTGAGTCACCAGTTCCACCACCACCATTACAGGTTTGTTTTGCAAGTCGTTTTTGTCCCTGTTCCAGTCCCGTGGAATATTCTCGCTTTTTGGATGCGTCAACCCAACAAAACCCGCAGTTGATCTCAGATGAAACTCGGTCGCTTTGTCATCAGCTAAGGCCGCCAAGGCGAGCAAAGCACGACGAGGTCCTATCCCGCGAATCGGCTTTGAATCCACATGAACAACAAATTCCTTGTTGATCTTTATCAACAACACCCAGACTTGCCTGAGCTTCGGCGCGGATTGTGTTCCGCCCGGCTCGATGCCCTACAATGTATCCGTTCGTGGCGCCGGGACAATTTCCTTCTTGCCCGGTTTTGTCTGATCGTTCGACTTGGGCTCGGCTTCCAATACAGTAGGGGTGGTTGGCTTCTTCACAACTGGCCCCGGGTCGGCCGCCTTGCCCTGATCAATGTCAGCGTGAACCATCGTCCGCAACTCT
The DNA here is from genome assembly GCA_903828255.1 of uncultured Verrucomicrobiota bacterium. Taxonomy (GTDB): domain Bacteria; phylum Verrucomicrobiota; class Verrucomicrobiia; order Limisphaerales; family JADLHS01; genus CAIKLQ01. The sequence continues at coordinate 851 of CAIKLQ010000387.1, forward strand.
GGCAGAAAGTCATTCCAGAATCTTCTGTAGTTCGTGACAGAAAGTATCCGTTAAATCGTCGCCGGGAATGCGAAAGGATAAAGGCTTGCATTCCGTGAATAGTTGCAGGTGCAGTTGCAGCGAATGTAACTCCCCGGCTTCAAGGCGCAGGGTGGTTACGCAGGTGTTGATTTCGGCAATCCGCCGGCTGAGGCCGACCACCGGTTCGGCAAATGCCAACCGGGCCGGCACACTGATCCAGCGGTCCGCAGCCGACCCGAGCCAGAATGGTGCGCGGTCTGGCCGCGGAGGCGGTGGAAGAATTCTTGCCGCGCCACGTTGGACCTGACGCTGTGTTTTTACCCACAAATTCTGGCTGATTTTCCAGTGGAGCAGGGATGCCTTAATACACAGCCCGGCAAACTGGCGAGGGCTTGGGGTTGTCCTCAGATCCGACAGAAGCTTGTCGGCCTTGGCGGACGGATCATGACCCTGACCTTTCCCGTCAACCTTGGCGGGAGTCCCCGGGGAGATCTTTGCGGGAAACGCTTGTTGAATCGTCGCGATGAGGATTTTCCGGCTTCCAAGATCACCCGCGGCCGTTTCCAGGAAGATACGGCACGCCAACTGAACCGCCTTGTCGGTTTCAAATTGCACATGCACCATGTCGCACTGCGACTCGCTCACCTGATCCCAGTCAATCCGATCGTAACAGGAAACGAGGGCTCTGGCGTTACGCGCCAGCGCCGGTGTCAGTATCCCTCGCAGGCTTCCTTCGCTTAGCGGCTCGCTTCACGGAATCCATCTTGACGCTCGCTACCAGGCTGGGCAAGCAAACAGACGACAGTAGTAAACGGCGGATGTTGAAAAGAGGGAACGAACCGCTACGACGCTTTGGCCTTCGGGGGCACCGCTTGCTTGAACGTGACTTTCTGAGCCATCGCAACGGAATGCTGGTCGCGAAGATGGCCGTACACCTTCATGGCCAACGCGCCGCCATCCTTGTGGCCGAGCCAGCGCGAAACCGTTGGAATGTCGACCCCGCTTTCGATGCAGCGGGTGGCGAATAAGTGTCGCAAATCGTGATGTGTGATCCGCGCAATTCCAAGCTTCTCGCAAGCCGAATTCAATGCCCCCTGGCATTCCCTTACTGGCATGACATTCTGATTGCCAGGTTCATCAGCCCGTTCTTTGCGCAACCGCATCAAAAGTTCCAGCATATCAGGGATCATCGGCACGCGCCGGATCGTCCAGTTTTTTGTGCCGGTTTGTGGATCGCCACGCACGACGATTTCCTTCTTTAGGAAATCACAGTCTGCCCAGGTAATCATCGCCGCCTCCCCTTTTCGGAACCCGCCGAAAGTGAGGAACCGCACCATATTCGCGCAATCTTTGCTAAATCGGCGATTCACCTGCTCAATGGTTTTGAGCATTTCGGGGAATTGATCGTGATCGGGCAAACGGAGTTCCTTCTGCCGAACCCGCAGCTTCTTGATGAATCTCGCAGGGTTGTCATACAGCGTTCCCGCCTCCACCGAGAGCTCAAGAATCATCCGCAACGTACTGGCGCAGGTGTTAACGCTCTGCGGACTTCGCTTGGCGGCGTAACCCGCAGCCCAAGACAGGCAGTCCTGCTTGCTTATCTTCCGCACGTCGATGTTCTCCACCCCCGGCCAGGAGTTGAGCAAAGCGGCAATCCGCTCCTCCCGAAATTCCTTGGTGCGCGGTTTATGCGAAGCATCGTTTTTTAGCCGATTGCGAAAAATCGCCAAGGCGTCACCGAACCGTAAATTTCCACTCGCCACCGCGTCCTGAACTTCCGACCGCTGGCGTTCATCTTTTTCCAAATCGGCCAAGCGAAGTTTGGCCACCGTCATTGATTCAGTCTTGAGGGAGCGCCGAATGAGCTTGCCCCGAACCTGCAGGCGTGCGAAGAATTTGCCCGATGAAACGTAACGGACCAGATTTGCAAACGGTGTCTTTTGCCAGACTGCTGGGCTGCCGCTTTCAATCGCATTCATGCGAACAGTATCAGAAAGCAGTATCAGAAAGTCAATTTGCAAATCGGCAAGTCATGTTAAGTCATTGATAATAAGCGGTTGGAGAGATGGCTGAGTGGTTTAAGGCACACGCCTGGAAAGCGTGCGTGGCTAATCCCCACCGTGGGTTCAAATCCCACTCTCTCCGCCAC
>CAIKLQ010000388.1 GCA_903828255.1 uncultured Verrucomicrobiota bacterium
CGCCCGTCGTTGGCGAGGTGGGCGGGAAAATTCGGCAACGCGAACGAACAGGTGGTCGGTTTGCCAGTCGTCAGGCTCGGCGAATCCACCGGCGTCAGACTGCGATATTTCGCCAGTAGTCGCCGGGCGAGCGCGACTGGATTGCCGCGGGTGGTGGTGGGATACGATTCGGTCTGGTGGCACCATTGTTCTTCCCACGCGCGCAACTCCGCCTCGAACTTGGCGGCGTCAAACGGTGCTTTCGCAACCATCGCGGCGGCCTGCGCGGCGAGGAATTTTTCCCAGCGCCGGCCGTAAAACCCGTTGAACATTCCGGACCACTGGCGCAAGGCGTATTCGTGCAGGATGCTGTCGCCCGGCCCCCAGAGCGTGATCAGATTGCGGGCGTTGAATTCATAAAGCCGACGCTCGCGCTCGTTCGTGCCCCAATGTTTGGCGTCGGCTAGCCAGCGGCCCAGAAGGAATTCCTCGCGCGTGGCCAACAGATGGTCGAGGTCGCTGATGAGTCCCAGCAGGTCCCGACCCGCCCGATCCAACGCGGCGCGATCCTGGCTTTTGATCGCGGCCACCAGCGGCGCGTGCAGCCGCGGGGCCAGGGCCGTCAGCGCCTCCCGCGTCACATTGACGACGTCGTATCGGTAGGTGTCGAGTTTGCCCAGGGTGTCGGCGTCGGCGAGCAACTTTTCCGCCGCTTCAACCAACAACGCTGGATCATAGGGCCGGCTGCCGCTGGATGCCGTCAAGCTGGGCCGCGCGCAGAGCAACGGATCACTACGGCCGACCTGGGTGTAGGCGGTCTGCCGCAATATCCGCCAGGCTTCACGAGTGGCGGGCCGCGCTTGGCCGTAACGCCGCTGGATGAATTCGTGGGTCCAGTCATCCAGATCCGGCACTTCCTGGCGCCAGGTCATGTCGGTAACAAAGTCCTGCACGACGGGGTTGTAGTCGCGGCCTTCAAAGATGAGCCCTATGCCGCTGAGCCGGCCCCGTTGCGGGCTGGCCAGCGCCTTCGACAATTCTCCCGCCATGCGCGGCAACGCGCCATGCAAGCTTACCGTGCCGCCAAAGTTTTGGATGACGCACCAAATCCACGGCTTGCCATAGAACGCCTCGGTCTTCGGCCAGACCGGCGTGTGTTCGCAGTAAAGATCGAGGGCGAGGAGACGATCATCCGGCACGGCGCCAAAGAGCGCACGGCCCTGGGGCGGCTGCCAGAAGTTGGGCGCGTTCACGAACAGCCAGCCTTGCAGCACCCACACGGCGTCCGGATCCGCGGCGCGCATGGCTTCGTAAACCGACTTGCCCATCGCGGTGAGAAACGCGGGATCGTTGCTCGGCGGCGGCATCTCGATAAACGTGTCGGCGGCGTAGAGATGATCCGTGCCGAACAGTCGGGTCTGCTCCTGAACGAACTTCTGGCCGAGTTCCACAAAGAGCGGGTCCTGCGGATCCACAAACCTGGTCGCCGGGAAGTTGCACCACTTGGGCAGACGCTTGAGCTTCGCGTTGGGAAAGCGATTTGTGATCGCGGCGGGCACATGGCCGGTGAAACCTTGCAACACCGGCGTCATTCCGAAGGCGCGTTCGCGAGCGAGGATTTTCTTTTGCAGTTCCGCGTGCTTCGCGATCCACGAATCCGGCAACGGCCCGCCCCAGCCGTCCAGACACCCCATCCAACCGAAGGGTAGAAATCCCGGCCCGACAAAAAACTCCTTCAGCGCCTGGTCACTAAGGCCGAGTTGCCGGCCCACCCCGGCCCACACCGCTTCCTGGCCGGTGACGGCGAGCGGCAGGTTGATGCCGTTGAGGGCCATCCAGTCAATCATGCGCTCCCATTGCGGCCAGTCCCACCAGGCGAGGGAATAGCTGAACGCGCAATAGTTGAAGCAGTAGCGGTAGCGAAACGGGCTGACGTGGCGAATCTTTTCCGGCACCACGGGCAGCGGCTTGGGTAGGTTCAACTGGCTGCCGCACCAGGAGACGTGGGCGTGGCAGTGATACTTGAGATACCAATTCAACGCCGAGGCGAGCGACCCGCCGTTGTTTCCCCGCAGGATGATCTGGCCCGCTCGGGTTTCAATTTCAAACACATCGCCCTCCGGGTCACGCGGAATGATTTCGAGGACGAAATGCCGCGCATGCTGCGGAAGCAAGCGTTCCACGAGACCGCGGGCGGCCAAGATCGGTGGCGACTGCGCACGGGCAACCAAGGTGAAACCCAGCAGCAACAGCGCGGCGGATGCCACTGCATACCGCCGGGCGTGAAGGAACGGGGACGAAATATGACTTTTAGGGACTAAAAGTGATTTGGCGGATTTCATTTCAGCTTTGCGACCAAGTATCATCGAGTGTAGGCCAAGGTTCGGTTGAGTCACAGCACCATGTAAGGGCAAGTCAGCCACCAGCGTCGCGAACGATCCGGTGCAGGGCGCTTTCGTTCCGCTCAAACGACTCCACCATCTTGAACTGAACCCGCGCCCGATCCACGTTGTGATTCTCCCGGTGGGTTTTGAAATACCGGTCGCCCTGCAAATGATCGGTGAGGAACCGGAGTCCCGTTTCAAAGGTGATCAGCCCGGCGGAGAAAGCCAGGTGGTCCTTTTCGGTGCCATTCAAAACCTTACCCGCGGAATCAAGGTAGCCACGGACCAGGGCCTCGAAAAAGTCCAGGCGCATTTCCACCTTCGAAAGGTCGCGCTCGTCTTCGATCGCCCGTCCGGTGCCGGTGCGACAGAAGTCACCGAAATCGTAAAGCGCCAGGCCGGGCATCACGGTGTCGAGATCAATGACGCAGATCCCCTCGCCCGTCGCGTCGTCGAGCATCACGTTGTTGAGTTTGCCGTCGTTGTGCGTGACGCGCTCCGGGAGTTGGCCGCGCGCCTGCAAGTCGAGGAGCACGTCCACCATCGCTTCACGTTCCAAGCAGAATTGGATTTCGCGTTTCACCCCGGCGGCGCGATTGCAAGCATCCGCCTGGATGGCCGCCCGCAAATTGTCGAACCGCCGTCGGGTGTGGTGGAACTCCGGAATCGTTTCGAGCAGGCGGGGCGCCGGCAAGTCGGCCAGATGCGTCTGAAAAGCTCCGAACGCTCTGGCCGCCTGAAACGCGTGTGGCACGGTTTCGATCTGGTCATAGGTCCGCGCGTGCTCGATAAAGAGGTAGCATCGCCAATAGTTTTCCGCGGCATCCTGTGTCCACGTTTGGCCATCCAGTGTCAGCACCAGCGTGAGAACGCGCCGACTGACTTCGGCGACTCCGGCTTCCTCAAGTTTTCGGCGCACGTGCGCCGTCACGCGGCTGATGTTCTGCATGACGGCGGGCGGGTCCTTGAAGACGTGATGGTTGATGCGCTGGAGAATGTAGCGGACCGGACTGCCACTCTGGTTGAAGACCGTAGCGTAGGTGTCGTTGATGTGCCCGGTGCCGTGGGGTGCGGCGTCGCGAAAGTCGCCGTAGATTTGAAACCGGCTCGCGATGGCGCGGAGATCAGGGATAGCTTTTGTAAGGGCCATACTGTTCCTCGGCGCGTACGCTTTACGCCAGTGCCCGCTGGAATTCCTCCAGATTTACCGTGCGCCCCGTCAGCCGCGCTTCCTCGGCGGCAAAACCGATCAAGTGGCTGTGAACGGTGGATTCGATGCCGGCTTCCAGCGGCGCGCCCGGCGGTTTGGTCATCTCTTCGTAAAGCGCGTTCACCAGGCCGGGATCGCCGCCGCCGTGCAATTCGTAACCGCCATCTTCGGCTTGGACGGTGTAGCGCACGGGCTCGCCTTCGTGTGGCAGCAGAATGAGGTGGGTGCCGAATTGTTGCCGGTAGCTTTCGCCGCCCTTCAACACGCCCTTCGTTCCGCAAATCTCGAGGTGCCGTCCCGTCGCGAACGCCGTCATCGTAAAGGTCCCGGTGATCCCGCCCTCGAACTCCATCGCCAACACCTGCCGGTCCACGGCGTCATTGTCGCAGCGATAAACGCAGCGGCCCCACGGACTCGTGCGCAGCCAGGCCGTGATTTCCTCGACGCTGGCTTCCCGCGCCCGGTCATAAACCATCGTCAGCCACGGGAAGCGCATGTCCGTGGTGTAGCGCAGAGCGTTGTAGGCACAGGTATCGCCCACGGGACAACCATCCGTGCAACGCGCGGGCACGCCGGCGGGCGCCCGCTCGGCGCGGAAGAACTCCAGCGAGCCGAAGCTGGCGATGCGCAAGCAGCGCCGCCCCACAAGCCAGTGGACAATGTCCGTGTCGTGGCAGCATTTGGAAATGATCATCGGCGAACTCTTGCCCACGACCGACCAGTGTCCGCGCACAAAGGAATGGGCTTGGTGCCACGGATTGACGCCTTCGTTGGCTTGAATGGAAACAATCTCGCCCAGCGCGCCCGACTGGATGATCTCCTTCACCTTCCGGTAAAACGCCGCGAAGCGCAGAACGAAGCAGACCATGACGCGTTTGTTCGCTTGCCGGGCCAGGCGCTCGATCTCCAGCACCTGCGCCGCGGTGGTGGAGATGGGTTTTTCCAGCAACACGTCGTAGCCCAGACTCAGCGCGCCTTTGCAGTTCTCGAAGTGCGAGTTGTCCTGCGTGGCGATGATCATCACGTCGGCAAGCTTACCCGCCGCCAGCATCGCCTCGGCGCTGGCGAAGCTCTGGAAGTCGGCCCGGCCCGAGAGGCGGCGGATTTTCTCCACCCGCTCCGCCACGGGATCCGCACCGGCCACGATTTGGAAGCGGTCGGGTTTCTGAGAGGCCAAAGAAGTGTAGGTCTGCGCGCGAGCGCCGCAGCCGATGCAAGCCAGTTTCAATGCGTTTGCCATACGCAAAAAGGAGAACATCTTCGGGTTCGGGCGGCGAGAACGAAGATGAACGGTTGAGCAGTCACCGGAGAGTTCACAGGATGGACGA
>CAIKLQ010000389.1 GCA_903828255.1 uncultured Verrucomicrobiota bacterium
CTCTGCCAGACCCGTCGCCAAGCCCACCATGTTCTGTTCCGCAACCCCCACGTTGAAAAAGCGGTCGGGATATTTTTCCGAGAAAGGCTCCAAAGCCATGTAACCCAAATCCCCGGTCAGCAGGAGAATCCGCGGGTCGCGGCCCGCCAACTCTGTCAGCGTTTTTGCAAAGGCGGCTCTCATGGCATCGCCTCGACTTCCTGCAAGGCCTGATGGTATTCGGCGTCCGACATGGGCCAATAGTGCCACTTGATCTGCCCCTCCATGAAAGAGACGCCCTTGCCGAAGGTGGTGCGCGCCACCAAGACATGCGGCGGGCCGGCGGCGGTGTCGAGGCCGGCGATGGTTGCGCGCAGCATTTCGACATCGTGGCCATCCACTTCGTGAACATCCCACCCGAACGCACGCCACCGCGCCGCCAGCGGGGTCAGGGACAAAACCTGTTCCGTATAGCCGAGCGCCTGCTGCCCGTTCAGGTCCACGATGGCGATGAGATTCGACAACTTACGGTGCGCGGCAAACATGATGGCTTCCCACACCGAGCCTTCGTTGCATTCCGCGTCGCTCAACAGCGCGAACGCGCGGCGCGGCGATTTTTGGAGACGGGCCGCCAATGCCGCTCCGGCCGCCAGCGACAACCCGTGCCCCAGCGACCCGGTTGCGAAATCCACGCCGGGCAACGCGTGCTCCGGATGAACTCCCAGCAACGAACCATCGCCGTGGAAGGTGTTGAGTTCCTTTTCGCTCAACCAGCCTTTCAAAAACAACGCCGCGTAGAGTGCGAGCGCGGCGTGGCCTTTGGAAAGCACGAAGCGGTCGCGCTCTGGATCCTTGGGGGTTTTCGCTTGGAGAACGTTTCCGTAAAGCGCGGCGAAGATGTCCGCCACGCACAAAGCCGATCCAATGTGACCCACATTGGCCCGCTTCGATTGTTCGAGAATGATGCGCCGGATTTGCTTGGACGCGGTGGCTGGCATGGACCCGGGGCAGACGCCGGCGTTATTTCATCGCGGCCCAGACGCGGTGGACGTCGTCGTGGTCGTCGAGGGTTTGCAGGAACTCGCCGGCGTCCGCTTTTTCCTGCTCCGTCAACTCCGGAAATTGCTTGGGCACGTAACCGAGTTCGCTGGTCACCACCGTCCAGCCGTTTCCGGTCAGCCATTTGGCCACGGCGTGAACTGCCGTGCGGTCGCAGATAAACCGCGCGCCCGCCGCGCCGTCGGGAATGTCGTCGTTCTGTTCGTGGGTGAGCGGTTCAAATTCGTTCGCGCCGGCTTCGATGGCGGCGGCTTCGCGGTCGGCGTTGGCGTCCGGATGGTGCGCCTCGACGAGGCCGACGTGGTCGAACAAGAACTTGTTGCTGCCGGCGTTGCCGAGCTGACCCCTCTTGAAAAGCACCCGGACTTCCGGCGCGGTGCGGTTCACGTTGTCGGTATAAACTTCAACGATCACGGGGACTTTGTGCGGCGCGTAGCCCTCGAAGACCACGTGCTCCATGATGAGTTTCTCCTCACCCGTGCCCGCGCCTTTCTTGATGGCGCGTTCGATGACGTCGCTCTTCACGCTGTCCTTCTTCGCCTTCTCGACGGCGGTGAACAGACGCGCGTTCATGGCGGGATCCTGGCCGCCCATCTTGGCGGCGACCGAGATTTCGCGAACAATTTTGCTGGTTGTGCGGCCCTTTTTGAGGCCCGCAACCAGCCGTTTGGCATGTAACCATTGACGACCCATGCCGGAAGCTTAACGACGCGGTCCCGCCGGGACAAGCCGTGGTTGCTTCCAATGGGGAATAAAGTTTAACGCGAGTTCAGAGGGGGAAACATTCGACATTCAACTCCCAATCTCCAATGCGCGCCATCCGAGCCCACTTGGATGTTCGGCGTTGAATGTCGAATGTTGAATGTTTCCCCCTCTGAACTCGCGTTGAACTTTATTCCCCATTGGAAGCAACCACGGCTTGTCCCGGCGGGACCGCGTCGTTAAGCTTCCGGCATGGGTCGTCAATGGTTACATGCC
>CAIKLQ010000390.1 GCA_903828255.1 uncultured Verrucomicrobiota bacterium
CGTCGCGGTCAACGTGCCGAGCGCAGCGGTGATTGGGTATTGGCCCACTGGGTTGTTGGTAGCGGCCAAGGAGGCCAGCGCCGGAGCGCCGCTCAACATGCTGGCCGTGTCGCCGTTCAGGAAGCCAGTGTAACTGGCGGTGAAGACCGGATTGGTTTGCCCGTAGAGTCGGCTCTTGTCCTCCGCCGTCACCAACAGAGTAGCTGGGCTGACCGCGAGCGAGCCAGTGACGTAGTTGAGACTGTAGTTCCCGGCCGTGAGGCCCGACGGCGTGATCGTGTAGCTGCCAGCCGGACTGGTGTCGGTGGCCGGGCAGGCGAATTGTAGCGAGCCGCTCAGGACGGCAGTGCCTTCGCCGTTTTGCCAACCGGTGTAACCGGCAGCGAAGGCCGGGTTCTCCGCGCCGTAGAGCCGGTTCGTGTTGTTCGCGGTCACGGTGAGCACCGCTTGCGTGATGCTCAGCGTGCCGCTTACGTATTGCACCGTGTAGTTCGTGAGCGTCTGGCGGCTCACCACGCGGATAGCGTAATCGCCGACGGGCGTGTTGGTCGTCACCGTTGCGCCGACGCCGTTGGTGCTGGCCAGCTTCAGCGGGCCTTGGAGGAGGTTGCTATCGGCCGGATTCACGAAGCCGGTGTAGTCCAAGGTGAAGGGCGCGTTCGGCTGGCCGTAGGCGCGGGTCTGACTGGCCACGGTGCCCGTGAGCAGCGCGTTGGTAACGGTCAACTGGCCGCCGAGCATGAACACATCATAATAGCCCAGTTTGCCGTCGGGATCGTCCAGCCAGATGTCAATGTCGTAACGCCCCGGCGGGCTGGTGGTGGCCGCCGGGCAGAAGAAGACCGGCGTGATGTTGTCGTTGGCCACGAGGCCGGTGATGGCCGCCGTGAACACCGGGTTGGTTTGGCCGTAAGGCCGGCGCGCGTCATCGCCGAGTACGGTCAACGGAGCTTTGGTCACAGTCAAAGTGCCGTTGACATAGACGAAGACGTAGTTCGACGACCCGCCGCCCGCTGGCACGATGGGGAAGCCGCCCAAGAGGGAACCATTCGTGGCGCTGGTGGTGCAGGTCGGCGCCACGGGGAGTGCCGCCGCCGTCTCGCCGTTCATGAACCCGCTGGATGTCATGGTCAGTGGCGGATTGGGCTGTCCGTAAGCGCGGGTCTGGTCATCCGCTGTGACGGTCAGCACAGCCTGAGTCACAGTCAAAGTGCCGAGGTTGGTGGTGACGGCGTAGTTCGACAGCTTGCTGCCGGGATCGTTCCAGGCCGGGCTGATGGGATAAGTGCCCCCGCCACTCGCTGCGATGGCGGGCGTGGTGTAACTCGCCGTGAGATTGTCGCCGCTGACCCCGCCAGTAAGCGTGCCGGTGAGCGGTGGATTGGTGGCGCCGTAACCACGGCTGTGATGGTCCGCCGTGACCGTGAGCCATGCCTGTGTCACCGTCAGTGTGCCGTTGGTGAAGGTGATTGCGTAATTCGTGGAAGTCAGGCCGGACGGCACGATGGCGTAAGTGCCGACGGCGCTATTGCTCGTGGTGCTCGAAGTCACGCTCAGGCTGCCACCGAGGATCGCGGCCGTGTCGCCGTTCACAAAGCCAGTATAGCTCACGGCGAACAGGGGATTGGTCGCGCCGTAGCCACGGGTGGCGTCGTTGGCGCCCACGAGCAGTTCCTGCGTCGTCACCGACAGCGTGCCGTTGGTGAAGGCGAAGGTGTAATTCGTCGCGGTCAACGTGCCGAGCGCGGCGGTGATCGGGTATTGGTCCACCGGGCTGTTGCTTTCCGCAAGTGAAGCCAACTCTGGCTCTCCGCTCAAAGCGCTGGCAGAGTCTCCGTTCAGGAAGCCAGTGTAGCTGGCGGTGAAGACCGGATTGGTCTGGCCGTAGAGCCGGCTCTGGTCATCCGCCGCCACCAAGAGCGTGGCTTTGCCCACGGCGAGAGAGCCGTTCACGTAGGTCAAGCTGTAGTTCGCGGCGCTCAAGCCGGAAGGCGTGATGGTATAGCTGCCCACGGGGTTGTTGGCCGTTGCCAGACAATTCAGACTCAGCGAGCCGCCGAGGACGGCTTCGGTTTCTCCGTTTTGCCAACCGGCGTAGCTGGCGGTAAAGGCCGGGTTCTCCGCGCCGTAGAGGCGGTTGGTGTTGTTCGCCGTCACCGTCAGCACGGCTTGTGTCACCGTCAGCGTGCCGCTGAGGTATTGCACATCGTAGTTCGCCGCCGTCTGGCTGGTCATGACCGACACGGCATACCCGCCGACGGGCGTGTTGGTGGTCACGGGCAGGCTGGTGTTGCTGTCCACGCAACTGAACGCCAGCGGGCCACTCAGGACATTGGTGCTGTCACCGTTTTGGAAGCCGGAGTAAGTCAGGGTGAACGGCGGGTTGGCCGCTCCGTAGCCGCGAGTCTTCGCGGCCACCGTGCCCAGCAGGATGGCGTTCGTCACGGTCAGCGTGCCAGCGTTGGTGGAGACAAAGTAATTCCCCAACCGCCCGTCAGGATCGCCGAACGTCGGCACAATCGGATAACCGCCGACCGGGCTGGCCGCCGTGGCCGCCGTGGCATAACCCACGCCCAGGTTGTCGCCGTTGAGGACGCCGGTGACCGTGCCGGTCAGTGGCGGATTGGAAGCGCCGTAGGCCCGGCTGTGGCTGGCCACGTTTACAGTCAATAGGGCGTTCGTGATAGTCAATGTGCCGAGGTTGGTGGTGACGGTGTAATTGCCCAGCTTCCCGTCAGGATCGGCCCAGACGGGCAGGATGTTGTAGCCGCCGACGGGCGTGGGGAGCGTTGCGACGGTCTCGAAGCTGGCGGTCAGGTTATCGTCGTTGACCTGGCCGACCACCGTGCCGGTGAGCGCCGGGTTGGCCGCGCCATAAACGCGATTGGGGCTGTCCGCCGTCACAGTCAACTCGGCCGGCGTGATGGTAAGAGTGCCTTCCACGTAGCTCACGGCGTAGTTCGTCGCGGTCTGGCCGCTGGTGACGCGGAGCGGGTAAACGCCCACCGGCGTGTTGGTGTTGACCGGCACGCCATTGGTATCGGTGCAGGCGTAGCCCAACTCACCCGACAAGACGTTTGTGCTGTCGCCGTTTTGGAAACCGGTGTAGTTCACGGCGAAGACCGGGTTCGTGCCGCCGTAGGGCCGGCTCACACTGGCGACCGCGCCGGTGAGTGGGCCGGGCGTCAC
>CAIKLQ010000391.1 GCA_903828255.1 uncultured Verrucomicrobiota bacterium
GAAGACCAGCTTGAGATTTTGCTCGTCTCCGCCACTGGTCAATTCTGCGAACATGAATTGATCGTGCGGTAACAGAAGTGAACGCTCTGGCGAAACTTCAATGCGTAATGCCTCGGCGTTCGGGTCGCTGGCCCAACATTCGGGTGTTTTTGTGCTCATATTTGTGTGCGTGTTGATGGTGATGACGGCGAGCAAGTTTAAGACGACACATGTTGTCCGCAGCTCGACGACCGAAACGAAGAAGATAACCGTGCAGCCGATTCCACAGCCCAAGGCGTCCACGCGGAACAGAACCGGCCGCAAATTCCATCGCCAGTGGCCGATGACCGGAGCGGGTGACATTCTCGCGTAATTGCTGCTTGTCCGGCGTGAAAATGCGGATGCCACGCCGCCCCCGCGAGATGGTCACATACCATTGTTGCGCGTTTGTCGCTGGCTTGATGGTCGAATCGGAGAAAAGGACGTAATCCACGGTTTTACCCTGTGAGCCGTAGGACGTGACAGCGTAGCCGGGCAAAAATTCACGGTAGCTGGTGTCCAGCACCCGGCCATCAGTCAGCTTGATTGTCCCGTCCGTGCCAACCGACTTCACAGTGACGAGTTCACCGTTGGTCACGCGCCCGCCAGTCGCCAGTTTGCGATTGGCTTTGAGATGCAAGCGGTCGCCATCAGCGACACAAAACTCGCGCGCTTGGCAGACCGTAAGGCGGTCGAGTAATCGGTTTGAGACCGTCACAAACTTCCCGTTAACCTCGATAAGCACGCTCGATTTCAAGATGCCCGCCAGCTTACCCTTCGCTCCCGGTTGGGCATCCCGGACTTTCTGGTTGAAGACAATCACGGCATCTGGCGGATAGAAGCGTTGATCGCGTTTTTGCGCGTTGGTGAGGTCGATTCTTTCCAGTGCTTGAACTGCCGAGTCTGCCGCACCGAGCAAACCCTTTCCTTTCAACGCATCACGCACGCGCGAGTTGACGCGATGCACTTCGCCCCACGTTTGCGAGACAACCACCGCCGAAGCATTTTGCTCCGCAAGTCGGAGATATTCATCCGAGAGCTTATCGGCTTGTTCCCCGATGCCGCAGGCGACAATCGCGCCCATTTTGTCGAGGCGTTCAAATGAATCGCCCAACTTGCCCGCCGCCGCAGCTTCGACCGCATTCCGATAAAGTCTGATGCGCTTGCGTTCCTCGACATCACGGCCCAGCGCCGGGTCTTGCCGGCGAATCTTATGCAGTTCAACCGGTTTCACTCCGGCATGGCGTTCGATGGCGAGCAGGGCATCCGAAGCCTCAACCGCTCCGTGTTGTCGGGTGTCGCCGGAGAGAACCAGCCGTCCGTGTCGCTCGTGGATCAAACGCACGAGTTCCAACATCTGTCGCCCGCCAATCTGGCCCGCTTCGTCCACCACGATGACGGCGCTGTCAGCGAGCTCGCCTTTGGTGAGAAAACTGGCGACCGTCGTTGGTGACGGAAATCCAGCCTTCTCCATCTCCACGACTTGCTGACGTTGCGGCGCGAGGACGACCACACCCCGGCCTGACTGCCGCAGTTGCTCCACCAGTTCGTGCAGAACAAAGCTTTTGCCCGTGCCCGCACCGCCGCGAAAGACAGAAACGCCGTTTGTCGAACGCAACAGGGATTCGAGGGCTTGGCGTTGTTCGTTGTCGAGTTGCGCATTTACCGGACAAGGATTCGACACCAGGGGGAGACAATCCCCAACGCCCTCTTTCGCAGTCTGAACGATTTCCCATTCGCGCAGCAGAACTTCACGCAGAGTCACTTCACCTGGCCGTGCTTTGTCCCGGATATAGTCACGCCGCTGGGTGAAATCCTTGAGTTCGGACACCGAAAACCTTTCACCACGCGCCCGGCCCAACGCCTCCTGCCACAACTGACATTCCAGCACGACCGAGTTGCGATCAAACAGATGTTCCTCCGCCCATTGGACCGCTTCGCCAACACTGACACGGTTTTGCTCTTTTGGATCATGCTTCGACTGCCCTGAAAGCTGGCGCAGCGAAGCCTGTTCGGATTTGCTCAATTGCGCGTCCCACAGTTGTCGCAGTTCATCCCGGCTCAA
>CAIKLQ010000392.1 GCA_903828255.1 uncultured Verrucomicrobiota bacterium
CGTATTGGCTTTATTTCTGTGACGGCAAGCTTGCGCAGTGGGGAGAAGCGGGCGACTGGCGCAAGGAGGCTGATCGCATTTACGAGGTGCGCTTTGGTAGAGCGGGCAACCAGTTGACGCCATAGCCGCGTCAGTCGGCGGTTGGCGGCGGGCTTCATCGCGGTTGAAGATGTTTCGGCATACCTTCCGGCCAAAGGTGTTTGATGGCGGACCCGCAGACCGGATTCTTGATGGAGCGCAACCCGATTGTGAGGGAGTCACGGGTTGAACCATCGCACCCGTCGAATTCACCGCAGAGGATTTGCTTGGCGATGTGGAACCATGGCGCTTGATCGGCGGGCAGGCTGGCGGCTCTGGCTTCGATGTAGTCGAGTAACTCGCGTTTGTGCCGGCGCAACTCGCCAGCGAATTCCGGGGGACACCGTTGGGCGGGAATGACGGCCAGCTTGTCCCCCCGGCGTTCAAGGCTGAGGCCAAGCTCTTTGGCCCGGTCGAGTAGTTCAAGGGGCGAATTCATATCAGCATTTCAGCGTTGGGGGCATTTTCAGCTTTTGAATCCGCTACTCCGCTACCATCCGCATAAACATTGATCGGAACCACGTTTTCAGAAACGCTACCATTCGTTTCGGTAGCGGATTGAAAAAGTGGGTTTGGATCAATGTTTACGGCCTCGGTAGCGGAGTAGCGTTTTGAAACCGTAGAATCGAGGGTGGGTGGCAAAAGATAGGTCTGGAAAGCCTCGTCGAAACCGTCTCGGTCGTAGCCTTTGACAACCTTGCCGTCCATCTTCAGGTTGCGCGGCTCAATCCCGTAGGGTTTAAGGTGCTGGGCGAGGAAGTAGGGCGTGACACCGCGCCCACGATTGATACCTGAGAAGTCGCCGGAATTGTTCATCCGCTCAATCAATGTCTTGGTGTCCGCCTTGTCCCCGTTGGCGACGAAGTATTCGCGCATGAAGGAAAGCAACTGGTGCCCTACGGCCTCGGTCGCTGCCGTATTGGCCCCGCCGGAAAGATTGGTAGCTGCCTCCCTGATACGTTTCTCCCAGTCCCCGCCAGCAACGCGAGCGATGGCAACCAACGGTTCCCAAACATCCTCTTGGCGGTCGGTGGCGCACTCGTCTAGGTCCATCGGTTTTACAGCCTCCAATGCAGGAAGATTATCCTTCACCCAGCGCAGACACTTGCGGCGGATTTCTGATCCATCGTAGCGTCGAAACTTGGCAATCTTGTCCCCCCGTTTCTTCCGTTGCATCCTGATCCCGATAGATCGGGTGCGCGTAGCCTTGTCGAGTTTGTCCAGGCCTATGGTCGCCAGCATCTTTGGGCAGTAGGTGGTGAATTCTACAACAACCTGCTCGCCATTAACCTCGGCCATGCGATGCGCTTTCCCGTTGGACTGGAAGCCAGATTTGAGAATGTTCCCAATCGCTTCCCGCTGCTCGTCATTCACTGAGTCGAATTCGTCAATCAAGACACTGAGGTCGCCTTTCGCTACCGAGTGATAGAGGACGGCGGCGGAGGTGTTGGCAGTGCGGAAGGCGCGGTGAGCAAGCTTCTCAGTCACGTCCAACACGCGGCCTTTGCCGCACTCCGGTTCCGGGCTCCACACAGCAATGACCGCAGCGAATTCAAATTTCTGGTAGCAGTAAGACAGAAACACCCAGACCGCGAGCACGTCGGCGGCGTGGTTGGGTAGGACGCAAAACCGTTTGTAGTTCTCCGCGATCAACTCCAGCAACTCAGCGCCGCCCACCGGATGCGGCCATGCGGTTTCCTCTGGGTCTGATTTGGCTGGCGTCGCATCCTCGGTGATCTCGGCGTTGCCGCCGCCAGCGTCCTTTATCATGCGCGGAACCTCACCCTCATTAACATTGAAAAGCTCTGCCAGTAATGGGCGGAGCGAAAACATGGCGGCGGTCTCGTGCTGCAATCTTCCCGCGCCTTGGAGCAACCGAACTTGATTGCGCTGCCGCTCGTGTTCGTCGCCAGTGGTGATCGCTTTCCGAACTTGTTCGGATTCGCGGCGGAGTAGGGCGCAGAAAACTTCCGTCGCCGTGGCCTTTGATGGCACTACAAAACCTGATTCCACCAGGGCTTTGAACCAAGCGTTGAATTCCGTCCCCATAGATGCGCGAGCATCGTCCGCGCCCTTGGGGCCGCCAAGCGGACAGACCGCAACCCGCAGTTCGGTGACGAAAGCCAACTGCTTTGAATTGAAGATCGCTGGGTGAAGCTTGGACGCCTCCCGCGCAAAGTCTGAATTCAGAACAACGTCACTGTCCCCCAAGAAAAGGACGCGGGCCGGGCGATGGAATTCCAAGACCTGCATAAGCTCATCATGCAACCGTGGTTCACTATTCACGTTCCGCATTGCTCCGCTGATACCAGTCAGGCCGATGGCGGAGAATCCGGCTTCGCACAGAGACAAGGCTTTGAATTCTCCCTCGGTCAATACCAGCGTCCCGTGTCTCGGTAGATCAATGAAACTTGGCGGGATGTAGATATGCGCCTCGCTGCCGGTGCGCTGGTGATACTTCTGTGATCCTGTGGGAGTGTAGAGACGGATACGCGCAAACGGTTTTCCGTTGTCGAGTATCGGCTCGCCTGTCAGTAATCGAAACGGGATGGCAATGCCCTCGGCTCTGCAACCGTGTTCTTGAACATCGTCGTTGCCATAGTGATGGCAACCCGCATCGGCCAAGAATTTGTCAGTGACGCCGGGGCGATTGAATGGCGGGACTGCCGGCGCAACGGGTGTTGCGTCCGCTTGAATGTTGGTTATCGTGTCCATAGTCGTTTGGGTTCGCCGCGTTCGGATTGTGAGTCCGGCGCGGCATTTTCATGCACGCGCATCGCAACGGGAGGGGTTCAGGTGAGGTCCGTTTCCTTGGTCGCACGCTTCTCGGCGGATTTCCGCGCCGCGCCGGCGGGCGGTTGGGAAAACTCTCCGGCAGCGGCCCGGCGGTCGAATTCGGCCAGCGATGCAAGGTCGCAATACACCTTCCCGCTGATGTTCACGGTTTTGATCCAACCGCGTCGCGCCCAGCGCCAAAGGGTTACGTCGCTGATTCCCCGATCACGGCAGACGGCGCGGGCAGCGCGCAAGCCAGTGGCGGGCGTTTCGGTTCGAGAAGCGTCATTTAATCGCATGACGCGACACTACGCGGACGGCGAAAAACGACTTTCCCCGTAGTTCAGAGGGATTCTACGGGGATTTTGGAACGAAGTTCTGGAAAGACTGCCACAACTGCCATTTGATTCCGTCTCTGATATTCGCTTCACGCGTGGCCGCAGTGGCGTGGCTTTGCTGTCCAATCTGTTCGGAGTGCCGTTTCCTGTGCTCGCCAGTTTGACGGAGGAATTCGTCTTTTTCCGGCTTGCCTCTCGTCGCGTAGAGCACGGCGGACCAGCCTTTCTCAAACCATTGTTTTGCCGTTTGTCTGTCGAAGGGGGGCAGTTTCAATTCCGCGCAGTTTTGACAAAGCCAAACCCACATGACGAGCGCGGCGCTGGTGGTGCGGGCCTCGGGATTCCACTTCCCAAGCTTGATGTCGCGGGCGAGTTCAATGTTGCGAAGGAGGGTTTCGTTTGTCTTTCCGCGTTTTGGGCCGGTGAACATGGGCCACGCCAGTTCCTTTCTTGCGTAGGGGCGCAATTTCTCGGGCTGGCGTCTGGCAAAAACTTCGAGGAAATGAGTCAGCAGGAAGCCAAGCTCTAACAGAACTTGCAACGCGCGTTCGTCACCATTGCCAGCCAGACAATAGAGGACAGTGAGGTTTTCCACATTCTTGGACCGTATCAGGTCAACGTCCTCCGGCTTCATTCTGACATCAGATTTGAGGCTGACTTGTGTTCGTGGCTTTGTCGTCAAGAGCGGGATGGGGGGAAGCAACGAACACTGCCAACAATTTTCGCACGTTCCCCGGAAATTGGTTGCTGGCTTGCCACCCCAGACAATCCGGCTGTCTGTGAAACTCCCCCCGCAGTTTTCACACTCGGCTTGCTTTTCCTCAACGTAGTCCCGTTTGGAGGAATTGTAGAAGCGTTTCGCCGTGCTCATTCAGTTGAGATTTACGCCACTGCGGCGGATGAAATGACAGCCGGGCCGAAGTTAAGCCGCGCCGCTTGAAGTTGGGCGTGTTCGTTGCTCAAGTGGCCGTACACTTTCCCGATCAAAATGCCGCCGTCTTTGTGGCCCACCCAGCGGGCAATGGTCATGTAATCAATGCCGCTCATCACGGCGAAGCTGATGAAATGGTGGCGGCAATCGTGGAAGCCGAACCCGTCCAACCCGGCGGCAGCGCGGGCGAGCTTCATGGATTCGCGGAAGGTCTTGGCGTGTTCGTCCCGGTCGCCGCGTTGCGGGCTGGGAAAGAGCCATTGCGAATCCGGGGCGCGACGTTCCCACATGGCGCGCAGGTGCGATTCGAGCGCGGAGTTGAAATCCACATGGCGGGCTTCGCGGTTCTTGGTGTCCGCGTCCGCGCCGATGCAAACGAGTTTGTTGCGGTCGAAGTCCACGTCAGCCCAGCGAACGTGCAAGGCTTCCTGTTCGCGGGCTCCGGTGAAGGCGAGGAAGCGGAGGTAGTCGGCAAGTTGCTGGCCGTTCTTGGTCGCGGTCTGGCCGGCTTCGCAGATACGTTCAACGTCGGCCATTGCGTAAAGGCGGCGGGATTTCTGTTCGGTGCGTTGCCAGGCAATGTCCTCGCTGGGGAGGGTTTTCAAGTAGCCGTCGCGTTTCGCGGCTTTGAGGACGTGCCGCAGACAGACGAGCGAAAGATTGCAGGTGCGCGGCGAACGGCGGGCGCGGAGTTTGTTCAGGGTTTCCTGAATGTGGCTGGGGCGAATCTTGTCGAGTCGCAGGTGGCCAATGGATTCGCGCCAGCGTTTGTAGTGGGCTTGCTCGGTGACGATGGTGGCGGGTTTCTTGCCAGAGCCGGCGAGCAGGGGGAGGTAGGTCGCGTCCAGATATTCAGCGAACTCGGGCGAGCGTCCGATGTGGCGCAAGCGGTTCTCCGCCCGCTCAACCCTGAGTTTGCTGAATTCCTCCTGCGCCTCGGCAGCGGTCTTGGCTGCCAGCGGCACCCAACGGACTTCCTTCCGCCCGGCTTCATCCTCAACGGAGATGCGGGCGAGGAATTTGCCGTTGCGCCGCCACAAGCCGCGAATCGGATGCTTGCGATTGTCGAGGACTTTCGAGTATTTGTGACGGCGGGGTGAGTTGCTTTGACTGCTTTGCGGTTCGTTGCGTTTCACAAGGCAACACTGTCGCAAAAAGTGTAGCAATGTCAAGTCGGGGTGCGGTTTGCAGTCGTAAGTAGTTAATAAGCAGTGTGCGCGCGTGGCGGAATTGGCAGACGCGCCAGACTTAGGATCTGGTTCCGAAAGGATTGGAGGTTCAAGTCCTCTCGCGCGCACCATTTTTTACTCGGGAAATAGATTGGGGACGTGAAAAAGATCGCGTTTCCTTTGGAGGTCAAGC
>CAIKLQ010000393.1 GCA_903828255.1 uncultured Verrucomicrobiota bacterium
AGATACGCTGCTCGCCGCCAGCGGTGTTACCTATAACCTCGCTCTCACCCCGACCGCTGCGGACCTCAGCGGCACCGTCCTGCTCATGGAAATCGGCGGTACGGCCAAGGGCACGGGCATGTATCTTCTTGCCGGAGTCCCGACCATTGTCATCAAGGAGAACTCCAGCGATGCTCGTGTGCCGGAATCATTACCCGACTTGTCCTTCCCGGATGCAGCGGGGGGAGTTGACAGTTTCCAGGTCGTCGCCGCCCAAAGTTCATTTGGTGCGCTCACGGCCGGCGTCTCGTATAGCCTGGCCATTTCTTGGAACCACACCAGCAGCTTGCTGTTCGGTGTTCGCGACGCCAGTCAAAACCAAATCAACGACTCTTTCACCATCACCGGGACGGTCGGCATCGCTGATTGGTTTGGCGACAAGACATTCACGGTCGGCGATTTGGTCATCAACGGGGTTGGCACGCTTACGCCTGGTCAAACCGGCGGACTGTCGGGCAACGTTGCGGGGGTGGACGCCGGAGTGTGGGACGTGAATTCCGGCGTGCTCAAATCCTTCGCTGGCACCATCGACCGTGCGATGTACTGGAATGAGATTGGCACGGTGCCGGAGCCTTCGACGGTAGCGCTTGGCGGGCTTGGTCTGCTCCTGTGGGCGGTGCGTTCCCGCCGTCAGCATTAACAAAGTTGTCTTCGGTCACACGAAACGCAGCGTTCGAGCCTATTGATTTCAGCTCTCAAACATATGAAAACGCAAAAACTCCTCCTCTGGACAGCTACACTTGGTTTGTCTTTGTTGCCCCTGGCTGGGTCCGCCGCCGTCCTCGTCAATCTCAACCCCGCCACCGCGCTCTACGATGGGGGACCTGTAAACGACCGACAGCAGCCGGCACCAGCCAGCTCTTCGTGCATACCCGCTGCGGGGCCTGAGAACGGTTTCACTTTCAACCTCGAATTCATCCCCGCCGCTTCCGATTTGACCGGCACAGTGCTGTTGATGGAAATCGGCCACACCGCGAACGGCACCTGCTTGCTGCTCGTGAATGGCGTGCCAACTTTTGTCAGCAAGCAAGGTTCCGCAGATGCCAACCAGCCCGAATACACACCGGCCGGTTTACCTGATCTTGATTTCAACAACCAGGCTGCGGACACCAACAATGTCAACGCGATCACCAACGCCAACAGCTTTGCCGTAGTGGCAGCGCAATCCAGCTCCGGCGCGTTGCAGACCGGACTGCGTTACAGCCTGGCTCTCTCGTTTGATTTCACGAACAAGTTTGAACTCGGGCTGGAGTCTTGTGGTGTGGTCACCACCAACATTTTCTTCACGACCGGTCCAACCAATGCCGCGTGGCCGGGCAATAATTCGCTTACGGTGGGCGGAGGTTGGACGGTGAAAGCGAGCGTTGGGGGTTTAGGCGGAAACACCGCCGGCGTAAACCACGATCCGGCGTGGGACGTTGATTTCTGCAAGAATTTCGCCGGCGCCATTGAACGGGGGATTTATTGGAACGTGGCCGGCGTGGTTACGGGGGCGCAGGCAACGGCTGCAATTCAGATTCCCGCCGCATCGTCGTCGCAGGTCTGTGGGTTTAGTCCCACGAATGCCGTGGACAACAACGCGACCACGCTTTGGATCACGCGCACGGCGACTAGCTCGGCGACCAACGAATGGCTGCGCCTTGATCTTGGCCAAATCCTCCCCGTGGATGGCATTATCCTGACGCCAACTCCGACCTTCACCGGGTTCCCGGTTGATTACCGCATCGAGTACAGCACGGATGAACTAAACTGGTTTACCGCACCCGGGGCCAACTTCGTGGGCGTTCCCACGCCGACGGGGAATGTCACCAACACCTTTAGCAGTCAGGTCCAGGCGCGATACGTTCGCATGTTTGGCACAAAAACTTCCGGCTCGCTCAACTACCAACTCGCCGAATTTAAGGCAGTCGTCGGCAACCGCATTGGTGCGGCGCAACCCGGCTTGGACATTCAGCCGCTCGGCAGTGCAATTTCATTGAGCGTGACGGGCACGGTTTCGGCCTTTTATCAGGTGGAGTACGCTTCCGCAATTCCGGCCGGGAGTTGCTGGATTACGTTGACGAACATTCAACTGCCGTCCTCTCCGTGGGTGTTTCAGGATACCAGTGTGACGAATCTCCACCAGTGCTACTACCGTGCGCTCGGTTTGCCGGCCTATCCCTGAATTGATGAAGGACGCGAAGACACCTGGTTCGGATGAGCCGCAACCTGCAAGCCGGAGCCGGGGTTTCACGCTGATTGAGTTACTGGTAGTCATTGCGATCATCGCCATTCTCGCGGCGATGCTGCTCCCGGCGTTGAGCAAGGCCAAACAAAAGGCGCAGTCGGTCAATTGCGTTTCCAATCTGAAGCAGTGGGGCGTGATCTGGATGATGTACTGCGACGAGAACAATGATTCCTTTACCGGCGGCACGCTCACCAATGGCTCAACTTGGAATCGCGGCGAGTGGCTGCTGACATTGCAGGAGGCTTATCAAAAGAAACCTTCGCTTCTGCTTTGCCCATCCGCCACACAGCGGCGCGGCTCGGGCACATCAGAAACTCTTGTGTCGGTGGATGACCCCAACGCGGTGCAACAAGGTGGCCCCCGCTCCGCCTACATTTTTCCGCTGCCCGACCCCACCGAACCGACCCTGTCACTGATTTCCAGTTACGGGATGAACAGCTGGTGCTACAATCCGCCGTCGGGTGTCGAGAGCATCCAAGGCCGTCCCGCCGAATGGCACTGGCGCAAACTGGCCAGCGCACGGAATCCCAGCCTCACGCCCATGTTCGGTGACGCCATGTGGCGCGGCGGTGCCCCCAACCATAGCGATGCGCTGCCAACCGCCAACGGACTTTGGGGCGGC
>CAIKLQ010000394.1 GCA_903828255.1 uncultured Verrucomicrobiota bacterium
AAGTAAAGTAGGCCCTCCGCTGCGCAAAGAAACAAATCAACCTCCTTGCAACCAATCCGTCACTACACATAAACCTTAGCTACACATAACACAATTTATGTGCCGCGGCACATAAACGGTGCGCCAGAATTATTGCGCTGGCCCCCATCGCGATCGCGTGCCGGAAAACCTCGCGGGCGTGAACGAGGATGGTGGTTATCGTGCCGTTGCTGACGGGGACCACGCGAATTAGCCGGCGGC
Source organism: uncultured Verrucomicrobiota bacterium (assembly GCA_903828255.1). GTDB lineage: Bacteria > Verrucomicrobiota > Verrucomicrobiia > Limisphaerales > JADLHS01 > CAIKLQ01. The sequence continues at coordinate 241 of CAIKLQ010000394.1, forward strand.
GGGTATTCAACAAGACCACTTGGAGGGTCTCGACAGTGTCCGGCCGCACGTCCTCGCGGAGCAGGTCGGCGATTTTGTCGGGGGTGTCGAGGATCGGCGATTCCCCGAGGACCTCGCGGGAGAGCCGACTGGATAATTCCAGCGCGGCTTTGATGCGCCGGGCGTGGGTGTCGCCGACGTTTGCGAGCAACCGAAGCTCGGCGACGTCGGCCCGCGCGAGTTCGGTGAGGGTGGGGTATTTTTGAGTGATGGAGACTGCGGCTCTTACTCCGCAAATCTCTGACACCAGTTGAAGAACTGAGCTATCCGAAGGATTTGTAATCATACCCGGCCCGCTTCACGACCGGCCGGGGCGGACTAGCGGAGCTAGCCGGATTGGTTTTCGTTTCGTTGGTCAGCGCCGTAGGTACACCGTGGTTTTCCGGCATGGGCGTAATATTGACGTGCCAAGCCTATGGCTTATGGAGAGGATGGAAGCCTGATGATGCGTTATTTAATGCTCGCAGGAGTTTTGGTGACGGCCATGGTCGAGCTGACGCCGGTGGCCCAGGTCGCCGCAAAACCGTTCGTGGGAATTTCCCAGGCGCGGATTGACAACCAGGGCGGCATGCCCCGGATGCTGATCAACGAGCAGCCAGTCCTGCCGATCATTTTCTGGTTCAATATCGAAACATCAACGAACTACCTGAAGCTTCACCAGGATCCTCAGGTCAAGCTGGCCGCCCAGGCGGGCATCCATATTTACGGCCTGCTGCTCCATTTTCCGCGCGCGGCGGATGGGATCAACATTGATTTCACGGCGGCAGAAAAGTATCTCGATACCTTCATTCAAGTTGATCCGCAGGCGGTCTTCTTCCTGCGCGCCTTCCCTTCACCCACCGCTGCTTGGAAAGATTGGAAAGCTGTTTCCCCCGACGAGATGATGGTCTTCGCCGACGGGACGAGCGTAGCGCCACACATCTCGATCGCTTCGGACTATTTTGCGCGCTCATTCCGGAAGGAGACGACGCGCATCGTCAGCCATTTCGAGTCCAGCCGTTACGCCAACCGGATGCTGGGGTATCACCTGGGCGGTCCGGAATTTGAAATGTTCCCGCCGGGCTACACTGAAAAGGGACCGGATTACAGCCTGGCCAGCCAGCGGCTTTTCCGGAAGTGGCTGGCGGAAAAATACCCGACCGACGAAGCGCTGGGCAAGGCTTGGGGCGACCCCAAAGCCACGCTGGCCCAGGCTGAAATCCCCCGGCCGGAAAAAGGACGCTTCCCAATGCGCAGCATGGGCGATGGCAGCCCGATCAAGGTCTTCTACAACATTCCTGGGGAACAGGCCTGGGTTGATTATTCCGATTATTACAGCGATCTAGTGGCCAGTCGGGTGATTGATTGGGCCCGGACGGTCAAGCAGGCTTCGGGCGGCCGGAAACTCAACATGTTCTGCCAGGGCTATATTTTTGAAATCGGCGGCAGTTTCAGCGGCCATTTTGCACTCGATAAAGTCCTGTCCTGTCCCGAGGTTGATGTGTTGATGAGTCCGGTTTCGTACGCGGTGCGCCAGTTGGGCGAGCCGGCCGGATTCATGTCGCCCGTTGATTCAATCAGCGCCCGCGGCAAGCTCTGGCTCAGCGAGGACGATACGCGGACGGCGTTCATTGAACTAAAAGACGCGCCCGCGTGGTACCGGGCCTGGTTCGAGCCGCCGATCAGACCGCAGCCCTATGACAAGCTCGCCCGAGACTTGCACGACACGCAAGCGATGCTGGAGCGGAACCTGGGGATGACGTTTGCGCACCGGGCCGGGATCTGGTGGTGTGACCTGCCGGGCGCGGGCGCGTTCCAGCATGCAGACTTGTGGCGGATGCTTGAGGAGCGCAAAAAGATCTACCAAAAAATTTACGATCGTCCCAAGCCATATCGCCCGGAGGTGGCCGTGATCGTGGACGAGCGCTCGCGTTTCTCGGTCCACAGTGATTGGGATATGTTCTCGCGATCGCTGGGCATGTTGCGCAATCAATGCGACCTCTCCGGCGCGGCCGTCGGGTATTACCTGCTCGAGGATCTTATCAGCGGAGTCGTTCCACGGTGCAAAGTTTACCTTTTCCCCAACGCCTTCCAGTTGTCGGATGCGCAAATCACGGCCATCCGTGGGCGGTTGGAGCGCGAAGGTGCAACCGCCATCTGGAATTACGCGGCGGGCTACCTCGGCCCCAAAGGGCCGGACCCGGTGCGGATGGAAGCGCTCACCGGCATTAAGATCGCCGTCAATGACGGGCCAGCGACCAGCAAAGGCGTGGGCCTGCTGGCAGGGGGAAATCTGGGGTCCCTGAATTTCAAGCCGCGCTTTGTGGTGAACGACCTAGCCGCCGAACCGCTAGGCCGTTACCGCAGCGATGATGCCGTTTCCTCGGCCCGCAAGCAGGTGGGCAAAATGCGCAGCATTTATCTGGGGGAGGTGGGGGTGTCAGCCGCGGCGCTGGGGCGGCTCTTCAAGAGCGCCGGCGTTCACCTCTGGACCGAGGACGGCTCGGTGATCGCGACCGACGGACGCTTCCTGATGATCCACACCGGCCAGGCCGGCCTCAAGCCCATCGGCGTGCCCAAGGGGGTCAAAATCACGCCCATCACGGGCAAGATTGAACGGCGGGAAGACCACACCATCTATGTCCACTTTGAGAAGGGCGACACGTTCTGGTTCAGCCTGACCCGTTAACGGGAGACGGTTGGGCGGAGGCGTTTCGCTTCTGCGTCGGCAGAGCCCCGTTGAAACCAAATGGTGGGCCGGAAATAGGTGTTGGCATTCGTTGAACTGGCAGCCAACGGAGCAATTTCCAAGGTGATGGCATCGCCCCGGTTAACGGTCAGCCATTTGCCGTAGCTGACCGATTGAGCGGAACTCTGGCAGTTTGTCACCGTTGATTGCCACAGTAACCGGTTGTTCTTTTGAATCAAAACATTGACTCGGTCGGCGGCGGCGGCGACCCGGCTGAAAGCTCGCGCGCTGACAAAGACACTGTCGGTGTCAATGGCCACCCATTTCCGCACCGCGCGGTCCCAGTTGCCGATGGATTCCTGATCTGGCGTGACATCTTCATAGTAACCCGTCCAGCGGTAGGTCTGGACCGGGTGATCGAGCAGCCACCGCAACGCGTGCCGGGACGATTCCCCATAGCGCGGGTCTCCGGTGATGGCGTGGAGGCGGTCCATCAATTCGATGTTAAATATCTGACTGGATGTATAGTCCTGCACCACCTTGCCCGTGGCCGGTTCGACCCGGTTCTGCCAGCGCCCGTCGGCAAGCTGGAGCAGGAGCAGCGTTTCGGCAATCTTGATGGCTCCGGCTGTGAACGCCTCTGCTTTTTCCAATTGCCACAGGTCCAGATAGGCTAGCCCCATGGCACCGACTTTGTCCAGCATCACCGTATCGCCGTCCACATTGCGGCCCATCTTGCCGTTGTAGGTGGTGGAGTACGGCAGGTTCGGCAGCTTGAAGGTTGCCGGCGTACTGTGGCTAAGATCCCATTCGCCTATTGGCAGAGGTTGAGCACGATGTCGCGCGGCTGCTGCCGGAGTAACCCACCCATAAGCTGGTAAGGCCGCTTCAATTCGTCGAGCGGCCTGCCAGATGCGAAATTAAAGGTCGGCGGGATTGTCGGGTAGGGCCGCTGCATCTCCTCGGGCGATCGCGGCTTGTCAGCCACGCTGTCATAGCTACACCAGTCGTATTTCAGGAAATCAAAACCCCAGTTGGCATAGGCCTGCGCATCCTGTTCCTCGTGCAGCCAAGAGCCCACCGCCAACATGCAATCCCACGGTCCGGGGGAGGAATAAAGGCCGGCCTTCAATCCCCGGCCGTGGATGTAATCGGTCACAGCCTTCATGTCCGGGAATTTCCGGTTGGGCTGGACGTTCCCATTCGCGTCACGGGGCGGAACTTGCATTGTCGGGTCGTTGGTGAGCGCGGGATTCACCGCCCAGCAGGCGTCAATATTGACATATTGATAGCCCACGTCGGCCATGCCGCTGCGGATCATGATGTCCACCGCCGCGCGCATCATCGGATCGGTGATGCGCGCATAGTGGGCATACCAGGAATTCCAACCCATCGGCGGCGTCAGCGCCAGTGTGTCACCACTCACGAGTTTGAAACCGCGGTGGTCGCGACCGTGCGAGTTCTTCGCGCGGAGGGTGATGTTGTATTCGCCACGCGGCGGAGTCGTGCCGGTGATGATGCCAGTCTGCGCGTCGAGCTGGAGGCCTTGGGGCAGACCGCTCGCAGAGAAAGTCATCGGACGCTCGCCCTGGGCCGGGATGCGGTAGAGGAACGGATGGCCGGGGCGCGCGCCGTAAACTTTTGGTCCGTTGAGGCGCGGGGCAGCGGCAGGCTTGGGCGTTAGCAGGTAAGGGGCTTCCTTGGGCACGCCCCCGGGCACGGGGTTTTCGCCGGTGACGGTGAATTGCGCGTTCGCCCAGTCGGCGTGGTCGCAAATGATGCCATCCCCGGCATCGGTCACATGCAGGAGCAAGGATTGGACGCCGCGCAAATCCACGTCCAGCGGCTTCGCGGGTTGGCCGGATTGCATCACTCCGGAAGCAAAAACCGGTTTGCCGTCGGCGATGACCTCAAACACGACCGAGCCGGGTTCGCCGGCGGCCTCGTCCAGACCAACACTAGCGGTAAAGCGCTCCGTGCCGCCGTTTAGCGTGAGCCGGTAGGTGCTGTCGGCATGGGTGGCAACCCCGCGTACGAACTTCTGCCCACCGATGACCAGCGGCTGCTCGCGGATGGAGCGGTTCACCTGCGGCGTGCCCCAGCCCTGACTAATGGTCTTGAGATCAAGCGCATCGAGCCAGACGGTTTCAGTCGCTTGCGCCGCGCTGATAGCCCGACACGATGCCGCGCCAATGGCGACCAGGGTCGTAAAGAGCAGGCGTTTCATGAATTTGTCCGGCTGGTTTGTGGCATCAGTTCAGGGATTAATTTGGGGATGGCTTGCTGATTTTGACTAGCACGACGCCGTGGCGCGGGACAGAGGCTTGGAACCCGCCGCTGAATTTGCCGAGGCCCTTCTGCCGCCACACCTCACGGACGAGTTGCTTTCTTTTCACGCCGACGGCGCTCCATTTAGCCGTGACGCTGACCTGGTTCTCCCCGCGGTCGCACAGGCCAACGGTTTGCGTGCGTGCCATCCGCGACGTCTTTCACCAGCACTCCCGCCTCCAAGGCGGCGACCAAATCGGCAACACCAAGACCAAGGATAAAGCCGATGCTCAAGATGGATTTTGATCTCATTTCGGCGTTTGTTTGGTTTTGGTTGGGTGGGATTCATGGTGTCGGCTTTGGAGGCTGGTTAGTTTTCGTCCGGCGCGGAAGATGAAGAGCTGCGGTCGGTCTCTCTCACTCGGGCGCGATGAGATTCGCGCCCATCAGCCCCAGTTCAAAGTCCGCCAGGCTGGCTTCAATCCGCAACGACTCCAGCACCCGGTCCGGATCGCAGGGGATCCGCAAGATGTCAATCGAGGTTGGCCAATCATTGCGGTCCACAATTTTGACCGGCAACGGAATCGTCTCTTGGGCGAAATGTTTGATGACGGTATCCACATTATTGCCCGAGACTAGGGGGATTGTCGTTTGCTGTCCGTCGGCGTATCTAAGGTGCAACTGCCCCAGCGTGGCAAAAGTGTTTCGGCTTTCATGCTCGCAGGCATAGAGCAGATTCAGCCCGAGCGCTCGCTTGCCGATGGGGATCGTGAGGCTCGCGGGCTTGTCGGTTTTCAGCAGCTCCCGGGTCGCGGCGTCAGAGAAACCATATTCCACCATGGCCATGTAAAGTCCCGTCATGGGAATTTTGAAATCGCCCGCCACCGTCTTGACCAGTCCCCCGTCCTTGGCATAGTCCGCCCGGTCCACCACATACTTTGTCCCGTTGTTCCAATGAGATTGGATGCGGATGGTGTCGGTGTTGCAGACTTGGGAAAGGTCCACTCGCTGCGTGCGTTCATCGCGCAGTGTTCGCATGGCGGTGTCGGCCGCAGCGTCAAGCCCGGCCAACGTCACGTTATTCGTGTTCTCAAAAACAACGCTCGCGCCGTCCGTAATTGCGCAGTTAACCGCATACACACCTTCCGGCAGCAGAGGAACGTCGGTGAACTCCACCGTCCTGGTCATTTCGCCCAAGCCCGGCCAATCCAGTTTGGCGGTTGCTTCCCGGTTCAGGAACGTCAGTCTCAACTTGGCCCCCGCAGGAATAGTCCCCGGAGACGCCACATGAGTCGCGATTTGAAGAGTGCGCCGCCCGGAATCGTAAACCGCCCGGCTGCAATCCAACTCGTAACGCGGACGAATCTCGACCTCCACGTTCTTGATCACCGGCCAGTCAGCAAGCTCCACAAAGAACTGATGCCAACCGGTTACCTTCCCCGCTTCGCCGCTCACAATGTTGCCATCCACTTTCAGCCCGCTCACGACGTGTTGGGGGTCGAGGACGCTCTTGATCTTCGCACCCACATCCCAGATCACGGGAAGCCCCACGCCTGCCACCGACGTGCCTTTGACTTCGAGGACGATTGGGGCGGTCTGAATTTCCACGGTGAGCGAGGTCGCGGCTGGCTCGGAAAATTCAAGGAGCATGGAATCCAGCGCCGGCGTCAGCGTGTATTTCACCGGATGCCCGTTATTCGACACCTGCAACACCTTGGCCGGCTTCAGGAAAATGGAGAACCTGAGTCCCTTGGGTGTGGGACTCTTCACCGCGTAACGATCCGTCCGAACGCCCGCTTTGGTCTTGCCCTGATACGTCAGTTCCGCGTAGGCGACTTTCAAATGAGCGCGGTCCCAAGTTTCGGGGAAACCCGGCCGCCAAGCGATGGCTTTGCCGCCGTCCGTCAGCCCGAGCCCAAAGAGGCCGTCAATCAGCCCCATCAGGTAAGCGCCCGTGGGGGGGCCAAAAATGTAGTTGGCGTCGCCGCGCCCCGCATCGGTCATGCGCTCGGGAAAATTGCCGGGCGCCTCGGTGAACACCGTGCTGGCCAGGGCAACCGATTCGAGCAGTTTGGTGCCGCGATCCTTGTCTCCAATTCGGAAATACGCACGGGCAGCGTCCGCCATCTGGAACGGCATGACATTATCATCGCCGAACATCGAAGGCTTCAGATCGCCGACCCGCATCAGCGGCGGCTCCGTCCCCGTAGGATTCCACCAGAGCGCGTGATTCATGGCCGAGAGGCTTTGCCAGCCATACTTGGCATCCAGACTGGTGTAGAGCGTCGGCCAGACAAAATCAGAATAATAGTGGACCGTGTGCGGCACGCCTTGCAGATCAACGTGATTGTAGAAATAACCCAGCTCCGGATTCCACACCTTCGCTTGCAGCGCGCCGAACATCGCCGCCGTGCGTTCCTTGAGCAACCGGGCGTCGTTGGTTTTCCCCAGCGACGTGGCTAGGTCGCCCAGGCGCTCTGGCAAGCCCGCCATGATCAGGCTCGGCGAAGCGCCCACTCCCGGCAGGCCCAGGCAATCCGCCTGATACATCAGACAATTGCAGCCCATGTGAAACTTGAGGAGCACATCGTCGGACCCGGCATAAAGCTTCCACATCTTTTGCGTAGCCGCCATCAGCCGGGGCCAGAACTGCTCCAGCAGGGCGCGATCGCCGGTGAAATCGTAATACTGCATCACATCGCGAAGGTGATATGGGAAGGCATCATAATCATACATCCCGCCGCCGCCACCGCTGGCTTTGCCGGAAGCAGAATACGAGACGTAATCACCCGAAGTCGCCAGGCCGAAATGGATCAGCGCTTTGCGCGCCCGATCATGTTGGCCCAGCAGCATCGCGGCATTGATCTGGGAAATGTTGGGAAACGAAGAGCCCCACCAATGCACCCCTTCCAGCCAGGCTGGAGCGGTATATTCATAATCCAGATTCACGATGCCGGTGAAAAAACCCGCATCGAGAACCGGGTTTGGGGTTGAGATGGCATAAGGCGCCAGCATCGCCTCATAATACTGACGGCTTTCGCTGATTAGTGCCTCCGGTTTGGCGTCCGCCACGCGTTGGTCAGTGCCGTTTTTCAGATCGGAATGGCTGGCGACAAGATAGACTGACTCGGATTTTCCAGGCTTTAGGTTGAGGTCGTAAGAATAAACCACCCGTGAGCCCGAAAGGCCCGGCCTGCTCAGAGGATAGGCGGCCACGGTGGCGAGATAAAGCAGGTTGTCCCCCTGAAGCGTCGCGCTCGTATCGCCCGGCGTAATCTTGTCGCCGGGAGTGTCGTCGCGGTCGGACGGAAAATATTCCGCATACAGCGTCCGGGTAAGGCGGGCCACGCCACCCCAGATCCAATCGGCTTGGACTTTCAGGGGTTGGGCCGAGGTGTTGATCAGTGAAAGGCGGGCCACCAGCCCCCAGTTCCCGGCTTGCGTCACCAGCAAATTCGCCTGAAGACCCGGAATCGTTGTCGCCGAGCATTGATACTCCGTGGCTCCCGGATAAAAAGTTGTTTTGCATCCCTTCATCAAATCGAGCCAATGCTTCTGGCCTTGATAGATGACTTGAACTCGCCCATCACCGAGTTTCTGAAAATCCGGCATCACCGTATCTTCCGGCAGGATGCGCAGCATTGCGAAACGCGCCCGATCGCCCGTGACCAGGATGGTGTCATCACGTTTGATCCCCCGATTGAATTGCCGCGTGCCATCCGAAATTGAAAACGACTCTCCCCGGCCCACCAGGTCGTAGAAAGATGAGGACTGCGGAATCTGTTTCTTCCACGCCGAACCCCAAGCGGGATCCAATGCCGTACCGCCGAGCGCGGGGACAGCGAGACTGAAACACCCCAAAAAAAGAATTGCCGAGTGAAAATGTGGCCGACACGAGTCCATAATTAGAAAACAATTTGCATTAACTTGTGTGCATTGTGCATTACAAGAACAGGATGGCGTCTGCGGGTCAAAGGCGCAACACGGCGACCATCCGGTTGATCAACCTGATCTACAACCTGGCCCGCTGCTAAAAGATCGTGCAGTTGAAGTTGTTGCCGCGAGTCGCTTGAACAGCGAAGATCCAAACCCGAAACGACCGCAAACCAATAAACAGCGAAAAACCAAACGTCAGGAAGATGCCAATAGAGTGAGCCACCATGAATCCAGCCATACCGCAATCCGAACTGCCACCATCAACCCGACTCCTAAAAGTGGTTTTTGGAGATTGGTTTGTGACCTTTTCGGCTGGGGTGGCGCTGCTGGCGGCCAGTCCGGCACAAGGCGCGGCGAAGTTGGCGTTTGAATTGACGCGGGGTTGCCTCGAACCGGCGTTTGCCCGGGCGGAGCGGCCAACGCGCATCGTCGCGGAAGTGAAGAACGTGGGCCCGGCCGTGGCGGCGGTTGAAGTGACGCTAACTCTGCCCGCAGGCGTTACCAACGGTTCCGTTGGATTTAACCTGACGAACTGGCAAAAGGGAGAAGTGACGTCGCTCGCCTGGGATGTCGTGGCCGCCGCACCGACGCGGGGAGAGGCGCGCCTGATGTTTCGCCAGGGCGAGAAAGTGCTTGCTTCGCTTGAATTCCCAGTCGTCTGGCGCGACGCGCTGACGCAGACTCGGACGGATTATGTTCCTGCGCCTGCAACCGTGGACACCGGGCGTTATCTGGTCGGCGCGATTCACTGCCCGCTTTGGAACCGCGGGGTGCAATGGCCGGCTATTGTGCCTTACGCGGATCGTGAACCGGCGCTGGGCTGGTATGATGAGGGCAAGCCCGAGGTGACCGATTGGGAAATCAAGTGGGCGCTCGACCACGGCATTTCGTTCTTCATGGTCTGTTGGTATCGCGCGAAGGATAACGTCGGCAAACCGGTCCAGCCCGCGCTCGAACACTGGCTGCACGAAGGACTGGTCCAGAGCCGCTACGGCAACCAGTTCAAATTCGCGATCAACTTCGAGAACGGCCACCCCGGCTATGGCAGCCAAATTTCCGAGAAAGACCTGCTCGAAAATCTTCTGCCGTTCTGGATCGCAAATTATTTCCGCAAATCCAATTATCTCGTGCTGGATGGCAAGCCCGTGCTGGCCGTTTACGACGTCGCGCGCTTCGTGCGCGACCTGGGCGACGAACCGCACGCAGCGGCCGTCATCGCGAAAATGCGCGCGGCCTGTCAGCAGGCAGGGTTCAAAGGCCTCCAACTGCTCGGCCAATACTGCTGGGGTTCGCCGGCGGAGTTGCAGTCGCAGGCGGAAAGGATTCAGCGCATCGGCATGGACGCCAGTTGGTCGTATCACTGGCCGACCTTCACCGGCGCGTTCGGCGAACAGCTTCGCCCGACGGGCGATCAAGCTATCGCCGCACAGGAAAAACTCTGGACCACGCTCCCGCCACCGAACGTACTCACGCTTTCGATGGGCTGGGATTCGCAGCCGTGGAGTTTCGCGCAGACGCAAACGCAGTGGCGGTTGCCGCCCGAGGAATTCAAATCGCTTTGCCAGCGCGCCAAGTCCGTGCTCGACCAGCGCCGAACCGACGGACTCGCGAGCCGCCTCGTGCTGCTCGACAACTGGAACGAATTCGGCGAGGGTCACTACATCTTTCCTACATGCGAGCATGGCTTCGGCTACCTCGACGCCATCCGCGAAGTCTTCGCCCCGAACGCGCCAACGCATGTGGATCTCGTGCCGCAAGACCTCAGTCGCGGGCCTTACGATTCTGAATACCGCGCGCTCGCAAAGCGCCAGAACCAACCGAAATGATATGAAACCAAAACTGCTCCTTCCGCTGTTCACCGCCACGGTGTTCGCTACTGCCGCCTTGGCTGGTGGCGCGACCGACGAGTTCACCCCCGCCGCGCCCGGCTCCGTGCGTCTCGAAGGCTGGCGCGGCGACAAGCTGGCATGGTCCCTCGCGAATCGCGTGATGGCGCAAGACCTTGAGCGCATCATCAAAGCCTTCCGCGACCGCACCGAGGAAGACGGCGGCCACTGGCGCTGCGAGTATTGGGGCAAGTGGTTCACGTCGGCCGCGTGGGGCTGTGCCTGCGAGCCGACGCCCGAACATCGCGCGGTGATTGATCGCGGCGTGAAGGAACTCCTCGCCACGCAAACGCCGGACGACTACGTGGCACTGATGCCGAGCGCATCCAAGCCGGCGAATGTCTGGATGGCGTTCGACGTGCCGTTCGAGGTGCGGCCCAGTCACTATTTCAATCATCGCCAAGTCACGCTGGCGATGTGCGACTATGCATCGGCTGGCAACGGCTGGAGCAGCGACAATCTCTTCCGCGCCTGGCTGCCGCAACCGCTCTTCCTGCGCAACGCTTATCCCGCTGACACGTGGCGGATCATGTGTCCCGACTTGAAGGAATGTCCGCCAATTCCAACGGCCACAAGTGCCATCAGCAAGAACGGCAAACAAAATTCTCCGCAGGCCAAAGCGAAGAGTTCAAACTGATTTGCGAATGTCACGAGCGGCTCAATTGCACACTCGAATGCGCCGCCCATCGCAGCAGACCGCGACAGCGCTCACGCTGTTTCTGCTGACAGCCAGTGCGCTTGGTTTTGCTGCACCTGCGGAATTGAAACTCGTTGGCGATTGGCAGGTGGAGGTAACCCTGACTTCGGCAAGCTCGCCGGCAACCGTATCCATCGAGCCGCCCAAGTCGGTCGAAGTTGTCGCCGAGCACCATGATTTGTTGGAAGAATGGAATCCAATTCAACCCGGCTGGGCGCGCAAGCAACTTCCCAGCCTTCACGACGACCTGTGCTCGGCGCGGTTCGCGCTTGTGCCCGGGAGCGTGAAGGTGAGTTCCGTCAGTGCGCCGCCAAAGCAATTTGAATTGGACCGGGATTTCAAAGTGGATTTGGAATGGGGCGCGGTTGGGCGCGTGCCCGGTGGTGGGATCAGCGCGACGCGGGTCGTTTCCGTGCGCTACCAGTTCATGCCACGGCGGCTTGATGCCATCGTGCTCACTCCCGATGGCAAGTTGACCGTGCGTCAAGGCAAGCCGCACATCGCCATGCCGCGAGCGCCGGAGTTGAAGCCGGCCGAACAGCGCGTGGCCAACCTCTGGCTGCCGGCGCATCTCGCCAAGCTGACGCCGGACAATCTGTTTCCGATTCTTGAAACGAGTTTTCCCGAGCCGCCTAAGACTTCACCGGGCGCGGCCGAACGGCTCTTGCCCAAAACGATGGCGAAGCTCCGCAGCGGCGAGCCGCTTAAAGTTCTCGCGTGGGGCGACAGTGTGACCGAAGGCTATCTCGGGGAAGATCAATGGCAGGCGCAATTCGTCCGCCGGCTCAAGGAGCGTTTTCCCAAAGCCAACATCAAACTCATCACCGTCGGCTGGGGCGCGCACAACTCCACGCACTTCCTCGAAGCACCGCCCGGCCACATCCGCAACTTCGCGGAGTCGGTGCTCGTGCCCCGGCCGGATCTGGTGGTTTCCGAATTCGTAAACGACGGCGTGCTGGAGGTAGCGACGGTGGAAAGGCATTACGGCCAGTTCCTCCTTGATTTCCAGCGCATTGGCGCGGAGTGGATCATCCTGACCCCGCACTACAACAGCTTCATGAATGTGGCTACGGAGCGTGACCTTGACGATGACCCGCGCCCCTACGTGAAAATGGTCCGCCGCTTCGCGCCCGAGCACGGCGTGGCGTTGGCTGATGCCGCGGCGCGCTATGGCCGATTGTGGCGGCTGGGCATTCCGTATTCCACACTCATGGTCAACACCGCGAACCATCCCGACGTCCGCGGCATGGCGATCTTTGCCGACAGCTTGATGGCGTTGTTTCCCGAAAATCCGATCCATGGCAGCGCCGGCACAACCGAAACGGAAATCTACGAACCGGGCCAGACGCGGCCCGGTCGTTGATTTTGAACACCTGGCGAGAAAAACTTGAAGGAAGTTCAACGTCAGCCAAACACAAACGGAAGCAGCCGCGATGAAACCAGCCCCACCGAAAACCGAACCGCCACCACCCCGACCCCGACAAGCAGTTTTCGGAGGTTTCGCTAGGAAGGCATGAACCAGGAATCCACGGCGCGGGCTGCTGCCACACCGACGAAGTGCTCATTATTCGGGATGCTGATCTATGGGTCGGGCGAGTGTGCCAGTTCGTTGGTGATGAACAGCATTTTCGCTTTTGCGATGCTGTACTACACGAAAGCGCTGGGATTGGATCCGTCTTGGGCGGGGATCGCCATGTCCGTTTCGGTTTTATGGGAGGCGATTACCGAACCGGTGATCGGGCACCTCAGCGATAACACCCGCAGCCGCTGGGGTCGCCGGCATCCCTACATGGTTTTCGGCGGACTGATCATGACGGCCTGTTCCTACCTGATCTGGGCCGTTCCGGTGGCGGTGCAGGCCGGCCAGTTGGCGATGTTCTGGTACCTGGTCGTGGTGAACCTGATCCTGCGCACGGGTTTGAGCCTGTTCTGCATTCCGTATATGGCGCTGGGTTTTGAAATGTGTACCGATTATCAGGGGCGTTCCCGGCTCCAGAGCATCCGGCAGATTCTCAACATGGCGGCGAATCTTGCCGGCCCGGCCCTGGCGTGGTCGCTCTTTTTCCAGGATCGGGGCGGCCTCCGCGGCACGACCGTGGCCGCGAATTATCTCCGGATGGGGACGGTGTTCTCGCTGGCCACGGCATTCTTTGTAGCACTGGTCGTCGGCGGCACGTTTCAGTGGCGCGAAGATACCCGGCCAGCGTTGCGGGCGGTTGGCGGGGGCTGGTTTCGGCAATTTGCTCTCAATATGAAACAGCTTCTGCTCGACCCCAACCTCCGCTGGGTCATCGTTTTTACGCTGGTGACCGGGATTGATACGCTGTGGGTGAGTTCCTTGCAGGTGTTCGTGTATGACGATTTCATGAAGTTCTCCGCCGATCAAAAAACCATCGCCCACGGCAGCACAATGGTGGGGTGGGCGGTGGGTGCTTTTTTCTCGGCAGGACTGGCCAAGCGGTTCGACAAGCGAGCCACGGTCGTTCTGGGCGGGTTGGTCAGTTTGGTTGGCAACGGCATGTTGGCGCTACTGTTTCTCACTGGTTTGGTGTCACCGGGCACCGTCTTGGTCGCGGGCGGCATATCCATCCCGCTGGCGTCCTGGCTGTTCGTGGCCTTTCACGCCAGTTACTGGCTGGGTATCGGCATCGCGGTGCCCGTCTCCATTGGGATGATTGCGGATGTCTCTGAATTTCACTTTCTCCAGAGGGGCACAAAAAAGGATGGCGCTTATTCCTCGATCGCCAGCCTGACCTTACGGCTGGCCTGTGCGATCGGCATGATTACTTCGGGCTTCTGCTTGAGTTTCATCGGCTACCAAACCACGCCAGGCGTGGAATCGGCGAGCCAGAATCCGCAAGCCATCTGGCGGCTGGGGTTTGTGACCTTCGTGGCCGGCGCGTTCATGGGCTTGCTGGCGATGGTGGCTATCCGAAAATATCCCCTGACGCGCCGCAGTTTGGAGGAGATGCGCGCCACAAAAGGGGGATTCCCATCTCTGCGCTAACGGCTCCGCGGCGAAGAATTCCGTCCCTCAGCCGGATGCTGCGGTTTTCAAAGCATCCTTGGCCGTGGCCTGCGACACCTTCGAGAAACGCATGCGGTAAGCCGTTGGGGTCAGGCCGAACTCCGCGCGGAATCGGCGCGTGAAGTAATTGGCATCCGGCCAGCCCACCAAACTGCCGATCTCACCGACCGAATGTTCCGAGCGGACGAGCAACGAAGTTGCCATTTCGAGCCGGCGGCGACGCAGATAGGCCATCGGCGGCAGCGCGGCGACTTTGTTGAACGCCCGCGTCAGATAATCCGGCAGCACATGCACGCGGGCGGCCAGACTCGCCAACGTCCAAGCGTGCTCCGGATGATCGTCAATGAGCTTCAAGGCGGCAATGACCGAGGGGTTGGGTTTTGGGGGGGTGCGATTGGATTTGGCGGGCAAATGCTGGGCGACGGTGGCGAGCAGTTGGATCAAGAGCCCGAGTCGAACCGGGTGGCTGACTTTATCCGGAGTGCTCAAGCCGACAAGTTCATCGAGGGTTTTCCGACATTTCCTCAAAGCGGATTCGGGCAGGCGCAACAACGCCGTTCCATGCTGGGCGGGGGATAGCGGAATACTCCAGAGCAGGCGACCCAGTAAAGGATCCTCAATCATCCAACTCAGTTCCCGGCCCAGGATTCCGGGAAAAAAACAGCAATCGTAGAGCGCCAAGTCCTTGCACTGGCTGTAAGCATGCCACGCGCCCGGCCGAAAGATAAAGACGTCGCCTCGGGTGATCTGCTTCTTTCCGAGCGCGGTTTCATGAAGACATGATCCTCCGACCACAACGACCACCTCGACAAATTCGTGATCGTGCGGGGGATAATCCTCATGATCCTCCACCAAGGCCGCCACAATCTGAAGCACGTTGTCAAAGTAACGACTCCAAGACACGTGTATGTTTGGATTCCCAGTCATGTTGTGAATCACACCGTACCAATAACCTGATTTGAGGCAAGGCAATAAGAGGGATCAAGGGGGAAAACACCACTGCTTCGCCTCATTCATGGCGCACTGGCGTGCTAATAATAAACCGATGGGAGGCTAACGGATGCAACGGCGGTTGTGGTAAAAATCCCACGCCTAAATACTTAACCGGAATTACGACATGACCAACCACAGCCGCCGCCTCTCTTACATCCTCCTCGGTCTGACTCTCGCCACCGGGACACTCGCTGGCGAATTAACCAGTCGGATGGAGCTATCGCTCGACCGCGTGCGGCAGGGCGGGCCACCCGTGTATTCCGATGACTTTGTCCTGGCCGATGCCGTGCCGCAACATGTGCGGCGGTTCACGGAGTTTAGCGGCGATGTGTCGGGCCGTTATCTTGGCGCGCTGGCCACCGTGGCCCAATTCAGCGGGCAGGCGATTCCTGAACTTGACCGGGTCGCGGCCAAGCTCCTGCCGTTGCAGAAGGCGGACGGGCATTTTGGCGATCCCTTCACCACGAATGGAGTTGCTAACAGCGACATGGCGTTGCTCTGGGGCAACGGTCGTATGTTGATCGGGCTGCTTGAATATTACCGCCTGAAGCCGACCCCGGAAGTTCTCGCCTGCGCCCGCCGTCTCGGCGATTGCTTCGTCCAGCTCGGGCCGCGGTTCAACGACCCGGCCATCTTGGAGAAATTCAGCGGCGACCAAGTGGCGGTGGGTTATATTTGCTGGACGCAAATCATCGAAGGTTTGGTGGCCTTGAACCGCGCCACGCAGGACGAAAAATATCTGCGGCTGGCTGAGCAGATCGCGGGCAACACGCATCGCTATCCCAAGGAACACAGCCACGGTTTCGTCAGCGCGCTGCGTGGCGTCCTCGAACTCCACCGGGTCACACACGACGCCCTATGGTTGAAAAAAGTTGAAGCCGAATGGGAGGGCATCATCGCCTCGGGGAATCTGCTGCCGCAGGGCGCGTTGCCGGAGATTTTCAAACCGATGATTGCCAACGACGAAGGCTGTTCCGAAGCCGACTGGCTGCGGCTGAATCTGGATCTTTGGGCCGAGACTCGCAATCCGCGTTATCTCGACAACGCCGAGTTGACCCTCTTCAACGAGTTCTTCTTTAATCAGTTTCACACCGGCGATTTTGGTCATCACGTTTTGACCGACGAGGGCATCGGCGCCTGGAGCGCACGCGCCTGGTGGTGCTGCACGTTGCATGGCCTGCGCGCTTTTCCGGAAATATCTCGGGCCGCCTTTCGCTCCGAGTCCGCGCGTCTTTGCTATGATCTGCCCGTGGATGGCCAAGGTAACGTCCCCGGCCTGACGCTGCAGGCGGACTCCACCCTGGCGCAGGATGCGAGCGCGACGCTGCGCGTGACGAAAGCGGACGGGGCCGAGCACCCGCTTCGCCTGCGCCAGCCCGTCTGGGCTTCCGCCCTTGAACTCACGCTCAACGGCCAACCGCTGGCGGGCGTCGCGCAGGCCGGGGCGGTGGAAGTCCCTCGCCGGTGGCAGTCCGGGGACAAACTGACCGTTCATTATGTGCTGCGCACTCGGCTGCTGCCGCACCCGGAAGACGCCAACCGCGTCGCCATTCTGCGCGGTCCGTGGTTTTTGGGGGTCAACGTGCAAGATGCGCCGACCTACTTCGATGAGCCTCCGGAAAACGCCCGCGTGCTCTTGCCGGCTCCTGATGTTGCCGGTGATTTGCCGCTCAAGTCAGTTGCGGCAGTGGTTGCCGAACCGGTCCGGTTCACCGCGCCGGCCGCTTACCTCGCGCTGCCCTACCGTCCGGGTGGCTATCCGATCCAGCCCCAAACCGTCGTGCTGCGGCCCATCGCCGAACACACAGCGGTGGCCGATGCCACGCGATGGGCGCTGTGGTTCCGACCCGGGAAGTGACCGCCAATCCCAAAGCACTTGTCCGGCACCGGCGAATTTCGAAGGACTGTGGCACAACCGCAACAACAGCAGCGTCCGGCTGATGGGGCTTTATGAAATCCAGATCTGGTCCCGACCCCAAACACCAACCAGCACCATTGATCCAAGCCGTGGCAGTTCTTGTTATGAAAAACGCACATTCCAATCCGAATAACGGTCCAGCCAACCTCGTCATCCCAAACCGCCCCGTGCTTACCCGGCGAAAGTTCATCGCCACGACCGCTGCCGCGGCTTCGGTTTTCACAATTGTCCCACGCCATGTTCTCGGAGCGGGCGAACCGCCTCCGAGTGAGCGACTCAACATTGCCGGCATCGGCGTGGGCGGCATGGGCGCGGGCAATCTCGAAAACCTGAAGGGTCAAAACATCGTGGCCTTGTGCGATGTGGACCACGATTACGCAGCCAAGACTTTTACGAAATATCCCAACGCGCGAATCTGGACCGACTACCGTGAAATGCTGGAGCAGCAGAAGGACATTGATGCCGTCCTCATCGCCACCCCCGACCATACCCACGCCGTCATCGCCCTGGCCGCGATGCGCGCAGGCAAACACGTCTATCTTCAAAAACCACTGACCCACGATGTTCACGAAGCCCGGACGCTGGCTCGCGCCGCCCGCGAGCACAAGGTCATCACCCAGATGGGCAATCAAGGTCACTCGGCCGAAGGCGTCCGGACCCTCTGCGAATGGATCTGGGACGGGGCGATTGGCGAAATCCGCGAGGTTCACGCTTGGTGCGACCTTTCCTACTATCCGTGGGGCCATGCCGGCTGGAGTTCGAAGTATGGCGAACGTCCCAGCGACACGCCCGCCGTTCCCAAATCGCTCAACTGGGATTTGTGGCTCCAACCCAAGGCGGAGCGGGCCCGCCATCCGGAAGCGTTTTATCAGGACTTACGCCTGTGCGGAGTGGATGGCTGCTTGTTTTCAGTCACCAACACGCCGCAAACCAAAAAACAAATGCGCAAGGCGCGGAGTCGGCGGGGGCGGGCGGCGTTCCCGAAGGTGGGCGTCGCGGTGCTGCTGGAACTGGGCTTGCACAACCCGTTGGCGGCGGCTTTGGGGTCGCAGGGCGAATCGGGGAACTGCGCGCCTCCGGCCCGTGTCTGCAAAGCCACACCCCTTTGACTGCCCAGCAAGAACTCGCCGCGCTGATCCTCGCCTATGCGGCCTTGGTGGATTACCGGGTGGCCGCCGCGGCGGTGGGCGAAGTGGGCGTGCTGCGGATCAGTTTCGTGAAAACGCTCCACGTCGTGCAAGGCTTGTGGCAATTCCTCACGCTCGCCGCGGATCTCCTCACACCGTGGCCCAAGTCCGCTTACTCGTGGGGCGCGGCTTGCGCCGCATTGCCGCGATGGCCATCCCAAAACGGCGGCAGCGATCTTGTCCGCGAGCCTTGCGCCAGCCCGTGAGCCGGTGGCCACGGCTGCGGAAAAACACCTATCGCAAAGGCGCGATCACATACGCCATTGGAGCCATCTATGCCTGAATCCCAAAACGGCGTTGTCCCTAAACCGCGAAGCGTCAAGAAGCCAATTCCTATCACGAAGGCCTATCAATATCAATATTCAAAAGGGCCGGCAGTTGCCGGCCCCCTGTAATTTGCAAAGGTTTGAAGCTTACTTTACCATCCGGCGAACGTAGCCGAGGCCGAGCATGCCCATACCCAGCAGCATTGCGGTCATTCC
>CAIKLQ010000395.1 GCA_903828255.1 uncultured Verrucomicrobiota bacterium
GAATGGCGGTTAGTTAAGACCTCGAGTTTTTGAGTGTTTGAGCTTTGCGATAGCGACTGCGATGTGGGATTTCTTTGTACTGATGGCGGGGTTGGTTCAACAGCGGATAGGGCTTGGGGCGGCGCTTGACCGCGCGGGGTTCCTTTCGCCCCGGGCGCAGGGGCCCCAAATCCCGGACGAGATTGGCCACTAACCCCTCCCAGAGTTGCTGGCGCTTCCGCTGGTTCCGCGCCCCGGCAATGGCCGCAGTGTATTGCCGGACGGCGTCCACCGTTCCTTTGAAACTGAGTCGTTCCATCTCAACTCCGGCCACCGCCACGGCCTCGGCCATTAAACACCGCACCAAATTGTCGGCGCCCAGGTACGCCAGGAGTTCTTTTTCGACCATCTCGAGGCTCAAGCAGCGCAACGCTTCCATCCCCATCGTGGTCTTGAGGTGCCGCAGCGCCAGTTCCAAGTTCCAGCGCCGGGCCTACAAGGCAATCAATTTCTCCGCCGGGTAAGCGACTGGATCCAGCAAGGTTGTGACCAAGGTGACCCGTTGCTTGCGGCCGCGGATCCTCGCGTAAAAACGGAGGAGGCGCACCGGGATCTTCTCCGGCACGGCCAGCCCTTCTTCGGCGCTCAAAATGGCGGATTGCTGGCCGCCCTTCTGCCAGTCAAACAGGGCATCCTGGCGGCCCAGGCGTTGGTGGGCCCGCCGGAAATCCGGCTTGCGAGTGCCGGGCAAGCGGGCCCCCACCTCGACCGCTTGCCGCGGCAAGCAGGCCAGCGTGATATAATCGGCATAAGCCCGGTCGCCCAAGAGAATGTCCCCTTTGCACAGGAATTCCCAGGCCCGATGCAAGCGCCTGAGATCATGGTTTTTCCAGTGATCCAAGACGCCTTTGAGCAGGGCGCCGCTGCCGAGGCTAAAAAACACCAGGAACTTCAAGAGCGGAAAACCGCAGCCGGCCTTCTGGCTGGAAGGCTGGGGATACCGCGCTTGATTCGCGGCGGTATCGGGCAGTTGGGTGGTGGAACAATCCACCACCTTCACCGGGCGGCCGTTGAGTTGGCCCTGGTCTGGGACCCGCCGGTCCGCCGTGGCGGCCGGGGCCGCCACGGCCTTTTCCAAACGTTCCTTGGGCAGACGCTGGCGGGCCTGAATATAGCCGGAGGTTTTTTCATTGACCGAACCTTTGTCCACGGATTGAAAGAGGGCTTGGACGGCGCGGACCACTTCGCGGCAGGCGGTCTGGGGCTTGAGCATCTGCCAGACGAAACATTCGAAGGTCAGGCGCAGCGAGTAAATGCGCTCCCGGCTGTTGGGTCCCTCGGCCGCGGCGGCGAGCCATTGGGGTGGCAGGAGCGCGCGGAGTTTCGCGGCCAGGGGCGGGAAATCCAGGTGGCGCAGACTGTGCGCGGTGCGCTGGCCGAGGGCCGCGAGTTGGGCGCGGAGGGCGGGAAAGAAGGGGGTCGAGAGCATCATAGGGCGGTAGCACTACCGCCCTCTTGACACGGCGGCTAGCGTATTCGCATGAAAAACGACTTTTCTTTAGCGGCGTCCAAAGCGCGCTATGAAACTCTGCGCGGGCAACTGGCCCAGGCCGGTTGGATCAGTGAAGGCTACGCGCAGAATCGGGGGCCCGGGGCGGGAGGTCCTTGCTATCAATGGACGCGCAAGGTGCGCCACAAGACGGTGAGCGTCGCGTTGTCCAGAGAACAATATGAGTGGCTCAAGCAGGCCATTGAGAATTGGGGCGAAGTGCAACGAACCTTGAAGGAAATGCAGCGACTCTCTCGCCAGGTTCTCTTTGCAACCGTCCCACATCCGCCTCGTCGCAAACGCTTGGGCAAGCGAGTTTTAGGCCTTATCTAACCGCCATTCTTGACTATGGCCATTACCGATGACGTGTTGAACGAACTCCTCAAAGATTATCAGAAGCCCGAAGATCTATTGGGGCAAAATGGGTTGCTCAAACAATTGCAAAAGCGCCTCCTGGAAAAAGCGATGGGGGCGGAGTTAACAGTGCATTTGGGCTACGGCAAGCATGACCCGGCGGGCCGCAACAGCGGCAACTCGCGCAACGGCACCAGTCCCAAGACGCTGAAAGGCGAGTTTGGGCATCTGGAACTGGCGACGCCGCGGGATCGTAACGGGAGTTTTGAGCCGCAGATTGTGGCCAAGGGGCAGCGGCGCTTTGAGGGCTTTGATCAGGCGATCATCAGTCTGTATTCGCGGGGGCTGACGACGCGGGAAATTGAAGGGCACTTGTTGGAGATTTACGGGGTGGAAGTGTCGCCGGCCCTGGTGTCGCAAGTGACCGACGCGGTGAGCGCCGATGTGCAGGTCTGGCAGAACCGGCCGTTGGAAGAAGTGTACCCGATTGTCTATTTTGACGCGCTCTGGGGTAAAGTCCGGGACAATGGTCCCGTGACGAAAGTGGCGGTGTATCTGGCGCTGGGAATCACGATGACCGGGCAGAAGGAGGTGCTGGGGATGTGGGTCGCCAACACGGAAGGGGCCAAGTTTTGGCTGCATGTCTTGACCGAGTTAAAGAATCGCGGGGTGCGCGACATCTTCATTGGCTGCGTGGATGGGATCAAAGGCTTTCCCGAAGCGATGGAGGCGGTGTTTCCGGCGACCCAGGTGCAGTTGTGCCTGGTCCATATGGTGCGGCATTCGTTGAGTTATGTGGGGTGGAAAGAACGCAAGGCGGTGGCAGCGGATCTGAAGGCGATTTACCGGGCGGCGACGGAAGCCGAGGCCGCGCAAGCGTTGACGGCCTTTGAAGTGAAGTGGGATCAGAAATATCCTTCGATCAGCAAGAGTTGGCGCAGGCATTGGCCGGAGCTGATCCCGTTTTTCCAATTCCCGGCGGAGATTCGCAAGGCCATTTATACAACCAACGCGATTGAGTCCGTGAACCGGTCGCTGCGCAAGATCAGCAAAAATCGCGGCGTCTTTCCCCACCAGGAAGCGTTGCTCAAACTTTACTATCTGGCGCTGCAGCGGATTGCCCAAAAGTGGACGATGCCGATTGCGAACTGGAGCGCGGCGCTGAACCGCTTTGCCATCGAATTTGGGGAGCGCATGCCCAAGCTCGATTGAGGTTATGAAAAGGAGCCACCGACCATTCGACCGCAGGGGGCGCGAGCAGGGGCTCGCAGCTCGCCCCCTGCTCGCTTTAGCTCGCTGCTAAAACTCGGAATATTAAACAAACAAAAACAAAAACTACTTACACAGATTGCTTTACAAAACCGCCGCTTTGAGGAGGGGAGTCGGGTAAACCGTAGCCGCGCTTGAGCCATTACGAGTTCCTGCGGAGTTTGGACCCGACTCCTCATCTTCGGCCAGAACGAACCGTATCCTGATCGCCGGGCCTCCGGGCCCGGACAGATCCTCTACAAGCCTGTTCGTGCCGAAGTCTTCTCCAGCCCGACCTCTTGTTACAACCATAAACTAAACCGCATCACATGAACCCTCACCACATCCTTGGCATTGACATCAGCAAAGACAAATTCGACGTGTGCCTCCGCCCGGCGTCCCCCGCCGACGCCCCGGGCCAGCACGCCTGTTTCGACAACACCCCCGCCGGCTTCAAAAAACTCCAACGCTGGCTCACCCAGCAAGGGCCCGCGACCCTTCACGCCTGCCTGGAAGCCACCAGCCGCTATGGCGACGCCCTGGCCCTGTTCTTGTACGAACACCAACACACCGTGAGCGTCGTCAACCCCCGCCGCATCCGCCACTACGCCGACAGCCTGCTGGTGCGCACCCAACACGATGCCCTCGACGCCGCGATCATCGCCCGCTTCTGCGCCACCCAAAGCCCCGCCGCCTGGCAGCCCACCCCGACCGCCCTGCGCCAGTTGCAGGACCTCACCCGCCTGCGCCAGTTCTTCGGGAGCCAAAGCCAACGCTTGCAAAACCGCCTGCACACCGAAGCCCCGGCCCTGGCGCGTTTGGTGCGCCGCCAACTCCGCCACTTCGAGAAGACGATCACCGAACTGGACCCCTTGATCCGCGCCCACCTGGAAAGTGCCGCCGCCCTCGCCCAGCAAGTCGCGCTGGCCGACTCGATCCCCGGGGTGGGGCCGGTCACGGCGGCCGCCGCCGTGGCCGAGTTGCCGCCGGTCGAGCGCTTGGAACACGCCGGCCAAGCCGTGGCGCTGGCCGGACTGGACCCCCGCAAAAAAGACAGCGGCGACAGCGTGCGCGGCGTCGCCCACCTGAGCAAGATGGGGTCGCGCCCGTTGCGCGCCGCCCTCTACATGGCCGCGGTGGCCGCCCAAACCCACAACCCCGTGGTGCGTGCCCAAGCCCAACGCCTCCAGGCCAAAGGCCACACTGGCAAGACCGTGGTCTGCGCCAGCATGCGCAAACTGGTGCGGCTCATTTACGGCGTGCTCAAAACCGGCCAGCCCTTTGATCCGAACTGGCAGGAACGCCGTCGCGCCGTGCCCTGCGCACGGGCGCGGGCCAGCGGCGGCGCGGAGACTTCGAACCTCCAGTTCGCCGCGTCGCCGGTCGCCACCGCGTAACGGACTGGCCCGCCGCCCGGGCGCAGAGGCGCGCCAACACCCCAGAAAAATAACTCTTGCACCAGACACCGTATCCTCCGATTTCGTCGCAGGCTGCGAAGAAGCTGCGGAATTGCCGGCGCGCGGGCGGTCCCCACCCGCAGCGCTCACGCTCGCAGTGGGAGCGTCGAGGGAGCATCTCAGAGAATGGCAAACTTCTTATCCAGTCGGACGACTCTCCCTCACCCTGCCCTCGCCC
>CAIKLQ010000396.1 GCA_903828255.1 uncultured Verrucomicrobiota bacterium
GCCAAGCCACCTCCGTAAATCTTGCGCACGATAGCGTCATCATCAACGAGCAAAATTCGCGTCATAGGTCCGAGGTCGCGGCTACCCAAGTTCGGGAAAACAACACTCCATTCTGGCCACCCGTTGGTCTGATGCAAGCCCTAGTTCAACCCCGGTTGCGGTACCCACACGCCGGCGTTGCCCTAACATTGACTTGCGAGGCCCGCTCCGCTAAGTGTTTCGCATGAAAATTTCTACCACGCTTTGCCTGGTCGTCGTCACTAGCTTGAGTTCGTTCACTGCCCCGGCTGAGGACTGGCCGCGCTGGCGGGGACCGGATTACAACGGCATTTCCAAAGAGACCG
The DNA here is from genome assembly GCA_903828255.1 of uncultured Verrucomicrobiota bacterium. Taxonomy (GTDB): domain Bacteria; phylum Verrucomicrobiota; class Verrucomicrobiia; order Limisphaerales; family JADLHS01; genus CAIKLQ01. The sequence continues at coordinate 345 of CAIKLQ010000396.1, forward strand.
GCTGGACCGCGCAGTGGCCCACGGAAGGGCCAAAGAAACTGTGGAAGGCGGAAGTCGGCATCGGCTTCGCCTCGTTCGCCGTCAGCCAAGGCCGCGTTTACACCGCCGGCAATGCAAGCGACACGGATTCGGTGTTTTGCTTCGATGCGACCTCCGGTAAGGAAGTGTGGAAACAGTCCTACCCCGCGAAGCTCGACCCGAAGTATTACGAGGGCGGCCCGAGCGCCACGCCCACGGTGGAGGGCGAACACGTTTACATGTTCAGCAAGCGCGGCATGGCGCATTGCCTCGACGCGGCGAAGGGCACGGTCGTTTGGTCCAAGGATCTCGCGGCGATGTTGAAAGCCACCATGCCGACGTGGGGCTTTGCCAGTTCGGTGGTGATTGAGGGCGATCTGGCGTTGATCAATGTCGGCAGCACGGGCGCGGCTTTGGACAAGAAGACCGGCAAGGTCGTGTGGTCCTCCGGCACGGAGGAATCCGGCTACGCGACGCCCGTTCCGTTCGGCACGGGCGACGGTCGCGCGGTGATGCTGGCGACCAAGCAGGAGGTCGTTGCGGTGACGGTGAAGGATGGCAAGGAAGTCTGGCGCTTCCCGTGGAAAACCCAATATGACGTGAACGCCGCCGATCCGATTCTGTCTGGCAGCCAGGTGTTTATTTCCTCCGGCTACAACCACGGTGGCGGCGTGTTCGATGTCGGCAGCAAACCGCCGAAGCCGGTTTGGGAAAACAAGAACATGCGCAATCAGTTCAACAGTTGCGTCGTGTGGAAGGATCACATTTACGGCGTGGATGACAACCAGCTCCGCTGTCTCGTTTTTGCCACCGGCGAAGTGAAATGGACCGACAAAGCTTCCGGCAAAGGCTCGCTCATGCTCGCGGATGGAAAGCTCGTCGTGCTGAGCGAAAAAGGCGAGTTGATGGTGGCTGAACCCTCGCCCGAAGGTTTCAAAGCGATTTCCCGCGCGCAGGTTCTCGGCGGCAAGTGCTGGACATCGCCGGTGCTGGCAAACGGAAAGATTTATTGCCGCAACGCGGCGGGTGCGGTGGTTTGCGTGGATGTGAGCGAGAAGTAATAAACCGCCCAGCCCGCCGACCTGTCTGCCAGGTCGGACTCGGCGGAGGTGTCAGACGTGGCGATTGCGGGGAATACTCCACTGCGCCGTGCCGGAGGCCGGCGCTCCTACTTCTGCGGGAAGATCTGGTAAAGCAGGAGATAGATCACCACCCCGGTCACGGAGACATACATCCACAGCGGCCAGGTCCAGCGGGCGATTTTCCGGTGGGCCTCAAAGCGTCCCCGCAAAGCGCAGGTCAGCGTGAGGATGATCAACGGCACAATCACCACGGCCAGCACGGTGTGGGTGAGCAGCAGCGTCAGGTAAATGGGCCGAAACCAAGCCGGGTTCTGAAACTTCGTCAGCCCGTGAACGACGAAGTGGTAAGTGAGGTAGCCCACCAGAAACAACGCCGACGAACCCAGCGCCCCGATCATGCAATTCCGATGCGCGGTTTTGTTTTGGTGCCGGATGAAAATGAAACCTGCCGTGAGAAAAACTGCGGCCAAGCCGTTGAAGCAAGCGTTGATGGCGGGCAGGTCGTTGAAGCTCATGGTTCGCTTTCCAGGCTCTTGAGAGCCGCGACGATGCTGGGTTGAACCTTCGCCCACTCCACACCTTCGCCGGCGGTCTCAAAAACCGCCCGCAACCGCGCCTGTTTGTCCACCACCACAAAGATGGTGCTGTGAATGAATAGATCGTCCGCGTCGGTGCGCTCGGCGGGTTTCTTTTCGATGGCCGTGAGCTTGAGGCTGTCAATCGCCAGCCCGGCGATTTGCGTCTTCGCGCCCGTGAGAAACATCCAGCGATCCGTGGCCTTCAAACCCAGACGCTCGGGATATTTCTTCAGGACTTCCGGCGTGTCGAATTCAGGATCGGTGGTGAGGGTGACGAGTTTGGCGCTGCTGGTTTGCGGCAGGGAGACTTGCAACGACGCCATTTGCTTCGTCATGCGCGGGCAAGGACCGGCGCAGCGGGTAAAAATGATGTCCGCCAACCAGGCTTTGCCGCGCAGCTCGGCGAGCGTGATGCGTTGCCCCGCCTGATTCGTCAATGCGAAGTCAGCGACCTGGCCAAGCATGGGCAATTTGGAAGCGGGACGTTGCCGTGGCTGCAACTGGGAGAGCACGAATGACACGCTCAGGATGACGATGAGCAAGCCCACGCCGATCCAGATCGTGCGGGAGAGTCTTTCAGTGGAA